>SHLQ01000296.1 GCA_004282895.1 Acidimicrobiales bacterium
GGGGTCTGACCCCTTTCACCAAAAAGGGGTCAGACCCCTTTTTGGTAGTTTCATGGAGATGAGGCGTGTTGCGGCGTTGGTTGTGGTGGCTGTTCTTGCGGTCGCGTGTGGCGCCGACGAGACCCGCGACGGCTTCGTGGCACCGCTGGATCCGGTCGGGCTTCAAGCTGCGTTCGACGAGTGGGCCGAGGGCGCCGCGGGAGGTGGAGTCGCTGCGATCCGGGCCGGCAACGGGGGAGAGGTCATCGTCCTGGCGGCGGGTACCGAACCGGACGGGACAGCACTGCAGCCCAACGCGGTTGTACGGATGGGCAGCATCTCGAAGACCGTGATCGCGACGCTCGTACTCGATCTTGTCGCGAGCGGCGACGTTGAACTCGATGTCGCGCTCGACACCTATCTGCCCAATACGCCGCTGGGTGCGGACGTGACCATCCGCGAGCTGCTGGGGCATCGTTCCGGCATTGCCAACTACACGGACTCGGAGGCGCTGTGGGACGCGCTCTTCCGAGATCGGGAACGAGTGCTTTCGCCGGAGGACATGCTCAGTTTCGTCGGTGAAGAGGATGAGCTCTTCGAGCCCGGCAGCAGCTTCGGCTACTCGAACACGAACTACATCCTCCTGGGGCAAATGATCGAGGAGGTATCCGGGCAGTCGGCCAACGCCGTTCTGGAAGCCGTGGTGAGCGGACCGCTCGGGCTCGACACGATGACGTTCGACGACGGCACCGGCGATGTTGTGAGTGGCTACACCACCAGCTCGGGCCGGGGCTCGACCGGCGACGGGAGTTATGTGTCGGTCGCGACGGCGGCGTGGACTGCAGGTGCCCTGGTCTCATCCGTTGAGGACCTGGTGGAGTTTGTCGATGCACTGTTCGCGGGTCGCATCATCCCCGAGGTGCTGGTCGCCGACATGTATCCGACCGGCGCCACTCCCGAATACGGGTTGGGCCTGCACCCCGGCGATCACTTTGGTCTGGGACACGGAGGTTCGATCACCGGGTTCAACGCCACTATGCAACTGGATCCCGGCACCGGCGACATACTCATCGTGGTCGTCAACAATGACCAGCGACGGGTCGAAATCGCCGGCGACGTTCTGGTTGAGGCCGCCGAGAGGTAACGCTCAGAGCAACGAACCGCGGGCCTCGGTCAGATCTTCCAGGATGTGCGAGAGCGCCTGATAGATGATGCGGTGGTCGCGCTCCGGGTCGTCCGCGTCGATTGGCGGATCGTCTTCGCTGACGTCCAGTCGGGTTCCGATCACGAGTCGGAGTTGGTTGACCGTGCCCATCCAGGCATCGGCTTCGTCGCTCGTGATCTGTTCGGCCCGCAGTGTTCGCTCGACGATGTCGATGCCTTCGAGACGACTCATAAGAAGCTGATCGTGCACCATCTGTTGATAAAACGCGTCCTGATCGGCGTCGTCGGGATAGGCGGTGGGGTACAGGCGGGCGAGATCGTCGGACTCATCGATCATCAGTAGTTCTCGCAGTTGCTGCACGAGGTTGCCGAGCAACTCGCGGACATGTTCGCCCAGCTCGACCGTGAGGGTGCCGTCGGAGGTGGGTTCGAAGAAGCGGCTGGCAGACGTGGCCACTAGTCGTCCTTCTGCATCGTCGCCCACAACCCATGCTCATGGAGTCTGGCCACGTCTGCTTCGGCTTTCTCCCGCGTGCCGTTCGACACGACAGCACGTCCCTTTTCGTGCACGTCGAGCATCAGCTCAGTGGCCTTCTCCTTGGAATAACCAAAGAGCTTCTGGAACACGAAGGTGACATAGCTCATGAGGTTGATCGGGTCGTTCCAGACAAGCACGATCCACGGCGACTCCGTCTCGATGATGACGTCCGTGTCGAGGTCACCTTCGGCGGTCTCCATCGGTGCGGTCATTTCCGCGCCTCGATCAGTGCGTCGGCGGAGGTGACTGTGTCGAGCTGTATCTCAACAGCTTGTTCGAAGGTGAAGAGGCTGAGCAGCGCCCACAGCGTCACGGCGCCGGCGATGTGGATGGCCACGAGCACCTCGGGCACACCGCTCCAGTACTGGAGGTACCCGATGCCGCCCTGCGCGGCGGCGACGCCCGCAATGATCGTGAGCTGCCGTCGAGCGCGAGGCGAATCCTTGAGCTGATACAACGTCCACAACATCAGTGCCACGGCAACCCACACCACAACGCTGTGCACCCGAGTGATCTCCCGGATCTCAAACCCCAACCGCGGCACCGGCACCTCAGACTCATCACTACCGGTATGCGGGCCGGACCCAGTAACCAAGGTCCCGACGATTATGGCCACGCCGGTAGTGGCCAGCGTTATGCGGGCGAGAGCGGTCCCCTTTGTTCTCGACACTTCCGGTCGAGATCCGCGGTCATCGACATGGGCCTCCGGGACCCCTTCGGGTTCCTTGGAGATTTCGACTTCGTCGAAACTCCCGGCCGCAGCCTCCGGCCCCTCCCCGGCGGAGCCGGCGTCGGTGCGTATAGGGC
>SHLQ01000146.1 GCA_004282895.1 Acidimicrobiales bacterium
CGAAGAAGAAGGCTCCTGCCAAGAAGGCTCCGGCCAAGAAGAAGGCGCCCGCGAAGAAGGTGGTTGCCAAGTCCGGAGTCAGTAGAGCTGACGATGCCCGCGCCGCCGAAAAGGAGCGCCTGATTGCGTTCAAGAAGGTTGCAGACAAGGCGTTCAAGAAGGACTTCCTCAAGAAGCAGAAAGCCGAGTTGGTGAAGGAGCGGGAGAAGTACACCCACTCCGCTGCCACCTACAAGGCAGAGGCTGATTCACTCGTGCTCGACCGCGAGCCAGGCGACGTGCAGTTTGATGAGGAGTCCGGCGAAGGGGACACCCTTGCCGTGGAACGCGAACGTGACCTGGCGCTGAGCGCCCAGGCACAACAGGCTGTCGAAGAGATCGATGCCGCGCTGGATCGCCTTGCCAAGGGCGTCTACGGCGTGTGTGTTGAATCGGGCAAGCCGATCCCGAAGGAACGCCTCGAGGCGATTCCCTGGGCATCCCAGCGAGTGGAGTACAAGGTCGGTGGCCTCGGGCGCCGCTGATCTCGACCTTTCCGCCTCCGACGTCGTTTCGCCAGAGGCGGTCCGTCGTCGACGGCTACAACTCGGCGCAGTGGGTCTGGCTGTTGTTGTCATCGACCAGATCACCAAGGCCTGGGCAATATCGGCGCTCGACGATTCAGACATCGACGGGCCCCTCGGGTCGTCACTGCGACTCGTGTACAACACCGGCTCGGCGTTTTCGTTCGGCAGCGGGTTTGGCCCGGTATTCGGTGTTATTGCCGTCGGTGTTGCGCTGTGGCTCTTTCGTTTCGTTCGGGATATCGAAAACAAGTGGCTGGTATTCGGTCTCGGTCTGATTCAGGGCGGAGCGATCGGCAATGTGCTCGATCGCCTGTTCCGCGAAGGCGACGGGTTTATGCGGGGCGCGGTGATTGACTTCATCGAAGGCGCGGATTGGTGGCCGGTATTCAACGTTGCCGACATTGCCATCGTGGTCGGCGGGTTTGTCGTGGTGCTGCTGGGCTCCCGTGAATGAGGTAATCCCGGACGCGCTCGACGGAGAACGCATCGATCGGGTGCTGTCAATGGTGGCCGACGTGTCGCGCTCGACCGCCGCGGACGCGATCGCCGGCGAACAGGTCTCTCTGGATGGTTCTGTGGTGACCGCGCGTTCGACCAGGGTGCGGGCGGATCAGACGTTGACCTTTCCACCTGACCTGGGCGAGACCGTTGAGTTTCTCGAGCCAGATCCGGACGTCCACGTAGACGTGTTGCATGTCGATGAACAGGTCATTGTCGTCAACAAGTTGCCGGGCCAGGTGGTCCACCCTGGTGCAGGCAACACGACAGGCACGGTTGCCCAGGGGCTCCTCGCTCGGTATCCCGATATTGCCGACGTTGGTGACCCAATGCGGCCAGGGATCGTGCACCGGTTGGACAAGGGAACGTCGGGAGTGTTCATGGTGGCCCGGACGCCGGCAGCCTATGACGACCTCGTGGCACAGCTGAAGGCTCGCACGGTGGCGCGGACGTACCGCGCCGTCGCCTGGGGCAACCCCGACGCCCGCGAGGGGATTATTGACGCACCGCTCGGCCGGGGTGTCCGCGACGCGACGCGAATGACCGTTCGAGAGGACGGCAAACCCGCACGCACGACGTATCGGGTGTTGGCGATGTGGGCCAAACCGGCGGTGTGCCTCGTGTCTTGTGTCCTCGATACCGGCCGCACCCACCAGATTCGCGTGCACCTTGAAGCGATTCATCACCCGGTCTACGGCGACACCCGCTATTCGGGCGGACGCCAAGGGTCGACCATCGACCGGCCGGCGCTACATGCCGCGTCGCTCGGGTTTCGCCATCCCGCCACGGGGGAGTGGTGCGAGTTCGCCTCGCCGTTGCCGGAGGACATGGTGGCGGTTCTCGACAGTTTCGGTGCCCCGGAGTGGGGTTCCCTGAGCGATGTGGGATGATCAGACGATGTCGACGGCCATGGTGCTCCCGGACTTCGGCGGCCACTCGAATACGGCCATTGTCCCGGCACTGACGTGGGGCACACCCTGCCAACTCCTGCCTGATGCGGTGATGGCGGCACCGGCGGTCGTCCTTCTTGTGCTCGACTCGCTCGGCTGGATGCAGCTGGACGCGAGCCGCGATGTCGCTCCGACCCTGTCTGCAATGGAGGGCGGCTCGGTCACGACAGTGGCTCCCAGCACGACCGCGGCCGCGCTTACGTCCATCTCGACCGGCGTACCGCCGGGGGAACACGGCATTGTCGGCTATCGCTTTGCGGTGGGCGGCGGCGTGATGAATGCGCTGCGATGGACGGTCAGCGGCGCGGATCATCGGGACGTTGCGGTTCCCAACGTGGTTCAGGCCGCGGAACCGTTCAGTGGGGGCAGTTGGGACGTCATCAGCCAGCGGCAATTTCGCAACTCGGCGCTGACCGAGGCCTATCTTGGTGACCGGCCCTATCACGGGTATGACCATCCGTCGTCGATTGCGGCAATTGCCACCGAGCGGGTGCGTGCCGGTGATCGACGCGTCTACGCCTACTACGACGGTCTGGATCATGTTGCGCACATCTATGGGGTGAGCGGCCCCCATTTCCGCACGGAGCTCGCGTTCTGCGACTGGCTCGTCGATCAGCTGCTGCAACAACTTCCGACCGGTACGGCACTTGTTGTCACCGCCGACCACGGCCAGATCGACGCTCCAGACCTTCTGCCAGTGCACGAGGACGTCCTGCGTATGGTGCGGGGTCGATCGGGTGAACCTCGGTTCCGGTGGCTGCACGCCGCTCCAGGAGCGACAGGGGAGCTTGCAGCGGCCGCACAGGAGCTTCATGGTTCGCGCGCGTGGGTTCGGACGCGGGAGCAGGTCATCGATGAAGGCTGGTTTGGCCCGAACGTGACCGATGCCGCGCGAAATCGTCTGGGTGATGTGGCCCTTGTGGCGCATGAGCCGGTGGGCTTCGAGGATCCGGAGGAGCGGTATTCCGACCGACTCCGGGGAAGGCACGGTTCCCTCACAGAAGCCGAAATGTTGGTTCCGGTGCTGTCGGCGGTCGTCTAGCGCGGTGATCCTGTCAGAGTGTGGCTAGATGCTGGTCTTCCCTGTAGAAAGAACCACACGCCTGTAGTTCGAGGAGAGTAAGTGGCTGGGTCATTCGCCCACCTCCATGTCCACACCGAGTATTCGATGCTCGATGGTGCTTCGCGCCTGGACGAGCTGGTTGCGGCGGCAGCGGCGGATGGGCAACCGGCACTTGGCATTACCGACCACGGCAACATGTACGGGATCCTCGACTTCTACAAGTCCTGCAAGGCGCATGACATCAAGCCGATCCTCGGTACCGAGGCCTACATGGCTCACGATCACCGCAGCGAACGTCCCTCCCGGCGCGGAAAACTCGACGACTCCGGTGGTTCGACCGCCGGTGGCAAGAAGCTCTACTACCACCTCATCCTTTTGGCCGAGAACAACGTTGGTTACAAGAACCTCATTCAACTGAGCTCGCGGGCGTACCTCGAAGGATTCCACTACAAACCCCGCGTGGATTGGGAGCTGCTCGACGAACACAGCGAGGGGCTCATCGCCACGACCGGATGCCTTGGTGGTCAGGTGCTGCAGCAACTGTTGCAGGGCAACTACGACGAGGCCGTGAAGCGAGCCGGGCGGCTGCAGGACATCTTCGGTCGGGACAATCTGTTCATCGAGCTACAGGACCATGGCATCCCCGAGCAGCAGCGAACGAACCCGCAGCTGCTCGAGATTGCGAAACACATCGGTGCGCCGATTCTGGCCACGAACGACAGCCACTACACCCATCAGGCCGACCATTCCGCGCATGACGCGCTGCTGTGTGTGCAGACCGGCTCGTTGCGCAGCGACCCCGACCGATTCAAGTTCCATGGCGATCAGCACTACCTGAAGAGCGCGGCGGAGATGCGTTCGATGTGGCGTGAGGTCGAGGTTGCGTGCGACAACTCGCTCTGGATTGCCGAGCGGTGCGACGTGGAGATCGAGTTCGGCGAACCGCAGCTACCGAGCTTCCCCCTGCCCGAGGGCTTCACCGACGACGATGAGTATCTGCGGCACCTCACCATGGAGGGCGCCCGCAAGCGCTGGGGAGCGGACCTCAACGACGAGATCGTTTCCCGTATCGACTTCGAGCTCGACACGATCAAGGACATGGGGTTCTCGTCGTACTTCATCATCACCTGGGATCTGATCAAGTACGCCCGCGATCGCAACATCCGGGTGGGGCCGGGCCGTGGTTCCGCGGCCGGGTGCGCGGTCGCCTACAGCTTGTGGATCACCGACCTCGACCCGATCAAATACGACCTGCTGTTCGAGCGGTTCCTGAATCCCAGCCGAATCTCCATGCCCGATATCGACATGGACTTCGACTCGCGGTACCGCGACGAGATGATTCGCTATTGCGCGGAACGGTACGGGCGGGACCACGTGGCCCAGATCGTCACGTTCAGCCAGATCAAAGCCCGTGCCGCTGTTCGAGACGCCGCCCGGGTCCTCGGCTACCCCTATGCGGTCGGGGACAAAGCGGCCAAGGCGATGCCCCCACTCATCATGGGTCGGGACACCCCGTTGCAGTACTGCTTCGAGAAACACCCGAAGTACGAGGCCGGTTATGCCCAAGCGGGTGAGCTGCGCGACCTCGTGGCGACCGACCCGGTCATGGCAGAAGTGGTCGACGTTGCGAAGGGTCTTGAGGGTCTGCGCCGATCCGATGGCATCCACGCGGCGGCGGTGGTGATCACCAAAGAGCCACTCACCGAATACCTCCCCATCCAGCGGAAGCCCGAGTCCGGCCAACCCATCGAAGAGGCCCCAGTCGTCACGCAATACGAGATGAACGGCGTGGAGTCGCTGGGTCTGCTGAAGATGGACTTCCTCGGCCTGCGAAATCTCGATGTCATCGACGACACGCTCCGCCTCATCAAGACGGCCCGCGATATCGACATCGACATCGACAACGTCGACCTCGACGATCAGCCGACGTACGAGCTGCTCCAACGGGGCGACACCATCGGTGTGTTCCAGCTCGAGTCAACACCGATGCGTTCGTTGATGAAGTCGTTGAAACCCACGAGCTTCGACGATGTGGCCGCACTGGTTGCGCTGTATCGGCCGGGTCCGATGGAAGCCAACATGCACAACGACTACGCCGATCGCAAGAACGGTCGCAAAGAGGTCGAGCTGCTGCATGAGGACGCGGGGGAGATTCTGTCCGAGACGTATGGCCTGATGATCTATCAGGAATCGATGATGCGCGTGGCGCAGAAGTTCGCCGGATACTCCCTCGCCGACGCAGACAGCCTGCGCAAAGCCTGCGGCAAGAAGATCCGCGAAGTCATGGCCAAGGAGAAGGTCAAGTTCATCGAGGGCTGCGAGACCACCGGGTACGGCACACAGCTGGGCGAGAAGTGGTGGGAGATCATCGAGCCGTTCGCCGACTACGCCTTCAACAAGAGCCACTCCTACGGCTATGGCTTCATCGCGTATCAAATCGCCTGGTTGAAGGCGCACTATCCGGTCGAGTACCTGGCCGCACTCCTCACGAGTGTGAAGTCGAGCCTCGACAAGGCCGCCGTCTATCTCAACGAGTGCCGCATCATGGGCATCGAGGTCGTCGTGCCCGACATCAACGAAGCTCGGGTGGACTTCCACCCGATTCCTGATCTCGACAACCCCGGGCTGGGGCGCATCGTTTTTGGCATGTCGGCGGTGCGAAATGTCGGATCGGCGCTCGTCGAGCTGATCGTGGCGGAGCGCGACGCCAATGGGCCCTTCATCGACTTCATGGATTTCATCGAACGGGTCGACTATCAGGTGCTGAACAAACGCACGATCGAGTCGCTCATCAAGGCGGGTTCGTTCGACAGTCTTGGCCACCCCCGCAAGGGCCTGCTCAACGTGCACGAGATTCTCATCGATCGCACGGTTGCCTCCCGCAAGGAGCACGATCTCGGCGTCGCCACATTGTTCGGTGACCTCGGCGCCGATCCCAGCTTCGATGATCGGCCGCCAATCGAGGACGTCGAGTTCGAGAAGATGCCTCGCCTGGCGTTCGAGAAGGAGATGCTGGGTCTCTACATCTCCGATCATCCGATCCTCGGCTACGAGGCCGCGCTGAAGCGCCGCTGCGACAAGACGGTCGGTGCGCTGGAGGACGAGGTCGACGGCGCGTTCCTTCGAGTGGGTGGTGTCGTCACCAACCTGCAGAAGAAGTGGACCCGCAAAGGTGACCTCATGGCCATCTTCGAGCTCGAGGACCTGGAGGGTTCGATCGAGGTCATGGTCTTCCCTCGCACGATGACCGAACACGGCCACAAACTGATCGATGACAGCATCGTGGTCGTCCGAGGTCGACTCGATGCCAGCGACGACATCCCCAAGTTCATCGCCCAGGACCTCGAGGTGTTCGACTCGTCAAAAATGCAAGCGGCGTCACCCGTGCGGGTGCGGTTGCCCATCCACGCTCACGATCCACGCAAGCTGGATGAGCTCAAGGATCTGCTGTCCGAACACCCCGGCGATTCAGAGGTCTTTCTTCATCTCGACGATCGCCAAGTCATTCGCCTGCCGGAGACCTATACCGTGGATACCGGCAATGGCCTTGTTGCTGGGCTTCGAATTCTCCTCGGACCCGACGCAGTCATTGTTTGACCCGGTTTGCCCACGGGGCAAATTTGGACTGGACTATAGAGGGCAAAACTACGACCGAGTGATGGGGCGTTTCAGCTAATGGCATTGGAAGTTGACAGCAAAGACTGCATCGCACTGAGCGATGCAGAAATTACCGAGATGGCCGATTTGTGCGCCGAACACCCGGTTCCACTCGAGGTAGGTGCGTTGTCCAAACAGACCGAGGAGTGGGTCTTGTGCTCCCAGGCGATGGAGAACGGCCGTCTGAAGGGATTTGCGTTCTACACCCTTGAGCGCATCGGCGGAACCCCGGCGATCATCATCGGCCTCGCCAGCGTGTGCCGGACCTCGCGGCGCGACAGCGTCGTACGTGGTCTCATGACCGATCTCATGCATCGAGCCGTCATGGCGTTTCCCGATGAGGACGTGGTTGTCGGCACCCGCATGCTGAGCCCGGATGCGTTCGAAGCGCTCAAGCCCTTTCAGGACATCGTCCCGCGGCCGGACCACCGCGCCAGCGGCGAGGAACGGGCATGGGGCCGCCGTTTCGCGAAGCGCTTCGGTGTCTCACCGTTGCGCTACGCCGACCGCGCGTTCACGGCTTCCGGTGACGGTTCGCTGCCGTATGTCTTTGACCATGCGTCGCTCAAGGCTGACGCCATCTCCGCGGACATGCACGAGCTGTTCGACTCGGTCGACGCCGAAAACGGCGATTCTCTCGTCGGCTTCGGTTGGGCGATGTCCGAGGACCTTGCCAAGCTCGCCTGAAGCCACGTTCGATCAGGCGGTTCGCCGCCGCCGGATGACCAGAGCGTTCACGTCGCAGGCAGTCGACGGCGCCGCGATCGACGACATCTGCGAACAGATGCTCCGCGGTCCATCCGCAGGAAACACACGCTCTTTGGAGCTGCTGGTACTGAGCGACGAGGATGTACCCGGCTATTGGGATGTCAGCCTGGCGGCCGACGCCAGGGAGACCTTTCCGTGGCCGGCGCTGTTGCTGGCTCCCGTTTTGGTGATCCCCTACGTGGACCCGTATGCCTATGTCAGCCGGTATGCGGAGCCCGACAAGGCCACCACCGGTCTCGGCGCAGGTGAAGACGCCTGGCCGGTGCCCTACTGGTGGGTGGACGGTGGCGCCGCCGTGCAAACGGCGCTGCTCGCCACCGCGGCGAGAGGTCTGGGGGCGTGTTTCTTCGGGCAATTCGAGCACGAGGCCGCCATTGGACGGGCCTTCGGGGTGCCAGAAGGACGCCGCGCGCTCGGGACGCTCGCGATCGGCCATGCCGACCTCGATCTGGATCGGCCGAGTATGTCGGCGGCGCGGCCCCGCCTGTCGACCATCGAGCTTGTTCATCGGGGTACGTGGTGACGGAGCACCCTCAAGGCTGGGCGTTGTGGGTAGCAGGGGCCAGACCAAAGACCCTCCCCGCCGCCGTGGTGCCGGTCTTTGTTGGCACCGCCGCTGTTGCCGACGAAGAGTTCGTGATCTGGCGGTTCGTGGCCGCCATGATCGTTGCGCTCGCACTGCAGATCGCCACGAACTACGCGAACGACTACAGCGACGGAATTCGCGGCACCGATGCGAATCGCGTGGGGCCATTGCGCCTCGTGGGATCCGGCCTGGCCAGTCCAACGGCGGTCAAACGGGCGATTGTTCTGTCGTTTGCGGTCGCGGGGCTGGCCGGACTGCTGCTCGCGCTCGCCGTCTCACCGTGGCTGCTCCTCGTGGGTGTCGCGTCGATGGCGGCCGGCTGGTTCTACACCGGTGGATCCAACCCGTACGGCTACCTGGGCCTGGGCGAAGTATTCGTGTTCGTGTTCTTCGGGGTTGTCGCCACGGTGGGGTCCGCCTTCGTCCAGATCGAATCGATCGATGGTCTGGCCTCGGTCCTGAGCATCCCTGTCGGCCTGTTCGCCACGGCGCTGCTGGTCGTGAAC
>SHLQ01000297.1 GCA_004282895.1 Acidimicrobiales bacterium
CGCCGCTGAGGCTCCACAGAACGGAGCGCGAACCGACCCCAAAACGGAGTCGTGCCAGCCCCTGACAGAGCTGGCACAACCCCCACATCGTCGCCGGAGGGACGACGATGACCCTGGAGGCCCGTTTTGGTAAGTGGGAGGGACTAGCCGGGAAGAATGACCGCGTCGATGACGTGGACGATTCCGTTCTGGGCCTCAAGGTCGGCTGTGGTGACGGTTGCGCCGTCGACCATGACGTTGCCATCGACGACCGACACCATGATCGTGTCGCCGTTCACGGTCTCAACTTCGGTGCCGTCGGCGGCGATTGCTGCTGCAGCATCGATCTTGCCGGCAACCACGTGGTACGTGAGGATGCCGCCGAGGTCGGGGCTCGCAAGCAGCTCTTCGGCGGTCAGGCCAAGGTCAGCCAATGCCTGCTCGAAGGCAGCATTGGTCGGTGCGAACACCGTGAACGGACCTTCGCCCTGGAGGGTTTCGACGAGGCCGGCTTCGGTGACCGCAGCGACCAACGTGCTGAAGTCATCGCTGGAGGTGGCGATGTCAACAACGGTGGCAGGAAGATCGGCCATTGCCTCGTCTTCCATCGCCTCGGTCTCGGGAGCATCGCCGGTCACCGTTGCGGCTTCGACGGCTGTGTCACTGCCGCACGCAGCGGCGGTAAGGCCGAATGCGAGGGTGATTGCCGCCATGGACTTTCGGGTCGTGAATTTCATCGTGCATTTCCTTTGTGGGGGTTGATGTACTTGTATTTCGCACTAAAACCGATTGTCGGATGCAAAAGCGACGCATTTGTTGAAAAATGCGCTTCGTGCGAAGGCCGCGCCGGATGACATGATGGGCGTGCCGTCACCTGGGGGAGAAGTAGATGGTCGCTCCAAATCACACACTTGCTGCGTGGCTCGATCGTCGCGTCAGCCAAACCCCGAACAAGCCCGCGTTGACCTTCGAGGGGGAGACGTGGACGTACGCAAATTTCGCCGATCGAACAAAGAAGGTCGCGGCCCTGTTGCGTGCCGGAGGTGTGCAGCACGGCGATCGCGTCGCGTACCTCGCGTTCAACCACCCGACATTTCTCGAGTCCATGTTTGCCTGCGCCCGCCTCGGCGCGATCTTCGTGCCCCTGAACTTCCGCCTGACCGGACCCGAGCTCGCCTTCATGCTCGACGATGCCGGCGTCCACACGCTTATCGTCGGCCCCGACCACCGCGCAATCATCGATGGAGTGCGTTCCGACGTGCCCGTGGAGCGCTGGATAGGAGTGGAAGGTGGCCCCGAGGGGTGGGAGGACTACGAGGAGCTGCTCGCCGCATCCACCGCGATCGATGACATCGCGGTCACCGACGCCGAAGACACGGCGCTCATCATGTACACGTCAGGTACGACCGGGCACCCCAAGGGAGCAATGCTCACCCATGCCAACATCTGGTGGAACAACACCGGCACGATGCTCACCGGCGAGTACACGGACAACGAAACCTCGCTCGTGATCGCGCCGCTGTTCCACATCGGTGGACTCAACGTCACCACCCTGGTGGTAATGCAGCGCGGCGGGCGAATCATCCTGCATCGACACTTCGATCCCGCAGCTGCCATCGAGGCGATCGAGACCTACGAGGTGTCTTCACTCTTTGGTGTCCCCGCCATGTTCCTCTTCATGAGCCAGCTGCCACAGTTCGACACCGCCGACCTGTCATCGATCCGGGTGACTATCTGCGGCGGCGCGCCTGTTCCGGAACCACTGATGAAGCGGTATGCCGGCATCGGTGTGCCCTTTCAACAGGGGTACGGCCTGACCGAAACATCCCCGTCGCTCACCGTGCTCACGAAGGAGCACACCGCGGCCAGGCTTGGCTCCGCGGGACGACCGGTGTTCTTCATGGACATGAAGCTCATGGCCGAGGATGGGTCCACGGTCACTGAACCCTTCACCAAAGGGGAGATCTGTGCCCGCGGGCCAAACATCATGAAGGGCTACTGGAACCGTCCGGAGGCGACCGCCGAGGCGATCGACCCCGACGGCTGGTTCCGCACCGGCGATGCTGGCTACGTCGATGAGGACGGCTTCTACTTCGTGGTGGATCGCGTGAAAGACATGGTGATCAGCGGTGGCGAGAACGTCTACCCGGCCGAGGTCGAGGAGGCACTCCTTGGACACGAGGCGATCACCGAGGTGGCGGTAATCGGCACGCCGTCGGAGCAGTGGGGCGAAGCGGTCTGCGCGGTCGTGCATCTGGTCGCAGGCTCGACCCTGTCGCTCGATGAGCTACGCGCCTATGCCGAGGATCATCTCGCCCGCTACAAGCTGCCCACTCGCCTCGAGGTCGTCGACGAGATCCCCCACAACGCCAGCGGCAAGATGCTCAAACGCGAACTCCGCGACCGCTTCGCCTGAACCGGATCTGTGGAGCGTGAGGTGTCGTTATCGCCGCTGACGCTCCACAGAACGCGAAACGGCCCGGGTTCGTAG
>SHLQ01000147.1 GCA_004282895.1 Acidimicrobiales bacterium
AACCGCAACATCAACTACACCAACGTCTGCACCTTCAAGTGCCAGTTCTGCGGGTTCTCGAAAGGACCGTTGTCCCTGAACCTGCGCGGCGCGCCGTATTTGCTGACACTCGATGACATGGCCGAACGGGTCGTGGAGGCCGCGGAACTCGGTGCCACCGAAGTGTGCCTCCAAGGTGGCATCCATCCCGACTTCGACGGCGACTACTACCTCGATGTGATCAACGCCGTGCATGCAGCCGCGCCGGAGATCCACATCCACGGGTTCACGGCGCTTGAAGTTACGGAAGGTGCGAAGCGACTGAATGAGCCGCTCGAGTCCTACCTGCAACGGCTCAAGGATGCCGGCCTGAAGTCGCTGCCGGGCACAGCAGCAGAGATCCTCGATGACGACATCCGAGCGATTCTCTGCCCGGACAAGGTCAACACCGAGGAATGGCTCGAAGCCCATCGCCTCGCCCACCGCGTTGGCATGACGTCGAACGTGACGATCATGTTTGGCGCGGTCGAGCAACCCGTGCACTGGGCTCGGCACATGCTGCGCACGCTCGCGCTGCAGAAGGAAACGGGTGGGTTCACCGAGTTTGTGACCCTTCCCTTCGTGCACATGGCCTCACCGATCTACCTACGCCAGCGGGCCCGACGTGGTCCAACCTTCCGCGAAACCCTGCTCATGCATGCGGTGGCTCGTATCGTCTACCACGGCGCAATCGACAACATTCAGGCGTCGTGGCCAAAGATCGGACTCGAGGGCGTGACCCAACTGCTGCACGCGGGCGTCAACGATCTCGGGGGGACTCTCATGGACGAGAACATCAGCCGCGCCGCCGGCGCCAGCCACGGCACCGAACTCGGCCGCGAAGACTTCGAAGCCGCCATCACCCCCCTCGGCCGTCAGTTGCGACAGCGCAACACGAGATACGAACTGCTACAACACGTCGACACTTCCGGTCGACATCCGCGGTAGCCGACATGGTCGTCCGGCGCAGCCTCCCTCCCCCCAGCTCCCACGCAGAGTCTTCCGCGGGCCGCCCAGAGCTGAGCGCTACCATCGCGCTGTGACCAAGCTGCCTCGGTACCGCACCGGAAAACCAAAACTCGACGAGCACATCGCGGAGATCATCACCGAAGCGGATCTCCGCGGCGACGACGATGACCTCGTCTTCGAGATGATGGTCACCGCCTTGCGCATGGGGCTGGAGGACGTCGACCGCGCCGACAAGAAGCTGGTCAACGCGGCCTTGAAGGAGCTTCGGTACGCGTTCCACGTGTTCGGCCCGTACCAGGGCATTCCGAAGTGCACGATCTTCGGTTCGGCTCGCATCAAACCCGGCGACCCCGCCTACGAAGCCGCCAAGGAGTTCGGCGCGAAGATGGCCGAACTCGAGTGGATGGTGATGACCGGAGCTGGACCCGGGATCATGGCTGCGGGTCTGGAAGGCGCCGGTGCGGAGAACAGCTTCGGTATCAACATCGTGTTGCCCTTCGAAGCGTCGGCCAACGAGATAATTGCCGACGACCCCAAGCTCATCAACTTCCGCTACTTCTTCACGCGCAAGGTCACGTTCATGAAGGAATCGCAGGGCTACGCGATCCTGCCTGGTGGCTTCGGCACGATGGACGAAGCCTTCGAGCTCCTCACCCTGATGCAGACCGGCAAGACCTTTCTTGCGCCGGTTGTGTTACTCGACCCACCCGGGTCGACCTACTGGGAACGGTGGCGGGCATTCGTCGTCGACGAACTTCTCAGCGACGGACTCATCTCTGAAGCCGACATGGGACTCGTGTTCATCACGAACAGTGTTGAGGACGCGGCCAACGAGGTGAACCGCTTCTACCGCACCTATCACAGCAGTCGAGCGGTCGGTCACCGTCTCGTCATTCGCACCAAGCGGGAAATTCGTGACGACGAACTCGGGGCGCTCAACCGCGACTTCGACGACATCATCGAAGAAGGAGCGATCGAACGAATCTCTGCAACCGACAGCGAGATTCGCGATGACGACAACCTCGATCTGCATCGGATCGCCTTCCGATTCAATCGACACGGCTACGCCCGTCTACGCCTGCTGATCGACGCCCTCAACAACGTCTAGTGGTCATCTGGCTCTCTGAGGACGTACGCAGCCTTTTCGACTGCTCGGCGGGCCTTGGCCAGACGTCTCTCGTCGGCTGGTAGCTCCGAACCCCCGGCATCGATCGACTCGCGCAGTCGCTGCATTCCGAGGTCGGCCAGTTCCTCTGCGATCAGCTCCAGCCGTTCTCGAATGTCGTCGAATTCTCCAGCCACCTCGGCCCCTCTGCCCATACAAACTCTTGTGCATCGACGATAGCGTCAGCCTGTGACGACGAACGCGACAGACCTCCCCGCCGGGAGTGAGTGGGTTTCTTTTCGCTCTGACGATGGTGACACCTGGTTGTTCGACCTCACGTACTTCCGGTCGAGCTGGCAGTGCATCTACGGGCAGGGCTGCGCGGGCATTGAGGAAGAACAGGACATCGCCGGGCATCGCGGGTGCTGCAGCTACGGCGCCCACTTCGCCGACGAGGATGACCTCCAGCGGGTCATGAAAATCGCCGCGGCACTTCCCGCTGACGTCTGGCAGCATCACGCAGAGGCCCCTGTCGACGCCCCTGCCGGTGAGTGGTCCTCGTGGGTGGATGCGCTCACGACCGTCGACGAGGAAGGGGACCGGGTGACAAAGGTCGTCGATGGCGGCTGCGTGTTTCTCAACCAGCCCGGGTTCGAGCGAGGACCGGGGTGCGCGATCCATGTCGCCGCCACGGACACCGGTATCGATCCGCTCGAGTGGAAACCCGAGGTGTGCTGGCAGCTACCGATCCGGGTCGAACACCACCTGGACGACAACGATCAGCTCACCCACATCGTTCGCCAATGGACACGAGCCGACTGGGGTGAATCGGGCGCAGATCTCGGGTGGTGGTGTGCCGAAGCTCCCGAGGCATATTCGGCATCGATCCCAACCGCAGAAACACTGCGCGGGGAGATCGCTGCTCTCGCAGGCGACAAGATCGCCGACGCGTTGATCCAACAATGCAGCGGCACCGGGACGGTTGTGGCGTTGCCAGCGCCTACCCGACGGGCGGCAACAGGGAAGACCTAGGCCTCGCTGGCCCCTGCTGCATCGGAGGCACGTTCGTCGACATCTTCAGAATCAGAATCCGCGACATCGGACTCCGCCTTGCTCTGCCACTCCTCGGCGACGTCAGCCCACGCATCATGCTCGGGTTTGTGTGCACCTGAATCCTCGTCGTTGATGTCTTCGAAAAGATCTTCGAAGTCGACCTCATGAGAACGCTTCAGCGCTCTGGCCTCTTCAAAACGACGATGGCGACCCTTTTTCATAGCCATTTCCTCCGGGGTGCCGACAATACAGATCTTAATAATAGCGCTCGGTCCCGGTCGTCAGCTACCGGGGCGAGATGGCATTTCCGGATCGTTCCTCGAGCACAAGCCCTCCGTCGCCATCGAATGCGAGAGCAGCATCCCCGGTCATAAGCCGTTTTGCGGGGTCGCCGACGAGCTCGGCCCGCCATCCGTGTGCCAGCCGAGCGTCCGGGTCGCCCCGCACGAACGACTCAATGTCGGCGCGGGTTCCGAGCAACGCCGGATCGATGTGCACCTCGCCGGCGAGCTGGGCCACCCATGCGGTGACCAGCGATACGGCGGGACGGAGTTCCGGTCGGGTCGGACGAGATGGTTGGCGAGCCTTCTTTGGCGCCGGAAGTGCCTGCCCCTCCTCCACGAGCCGGAGCAGGAGCTCGCCGGTTTCGTTGCGAGCAAGCCGATCGTCCACTCCGCGAATGGACTTGAGTTGATCGGGAGTCGTGGGTTTGCGCTGGGCAATACCCACCAGCGCCAGGTCGGACAGAATGAATCGGACAGGCTGGTCAAGCCGGGCCGCCTGCGTCTCCCGCCACGCGGCAAGTGCCCGGGCTGCGCCGAGAGATTCCCCTTTGAGTTGGCGAACCGCCTTGATCCGACGCCACGCCTCATCGGGGTCGCGGGGTCCACGTGTCGCCGTTCGCAGCAACTCACACTCGTTCTCCGCCCACTCGAGCCGCCCCCGGTCCTCCAGCTCGGCGACCAGGTGGTTTCGCAACTCCAGCAGGTGGGCGACATCGCTGGCCGCATAATCCAGCTGATCCTCGGTGAGCGGCCTCGCCAACCAGTCCGTCAACCGCGAGGTCTTTGGCAAAGAGATGCGCAAGACCTTGTCATGAAGGGCGGCCAACGAGGGAGTCGACAACCCGGTGAAGCCGGCAGCCAATTGGGTGTCAAAGATCCGCTTTGGTACGGAGTCCGCCCAGTGTTCGAATACTTCGAGGTCCTGACTGGCGGCGTGCAACACCGCGGTCGCGTCAAGGGTGAAGAGGTCGGCTAGAGGCGTCGAGTCCACGGCGAGAGGATCGATGAGGACGACCTCGGTCCCGTTGTTGATCTGGATCAGTGCCACCTTGGGGAAGTACGAGCGCTCACGATGGAACTCGGTGTCGATCGCGAAGACGGAGATCCCTTCACAGCTGGCCACGTACTCTTTGAATGCGTCGTCCTCGTCAATGACGCGGTAATCGTCGCTCACGAACTACCAGGCTTTGGGCGACCCACCGAGATCACGAGCCAACCCTACCCTGCTGCTCCAGACGCCCGGTTCTTTGCCACTGCCAGCTCGTCAGGCGTGTCGACGTCGGCGTACCGCGTGGTGTCGAAGTCGAAGACCAGAACGGTTCTGAGGCCGCGGGCGGCGGCCCACAACCGCCTCTCACCTGCCGCGATCGCGTCATCCAAAACTGGCGATATCTCAGCTCGCCACACGGTCGTCATCCATTGTCGATGGTCGTCGACGACGGGCACGGCGAGATCAGCATCTCCCATGCAGGATCGCACGAGCGAGACCTCGCGGGCACCAATTGCGGGCAGATCGCAGGAGAGCACCGCAACGTGGGGAAAAACGGCCTTGCGAAGCGCGGAGGCCACTGCGAGCAGCGGTCCCGCTCCCGGCGTGTCATCGGGTCGCCATCGAACATCAGCGGCACGGCCTTCGGGCTCTGGTCCCCCAACGACGGTCACGTTCGTGGCGCCGGCCTCCTGCAGTGCCCGCACACTCTGGTGATACAGCGGCGCCCCCTGAAACGGCAGGAACGCCTTGTTGGTGCCCATACGCGCACTCGCTCCCCCGGCGAGCACGACCCCTTCGAATTGGGTCACGGGCGCTTACGGCCCGCCGGCGGCCAATCGGGATCAAGTTGACGGAGGAACAACGCACACCGTTCGGCTTCGTCGGTTTCCCCGATCTCCTCGGCCATGGCGCGAAGGCCATCAAGACAGCGCAGAAACGCCTGATTCGTTGGTTCGGACCAGCGGACATACCCGCTCCCACGCCAACCGTTTTGACGAAGGGCATCGAGGCCTCGGTGATAGCCCACCCGGAACGACGAGTACGCCTCGATCGTGTCCCGCGCGATATCTCCCTTCGCCGCCCATGCGCCCAGTGATCGCGGTGAGGACGCAACAATTCGTGAGACCTCATCGTGGCGTTCTGCAGCCGGCATGCTGGCAGCGGCTGCAAGGGCAGCCAGCAGATCCTCAGGTTCGGCTGGAAGTACCGTCTGCGGGATCCCCGAACCGCCGAAACGAACGTCGTGGGATGCCATCAGGTGATCTGAACGATACGCAGATTGTTGGTGACCTTCGCCCCGACGCCATCACCCGCAAGGATGGCAACCTGGTCTCCGATCCGAACGATCCCCTCGGCTTTGGTGATTCTCAGGGCTTCGGTAATCAGCTCTTCTCGTGTCCCTCCCGCAGGAAGTTCGACCGGCGTCGTTCCCCAGGACAGCGCGAGTTGCTTCACCGTCTTGGGATCGTGGCTAAGGCCGATGATCTTGGCGTCGGGACGGAAACGGGCCATCGACCGGACCGTGAAACCGGATGCGGATAGGCAAAGAATCGCCTTCACATCAAGCTCGCGGCTCGCACGCCACGCGGCCACGGTCATGGCGTCGGTGATCTCGTGTCCGCTGCCATCGTCGGTCATGCTCATCGCCGCAACACTCCGGGCCCAGGCCTCGTGATCGAAGACTTCGTCGGCCTTGCGTGCGATGCGGCCCATCGTGCGAACCACGTTCACGGGGTCAATACCCACGGCGGTCTCGCCCGACAACATGACGGCGCTGGAGCCATCCCACACTGCATTGGCGACGTCAGATGCCTCGGCGCGGGTCGGCGCCGGCGCCGTGATCATGGACTCCAGCATTTGTGTGGCCGTGATGACGGGCTTACCGCCGGCAATGCACTTCTGGATGATCGTCTTCTGAGTAATCGGCAAATCTTCGATGGGGAGTTCGTTGCCGAGGTCGCCACGGGCGACCATCACGGCACCCGACGCGTCGATGATGCCTTCGAGGTTTGCGACGGCGGCGCGGGTTTCGACTTTGGCCACAAGCAGCGGACCCCGCGGGTGGGGTTCGGTGCCAACGCGGCGCATGTCATGAGCGGAACGCACAAAGCTGATCGCGATCATGTCCACCCCCGCCTCGACGAAGGCATCGAGATACCGGAGATCCGTCGCGGTTGGCGTGGCCATCTGCAACCGGTCGGACGGGATGTACACCCCTGGGCTACCAACGAGGGACCCGCCATGGACCACTTCCCCGACCAGCTTGTCGGTGGTGTTGTCGCGGATCTCGAGGATCACGCGTCCATCTCCGATGCTCAGACGGTCACCGGGGTGCACGCTGCTGGTGAGCTGATCGTAGTCAACCTCGATGACGTCCTTGCTCGACTTGTCTGACCCGGGTCGAAGTTCAACAACGTCTCCGAGTTCGTAGTCGAAGCTGGCCGTGAATGGCGCCGCTCGCACCTTCGGGCCGGGAAGGTCAGCGAGGATACCGACGTGAACGCCCTCCTCGGACGCTACGGTCCGGATCGCCCGGAAACGTTCCATCCCGTCATCGAGGGAGCCGTGGGAGAGGTTCACCCGGGCGATATCCATTCCCGATCGAATGAGCTGCCGGAGAATCTGGGGGTCGTCCGTTGCCGGACCCAGGCTCGCCACAATTTTGGTTCTGCGCATCACGCAAGCCTAGTCAGACCGGCGCGCGCCAACCCGTCTAGTGGTCGATTATTCACGAGGAGTCACAAATGATCGGCAATACAGTCCAGTACGTGCATCCCTACCTGGCGAACGAACATCCGATTGCGTTTTCGCATCGAGGTGGCGCAGAGGAATACCCGGAGAACTCCATGCGCGCGTTCCAGGCGAGCACCGACCTAGGGTTCACCTACCTCGAGACCGACGTACACCTCACCGCGGATGGCGAAGTTGTTGCCTTTCACGACCCCCGCCTCGATCGGGTCACCGATGCCACCGGAGCCATAGTCGAGTTGCCCTGGGGGGCCGTCCGCGAGGCACGCATCGCCGGCACGGAGCCAATCTCGCGGTTGTCCGAGCTCTTCACGGAACTCCCGCACGCGCGATGGAACATCGACGCCAAGTCGGATGCCGTCCTCGAACCACTTCTCGAGCTGATCGACGAACACGATGCGTGGGACCGGGTGTGTGTCGCCTCGTTCTACACAAAACGTCTGCGTCTCGCCCGCACGCTCGGAGGCGCCAGACTGTGCACGTCGGCCAGCAGCATCGAGGCCACACGGGTCGTACTACGTTCGCTCCGACTGCCGGTGTTGGCACCACCGGCCGTTGCACTGCAGGTTCCGGCAGATGTCCGGGGAGTGTCCGTCGTGACCCCGCGGTTCATGGCCCACGCCCACCAACGCGGCCTGCAGGTGCACTGTTGGACAATCAACGAACCAGACGAGATGGAGCGACTCCTCGACCTCGGCGTCGACGGCATCATGACCGACCGGCCCACCGTTCTTCGCGAAGTGTTTGAGCAACGCGGAATCTGGCCGCCGTCGCGTTAGTCCTTCGACGCCACCGCGTTGGGAACGACGTTCATCTTCGGCTCGTACTCGGCCGCCACGACGTCGCGAGCCTGATCGCTGAACACTTCGCGAAGCTGGGATCGGCAGAGCGCACAGACCCCGTAGTAGTCCTCACCCTCAAGGGTTGAGGCGCAGCGTGGACACACATCGGGCAAAGACACGGACACGAGGGTAGCCGACGATTCAATCGAGTCGCGCCCCTGAACCGACGGCCCGATTCACTAACGTCGAGGCGTGACTGTCGATCCACTCCTCGTGCTCGTCGATCCCCGACTGCTCGTTCGCCCGACGATTACGGTCGCGCTTGCGCTGATACCGAGCGCCATCGTTTTGGTCTCGCTGCTGACCGCGGCGCGACACCCGCAATGGGCATGGGCGTTCACCCGGTTCACACCCGTGTATTGGATTGCAGGACTGGCCATCGGCGTCGTGGTTGTCCCCGTCGGTCTGATCGTGTCCGCGCTCTTCTGGTGGAAGGTGAGACCAGCACTCGCCGCCGCCGAGGCGGGGCAGCTGGACGCCGGCGGTTAGCCGCGAGCTTTGACCAGCGCGTGCTCTACCAGCTGCAGCAGCGTTTGTTTCGTGAGGTCGCG
>SHLQ01000148.1 GCA_004282895.1 Acidimicrobiales bacterium
GACATGCGGACCGACCCGGCGTTGTACCAACCGACCAACGGGATCGATCCAACGTTGCCTCCGTCTCGTATGGATGACGTGATGGACGTGTACGTCGCAGACACCGAACCCACCCATCCGTCGGTCTCGCCTCTCTTCGGATCGATGGACTCGCTTCCACCTACCATCATCACCACGGGCACGCGGGATCAACTCCTGGCCGGGTGTCTCCGGCTCGAGCGGAAGATGCGTCGGAGCGGCGTCGAGGTCGACTGTCGGGTGTGGGACGGCATGTGGCATGTGTTCGAGTTCTACGACGACTACCCGGAGTCGAAGGAGTCTCTGTTGGAGATCGCGGCATTTCTGAATCGTCATTAGGATCGACGCATGAAGATTGAGAATTCGTTCACTGTTGATGCCCCGGTCGATGAGGCGTGGGCCCTGCTGACCAACATCCCTGAGATCGCACCGTGTCTTCCCGGCGCCAAACTCTCGGGCGAGGAAGATGGTGTCTACAAGGGCGCCGTGAAGGTGAAGGTCGGCCCGGTGACGGCCGAATATCGCGGGACCGCAGAATTCGTCGAGAAGGACGATGTCGCGCACAAGGCGGTCATCAACGGCAAGGGTCGTGATTCGCGGGGCGCCGGAAACGCCCAAGCGCTGATCACCGCGGAGATGCAACAGGTCGGCGATCAGACGCAGGTCGACATCGTCACGGATCTGAAGATCAGCGGCAAGGTCGCCCAGTTCGGACGCGGCGTGATGCAGGACGTCAGCGAGAAGCTTCTGGGACAGTTCGCGGAGTGCCTGGCCGGCAAGCTTGGCGACAACGCGTCGGCCGAAGAGATCGCTGCTGCCGGCGCAGCCGCCGCTGGGGATGCCAGCGCCGCAACCGAACCACCCGAGGTTCCACCTGCCGCGGCGGCCGCCCCAATCGACTCGTCATCGGCGAGCGCCGCGTCTGAAGAAGAGGACGACGTCCTCGATCTGCTCGACGTCGCTGGAGAAGCCGCCTTCAAGCGGTTCGCACCCGCTCTCGGCGCACTGACTGCGTTGATCATCTTCCTCCTGTGGAGATCGAGGAAGAAGCGCTGAGTCCTGCCTACGGGCGCGACAGGATGGTCGCGGCGCCGACCCCGGATCCGCCGTGTGCCACCGCGATACCCGAGCGCCCCCCTATGCGGTGGAGCTCATGGGCCAACGCGCTCACGAGAATCGCGCCGGTCGCACCCATGGGGTGACCCATTGCGAGATGTCCGCCGTTGGGGTTCACCTTGGTGCGGTCCACGTCGTGATGGCGGTGGAAGAGCGCAGGGACCACGGCGAATGCTTCCATGTATTCGATGACGTCCATCTCGTTGAGGGTTGTCTCGGTCCGTTCGAGAACCTTGGCCATCGCCGATTCACCCGCGGTCAGCTGCTCGAGTGGGCTCCCACCAGCCTCAGCGATTGCATCGATGCGTGCCAACGGCTTCAAGTCGAATCGCTCGCCCGCTTTGGCGGTGCCAACCAAGGTCAATGCGGCACCATCAGCAATCGGTGGACAGTGAGCGATCGTGTGACGATGTTCGATGACGACGGAGTCATCACCCGTCAGGACCTTGTCGTACGTGTGGGTACCCATACCCTCGAAGACTGGGTCGAGTGCGGCCAGCCCTTCAGGCGTAAAGTCCCGCTTGATGGTCTCGTCAATGCTCATGACGACGCCATCGGCCCCCGTGATCGGCACGACGTGACGGTCATACCGCCCGTCGTCCCATGCCGCTGCAGCCCGGGCGTGTGACTCCATGGCCAGCGCGTCCAACTCGGGTCGTTCCACGCCGTGGTGGAAGGCGAGATGGTCGGCGGCCACACCAACCGGTGCGTACCGAAGCGAAGCCGACACGTCCTCGTTGGTGTAGTAGCTGGCGCCGTCGGCCAGAAAGCCGACTTGGGACATCATCTCGACCCCACCGGCCAGACCCAGCTCGATCTGGCCCGATCGCACGGAAGCGAAGGTGTTGCCGAGTGCCGTCATGCCACCGACGCAGAAGTTGTTGATCGTCTGCGCGGCGACGGTGTCCGGCAGCCCCGATTCGAGTTTCGACACGAGCGCCAGGTGCCCGCCTTGGGCACCGATCTGGCCGACGCAGCTGAGCGTGAAGGAGTCGACGGCGTCCACTGCGGCTGCCCCATTGCGGGATCGGAGCGCCGTGAAGAGTTGGGCGACAAGCTCGTGCGGGAGCAGCGACGACAGACCCCCACCCGGTTTGCCTTTGGCCCGGGGGGAGCGGATTGCGTCGAAGAGGAACACGTCCTCCAAGGGGTCAGACCCCTTCGACCACGAAGCAGGCCGTGGTTGCCGTGCTGCCACCGATGTTGAGCGTGGCGACGCGTTCGGCGTCCTCAACCTGATAGTCGCCGGCTTCACCGGCAACCTGCTTCGTCGCGTCGAGCAACATGCGGGCGCCCGTGGCTCCGACCGGATGGCCGCCGCCGATCAGTCCGCCACTCGGGTTCACCGGGATACGGCCGTCACGTTCGAGCTCGCCGGCCTCGACCGCCTTCCAGCTTTCACCAGGGGCGGTGATGCCGAAGTGGTCGATCGCCATGTACTCCGATGGGGTCATGCAATCATGGGTCTCGATCGCGTCGAGCTGGTCGACGCCGTCGATACCCGCGCGTCCGAATGCGCCGGTGATCGCCTCGCGGACGTGCGGCATCACATAGGTGCTGTCGCTGTTGCGATCGAGTTTCTGCTGCAGGCCCAGGCCGACGGTTTGATGGCCCCAGCCTGCGATACGGGCCTTGGGCGTGCGGCCCCGCTCCGCGAGCCAACGATCGGAGACCAGGATCAGCGCCGCAGCGCCGTCGGTGATCTGTGTGATGTCGTTGCGCCGCAGGCGACCGGCGACCACGGGGTTCACGTCGTCATTGTCGCTGCAGGTATCGGCCGACAGTTCCCAGCCGCGGGTTTGGGCGTTGGGATTGGCCTTGGCGTTCCGAAGGTTCAGCTCGCCGATTGCCCGAAGGTGGATGTTGTCGAGCCCGTATCGACGGTCGTATTCGTCGGCGAGCCGGTCAAACGTCTCGGGCCAGATGTATGTTGCGCCTTCCGTGTCCGCGCCAACCCACGCCGCCGCTTCCTGCACCGCTGCGGCCTCTGGGCCGGGCATCGTCTTCTCCTGTTCGACGCCCAGCACGAGCACACAGTCGTATCGGCCGGCTTCGATCTCGGCCATGGCCGAGAGGGTCGCCATCGAGGACGACGCGCATGCCGCTTCGTGGCGCATCGAGGGGATTCCCCAGAGCTCCGGGACGACCGTGGCCGGCATGGCGCCAAGGTGCCCCTGCCCCGTGTAGAGCTGCCCGAAGGCATTACCCACGTGGATCGTGTCGATGTCGGCCAGATCGATCTGGGCGTCGGCCACGGTAGCCAGGACCGCGTCCGACACGAGCGATTCCACCGACCCGCCACTCTTGGCCAAGTTGTTGGCGAAGTCGGTCTGATGGCCGCCGAGAATGCTCACGGATTGGCTCATGTGGCTGTTCCTTCCGGTCCGGATACCCAACGATCGCGCAGATCGCCCTTCACTATCTTGCCCACTGGATTGCGTGGAAGCGCATCAAGGACTTCGAGTCGTTCCGGCAGTTTGTAGCTGGCGACCTGTTGCGCTCGTAGATGTTCAACGATGGCTTCGAGTGTCGGCTCGGCGTTGGGAGCGGCAACCGCAAAAACGCCGACCAGCTCGCCCATGTCCGGGTCGGGGTAGGAAACCACAGCGCATTCGACGATGTCGGCGTGGGAAGAGATCAGCGCCTCGACCTCCGCCGCAGAGATGTTCATGCCGCCACGGATGATGATGTCCTTGGCCCGATCCACGAACTGCAGCAGGGTTCGGCCAGGTGCGTCCACGATCTGAAAGATGTCACCGGTGCGGTACCACCCATCGTCGTCGAACTCGGATCCGTCGCTGTCGAGATACCCGGAGAACACGGTCGGGCCACGGAATCGAAGCTCGCCAGTCACGCTTGGCTCGGTGATTTCCATCTCCGTCTCGAGACCGACGAGACGCACTTCGACACCTTCCCGTTCTGGCACTGGGAAGTAGCGGGCCCGCAGAGCGGGGTCGGGCACGGTGGCTTCGGTTGACAGCATCGACGCCCCTTCGTTGGACCCGAACGCGTTGACGATCTCGATGCCCCGTTCCTGCCAGCCCTCCACCATCCATGGATCGAGCGGCGCGGAGCCGGAGGTGATCTTGCGCATCTGTGTCATGTCGACGCCCTCGAGCATCGTGTCGTTGCGAAGCAGCATGTTGAGCAGCGGGGGAGGTGCGACGGTGTACGTGATCTGTTCGGTCGCAATCTGGCCGAGGAAGACGCCGAGATCGATCGGATTGTGGAGGACCAGGCGGCTAGCGGTTTCGATCCAGGGCACCAACATGCCGCCGATGCCGGCCATGTTGACCACGGGAAACGGGCAGAGGATGCGGTCGTCGGGACCGAGCTCAAGCTCGGCCACCTGAAAGCCGGACGTGGCCAGCCACATGGCATGGGATCGCGGGACACCCTTGGGCGTGCCGGTTGTGCCCGACGTCCAACAGATGGTGGCGGTATCGGTGGGTACGGCGATGTGGGGAGCGGGCGCTCCGCCGGAGTCCAGATCCAGTCGTCGGTCGGGGTCGGGATGATCCGATCCGAATGTGAGCATGGTTGCGTCGAACTCGGCGAGCACGGCGGCCGACGCATCGAGCAGGTCGGGTCGATCCGGCCGCGCGCCGGTGATCAGGTGGCGGGCGCCGGACGTGGAGAGACCGTGGCGAAGTTCGTGCTCCCGATGCTGAATGGGAAATGGCGTCGCAATCGCGCCGATGCGCGTGCAGGCGAGGATCGAGATCGGCAGCTCCGCACAGTTGGGAAGCTGGATCGCCACCGCGTGACCAGCCGTCACCCCGGCCTCCTGGAGGGAGAAGGCGACAGCGTCGACCGCGGCATCGACCTGCGCCCAGGTGAGCCTCAATGGTTCGCCGCTGAAGAACGTGTCCCGGTTCGGTGCATCGACGAGGGCGACGGACTCCGCACGCTCGGACACGGCACTGGCGATCTGTGCGTCGAACGTTGTCATGGATCGGCCCCCAGCGGTCGTCGTATGGTGGTACAGCATCGCACCAGTTGCGGATCGACGAAAGGGAACCCGTGAAGGTTGAACTGCGCAACACCGTTGACTCGGCACTTCCGCCAAACGACGACCATCCGTATCGCACCGGCGTCTGGCGGCCCCAGGTCAACGAGTACGACGCCTGGGATTTGGACGTCATCGGCGAAATTCCCGAAGACCTCAACGGGGTGTACATCCGTAACACCGAGACGGCGTTGTTCGAGCCGATCAAGCGATACCACCCGTTCGACGGCGACAGCCTGCTGCACGCGATCTCGTTCGAGGCGGGGGAGGCCCGCTACTCCAGCCGCTTCGTTCGCACGGAGGGATTCCTCGCCGAGCAGGAGGCCAAACGGGCGCTGTGGGCTGGCATCACCGAGCACCCCTCGAACACGATCGCCGATCACGGAGCGGGTGCCCGCTCGATGATGAAGGACAACGCCAGCACCGATGTGGTCGTGCACCGGGGCCAGGCGCTTGCCAGCTTCTACCAGTGCGGCAACCTGTATTCGATGGATCCGCGCACGCTGGAGGAGCAGGGCTGTGTGACGTGGCAGGGCGACTTCCCGGCGGAAGGAGTGTCGGCGCACCCAAAGCTCGATGAGCACACCGGCGAGCTGCTCTTCTTCAACTACGGCGTGGACGAGCCGTATATGCACTACGGCGTGGTCAGCCCCGAGGGCGAGATGACGACGTATGTGGACATCCCGCTTCCGGGGCCACGGCTTCCTCACGACATGGCCTTCACCGAGAACTGGTCAATCCTGAACGACTTCCCGCTGTTCTGGGATCCGCAGGCGTTGGCCGACGGCTTTTACAGCAACACGTTCCGACGGGACATGCCGAGCCGCTTCGCACTGATCCCTCGCCATGGCAACACCGAGGACATTCGGTGGTTCGAAGCTGATCCCACGTTCGTTCTGCACTGGACGAATGCGTACGAGGATGGGGACGAGGTTGTGCTCGATGGCTTCTTCCAGCACAACCCCACCGCCCAGGGCGCAGAGCGCTTCGGTGGCCACCACAAAGGGTTCGAGACGCTCGACATGAACGTGCTGCAGGCTCGGGCCCATCGTTGGCGCTTCAATCTCGTCACCGGCGCAACCACCGAAGAGCCACTGAGTGATCGGTGCCTCGAATTCCCAATGATCAACGGTCAGTACGGCGGCCGCCGCCATCGGTATTCCTATGAAGCTCGGTGCACGCACGGACTGTTCTCCTTCGACGGACTCGTGAAGCGGGATGTCGAGACCGGCACGGAAGAGCTCGTCGAGTTCGGTGATGGCGTGTTCGTCAGCGAGACGGTCATGGCCCCGCGCACCGGCTCGACTGCAGAAGACGACGGCTATCTCATCACCTTCGCCAGCGACATGGTGAACGATTGGTCCGAAGCGGTCGTGCTCGATGCGGCCAGTCCTTCGGCGGAACCGGTCGCCAGGATTCGCCTGCCCGAACGAATCTCCAGCGGCACGCACAGCACGTGGGCACCGCTCGAAACTCTGTGAGCCTCACGGTCGGGTTCGCGACGCCCACGACGTTCTGGCAATCGTCGTTCAAGGAGAAGCAGGCGACGTTGCAGTCGCTGACCGACGTTGGCATCGATCAGGTCTACATGGCCGATCATGTGTCCTTCCGCGACGGATCCGGCACGGACGGCTTCGTCGAAATTGCCGCGCTCTCGCAGCTTCATCCGTCGATCCGGGTGATGATCAGCGTGTATCTGTTGGCGCTGCGCCACCCCATGCCGGTGGCCCGCCAGCTCGCCACGATGTCGACGGTTGCACCCGGCCGGGTCACGTTGGGGGTTGGGGTCGGCGGGGATGATCGCCACGAGATCGAGGTCTGCGGCGTTGACCCTCGAACGCGGGGGCGACGGACCGACGAGTCGCTCCAGATCATTCGGGCGCTCATGCGCGGCGAGCCGATCGATTTCGACGGCGAGTTCTACACGTTGGAACAGGCGCAGATTCGACCGGCGCTCGATCCGCCCGTGCCGCTGATCATCGGCGGGCGCTCCGACGCCGCGCTTCGACGCACCGCTCGATATGGCGACGGATGGATCGGTGCGTGGTGCTCACCTCGTCGCTACGTGGAGGCGCTGGGCATCGTCGACGCCCAAGCCGAAGCGGCTGGTCGTGGCGACGTTGATTGGCAACACGGCTACCAGCCGTGGGTTGGTGTTGCGGACACCGTCGAGCGGGCCCGTGAACTCGTCGCGGGGGCGATGGAAGGCTTCTACAAGGTGCCCTTCGAAGCGTTCGAGAAGTATGTCCCGTACGGCACCCCGGAGATGGTCGCGGAGGCGCTGCATCCGTACGTCGACGCGGGTTGTTCGATGCTGAACCTGAAGGTCGTGGCCGAGAACGATCCTGCGTCCATCGAGGCCGGCGGCCAGATCGCCGCGCATCTGCGGGCCTCGGTCACCTAGTCGAGGTCAAGAAGCGAAAACCGCGGCGTTCCCTCATGTCATCATTGACGACATGAGAAGTCGTCCGCAGTTGGCAGCAGCCGCACTTGTGGTCGTGGTGGTGCTCTTGGGATTCGCCTCTCCCGCGATCGCCGGTGGGAGTTGGTTTGACCCTGTGAAGGACCGGTATGAGCCAGGTGAGCAGGCGACGCTGGTCGGCTATACCGGCGGCGGGGCGTACGGCTGGATCGAGGATGGACCGTACTTCGGATTCCTCATGGAGTCGGCCGACGAGGGCGGGGCTGTTGCGGATGGAATCCGATTGCCGCTTGGAGAAATCGTTCTTGAAGAGACAGGGAGAGGAGGCTACTTGAGGCTCCGAGCATCGATCTCCTTTCAGATTCCGTCCGACCTTGAGCCAGCCCTCTATCAGTTCGACTACTGCAATGCCGACTGCTCGGCACGTCTGGGTGATCTCATCGGGGGCGCAGTCTGGGTAGGGGTTGATCCGGAGTACCCGATCTCTCGAGAGTGGCCCTTGGACGACCCCGAGGTGGCCAACCTCGCGGCGGACGCGTTGATCGCCGGCCCGGGATTCCAGGTGGAGGCAGGCGAGGTGCAAAGTGGAGCTGTTGGTATCAACGCTGGTGGCATGCCGACCGCAGCAAGGGCCACCGTTGCGGCACCCACGACATCGTCGGTCCCATCGAGTGTCGCTGAGGTCTCAAGTACACCGACAACCGGCGACATCACGGCGGGAGATGATGCCATCGCAGAGGCGATCAGCGAGTTTCGCCCAGATTCGTCAGGGACGAATCGTGGCTCGTTGGTCTTGCTCGGCGGCAGTCTTGTCGTCCTTGTGGGTGGCTTTTCATACGTTGTGTGGAGGCGCCGATCAGCCACGACGTGACCTGTTCTTGACTTCCATGTCATAACTAACTAGTTATATCGCTATGGAGTCAACCGCTGTCGACATCGACCTCGAACAGGCCTTCAAAGCGCTGGCCAGCGCCC
>SHLQ01000020.1 GCA_004282895.1 Acidimicrobiales bacterium
CCGACCCACCCATTCCGCCCGCTGCTGTTCGTCGCCGTGATCCTTGGGATCACGTTGCTCGCGTTCAATGGCGAACGACGGGTCGCTCCCGCCTCCTCAACATCGCGACCCGTCGTTGTTTCGAGTGGCACCACGTTGTCCGAACACAACATGACGTGGGATGCGGGCCAGCTGTTTGGGTTTGGCGCCGACAATGAGGTGACCTGGTCTGTAGGGCGCGTCGAGGATCAAGCGGCCATTGGCGATTGGAACTGTGACGGCACCGCCACGCTTGGGGTCTACCGGCCCTCGACCGGCGAATGGTTCGAGTTCGGCTCGTGGTCTTCCCATGCAGAATCGACCGTCGAGTCGGGCCTGCCGAGAGACGGTCGATTGTTCGTGGAACAAGCCGACGGCTGTGTTCACCCGTTGGTGCGCAGCTGACCTAGAGATTCTTGTAGCGACGCGACAACACCTTGACGCGGTCGACCGGGTTCGTACCAATGGGCAGACCCACGGCCAGGGCGTATGCGGCCCGGGACGACGCCGGCAGGGCCCGGAGTGAGGCGGCGGCAAGCGCAGGGAACCGATCCCCGTCGCGAAGATACGGCGCCAACGAGGACCGATCCTCTGCCGTGAGGGTGTAAAGACACAGTGCGGGCGGGAGCACGTCTCCGAGACTCTCCCGCACGAGCTCAACCGCTCGACCCATAACCGCCTGCCCGTCCCACCGTTCAATGGAGTCGTTGATCCGATCCAGGTCCACATCACCGGCGGCAAGCAACGCGATGTCCCGCAGGTTTGTCATCGCCGGCGTCTGCGACCCAAGCGCCGCGTGGTAACACGCGTGGAGCAGGTGATCCGTGCGATCGAGCGTCGGGAGGGTGCGGCCGGCCACGTCGAACGTACCGGCGAGCAGGAACAGGTCATCGGGAAACATGGTCAGGCCGAACGGCCCGGGCGCAAGGGTGCGGTGAACATCGATCTCAACATCGTCGAGACGCATGGTGACCGATTTGGCAAACCGGCGATCGAACCCGGGGCGCAGCTCGGGCTGCAATCTCGATGCTCCCGCAGCTTCGAGGACGGCGACGGTCTGATCGATTTCGCTGCTTCGAATCAACAGATCGACGTCACGAAAGGAACGGTCGCTCGGAGTGGTGGCGACGGTGTGTGCCAGCGCGGAACCCTTCAATACCCGCATTCGGATGCCTTCTGTCTCCAGCAACTCGGCGACACGAAGCATCATCACCTCGATGCGCAGCGTTGCCGCCATGTCCATGTCGTGGCGATCGACGATGGCCTCGGCCGTTTCGTTCGAGACGTTCAGCTCACCGGTTTCGATCGCCCGCGCGGCAAGGCCAATCAGCCGATGCCGAATCAGCGATGCGAGCAACATGGCGTCAACCGCGTCGTTGATCTCGATGTCGCGAAGTTTCGGCAGGTCGCTGGAGACGACATCCATTCTCGCCAGGGCGCCAAGCACGGTCATCGCAGTCACGGCTGTTCCACGACCAGGTTCGCGTCGATCAGGTGACGCAACGCCTCTTCGACTCCCGCCGCGATCACCTCGGGAGTATCCGTGTAGATGGACGCGACGACCTGGATGATCTCCGGCAACTCGGACGCATCCTCCAGTACGGACCACACGGTCGGCGCCGAGCCGGCGAGCTCGATCGGTGTGTCCTGGTCGAGTCGAAGTACAAGTACGCGCTCGCCCACCAGCGCCCGTTCCACCGCCGGCACCCGCACATACGTCGTCATGTTGCGTCTCTGGCCATGAGGTCGTCGGGGCTCTCGCGTCGCATGACGATGCGCGCTTCGCCGTCGCGCACGAACAGAACGGGCGGCCGCAGCACGGCGTTGTAGTTGGATCCCATCGAGTGCCCGTAGGCCCCGGTTACCGGGGTGCTCAGGAAATCACCGACGACGATGTCGGATGGCACGCTGCCTTCGGGAACCAGGAGGTCACCTGATTCGCAGTGTTTCCCGACGATTCGCACCTCAAGATCGCGCTCCGCTTCCACCGCCCGCGGCAGGAACGACTCGTAGCCGCTGCCGTAGAGCACAGGTCGAGGATTGTCGGACATACCTCCGTCGACAGCGACATAGGTGCGGATTCCTTCGAGGTGTTTGATCGTGCCGACCGTGTACACCGTGACGGCGGCGGCCGCGGCAATGCTGCGACCCGGTTCGGCCGTGATTTTGGCCTTCACGCCGTTGGCATCCAGAGCGTCGTGCACAACGTTGGCCCACTGGGTGATCGTTGCCGATTCCTCCCCCATCACGTACGGCACACCGAGGCCGCCACCGACGGAAATCTCGTCGAGGTCGTAGGGCGCTCCCACGGCCGCAATGACCTCGGATGCTTGGGCAAAGGAATCCACCCGAAACACCTGCGAACCGATGTGGGCATGGATGCCGCGAAGCCGCATCGCGGGTGAATTGATGGCGCGTTTGATGGCCTGATCGGCCAGACCGGAGGAGACGGTGAAGCCGAACTTCGAGTCGTCGTGACCAGTGCTGATGTATTCGTGGGTGTGTGCCTCGACCCCTGGAGTGACGCGCAACAGCACGTTCGGGACCGGCAGACCCTCCGCATGCAGCTGCTCGAGACGATCCAGTTCATCGAAGGAATCGACAACAACCCGGCCGACCTGTTCGCGCAGCGCCTCCCGCAGCTCCCGCATTGATTTGTTGTTGCCGTGGTAGACGAGGTTCGCGGCCGGGACGCCGGCGGAACGGGCGATGTGGAACTCCCCCGCTGTCGAGACATCGATGTCCATACCCTCCTCGTAAACGAGGCGAGCCATCGCTCGGCAGAGGAAGGCCTTGCTGGCGTAGGCGACGCCGGGACCGAACGCGGCGACCGCCTCCCGGGCTCGGCTGCGTAGGTGTGCTTCGTCGTAGATGAACAGCGGCGTACCGTATTCCTCGGCGAGCGCGGTGACCGAACAGCCGCCGATGATCAGCTCACCGTTCGCGCCGACCTCGGCGGAATCGGGCAGCAACGTCATCGGAAGAGACCCGCTCATTCGTCCTCGTCAGTTTCGTCGTGCCACATCGCGTCGGGAGCAGATACTCCCGCCAGCGTGAGTCCGGCCACCAGCCCGATTCGAGTAGCCTCGAGCAGCCACAACCTCGCCTGGGTGAGCTCAGGCGAGACATTGTCGCCCACGACGTAGCAGTCGTTGTTCTGGTAGAAGCTGTGGAAGGCGCCGGCGAGCTCGCGAACCCAACCGACAACTCGGTGTGGCGCCCGCTCGCGGCCGGCCACCTCGATGAGTCCGGGTCCACTGAAGAGCGCACGGAGGAGTTCAACCTCCCTCTCGTGGGTCAGAAGCGACAGGTTGGCGTCGGCGATGTCGACGCGTTCGAACCCGGCACCCGCCGCCTTCTTCACGATGTTGATGATTCGGGCATGGGCCATCTGGGTGTAGAAGACCGGATTGTCCATACCTTGTGCCGCGGCCGCTTCGAGATCGAACGTCTGCTGGGAGTCGATCGATTGCAGCAGGTAGGTGAAGCGCGTGGCGTCGGGCCCGACCTCCTCCACCACGTCGCGGAGCTCGACGATGTCGCCGGCCCGTTTCGAAAGCTTGACCTCCTCGTCGCCGCGCATCAGCCGGACCAGCTGCGTCACCTGGACGTCGAGATCTTCCCGGTTGTGGCCGAGGGCCTCCATCGCCGCCTTCATCCGCGGGATGTAGCCGTGGTGATCTGCTCCCCACACATTGACGAGCTCATCGGCGCGTCCGAACTTGTCGGCGTGATAGGCGATGTCGGGGGTGAGGTACGTGTACTCCCCGTCGCTCTTGACCAACACCCGATCCTTGTCGTCGCCGTAGTCGGTGCTGCGTAACCAGACGGCATCTTCGCTCTCGAAGATCACGCCCCGGTCGCGAAGTGTCTGCAGGGAACGATCAAGGGCGCCGCTGTCAACGAGTGACTGCTCGCTGAACCACACGTCGAACTCGATACCGAGCAATCCGAGCACGTCCCGCTGATCGTCGAGCGCACGCGTGTACCCCCAGTCGAGCGGATCGGCATCCGCCGGCATTTCTCGAGCCCAGTCGACGATGTACTGACCCATGTAGCCGCCCTCGGCTGGGGTTTCTCCAGCGGCACGGGCGGCCAGCGAGTTGGCATAGGTCTGCATCTGCACGCCGCGATCGTTGATGTAGGTCTCCCGCGTCACCCCGTAACCGCACCACTCCAACAGCGAGGCCAGTGCGTCGCCGTACACGGCCCCCCGTCCATGGCCGGCATGAAGCGGACCGGTCGGGTTGGCGCTGACGAACTCGACGTTGATCCGACGACCCGCGCCCAGTTGATTGCGGCCGTACGTGTCGACCCCGTCAGCGACGACTGCTCGCAGAACGCCGTGGAGCCAGCTGGCGTCGAGATGGAAGTTGATGAATCCGGGTCCGGCAAGCTCCATCCGGGACACATGTGCAGGACGCTGCTCTTCGAGCCTGGACAGGAGCCGCGTGGCCAACTCCCGTGGATTTGTGCCCGCCTGTTTGGAGGTTGCGAGCGCAAGATTCGATGACCAGTCACCGTGTTCGCGGTTGGCTGGTTGCTCAAGACCAATAGTGTCGGGAGGGGTCAAACCCTCCTCCTTTGCGGCCTTCCTGAGGGCAGCCGTCAGTTCTTCGATGATCACCTGCATCTCCGTCCGGTCAAGTGCACGAGCCTAGCGGCGCTCCAACTGTGGGAGCTCCGATCGCCGCGGTAGAGTCGGGCGTCTCGCCCTCGTAGCTCAGTGGATAGAGCATCGGCCTCCGGAGCCGTGAGCGCAGGTTCGAATCCTGCCGAGGGCGCTTTGTGAAGGTTTCAATACGCTTTTGGATTGGCAGCTCAAGTTCTCTACTCTCGTGCTCGTGGGGCGAGTTCCACATTGGGCTACGGAGCACAGATGACGACTAACGACGAGTCGCGAGAATCGGCAGGGGGCGAGCACGCCGCTCCGTCGACCTCCGACATCGACGACTCCGGTCCTCGTGCGGCACATCCCGCCGGTTGGGCGCGACCCGATGAGGAGAAGTCGACCGAGCAGCTCCTGCGCGAGCACCGCTCCTCACTCGATCAGCAACAGGCGGCGTTGAGCGAACGGGTCCGATCGCTCATCGAACTACGCGATCAAACCGACGAGGAAGAGGATCGACTCGTTGCCGAGCGCGAACGCATCGAGAAGGCGCTCGCCGAACTCGAGTTCCGCCGCGCGAGTCTGAACGACGCCGAGGAAGAGTTGGACACCCGCTCCAGCGTCGCCGCCGAGCGCGCCGCCGAACTCCAGCAGATCGAATCCCAGCTGGCCGATCAGGCCGCGCAGCTCGAGGATGAACGGACGCGCCTCGACAGCCAGTCCGAGGTGCTTGAACGGCGCCGGCTTGGCCTCGGAGCCGAAGCCGATCAGCTCGAAGGCGCCCGCGCCGACCTGGAGGTCGAGCGCAACGACATAAACGCCGAACGAGCGCTCCTTTCCAGCCAGAACGACGAGATCGACGAACTGGAAGCCGAAATCGAACAGCGCCGGTCATCGTTATCCAGTGCAGATGACCTCGAAGCGCTCGGAAGCAGGGAAGTGGAGGCCGAGAGGCGCCGCGCCGACATCGAGGCAGTAGAAACAGAACTCTCCTCCCGCCAGTTCGCCGTGGACGAACAGTTGGCTGCCGTTGCCGAACGCGAGGCCGACCTGACCGCTGGTCTTGCCGACCTCGAATCGCGCGAAGACGCGCTCTCCGCCGCGGAAGCTGCTCTTGCGCAGCGACAATCGGAACTGACGACGATGGAGCAGGCTCTCGAGTCACGGGCGCTGGCCGCTCGTGCCGGGGCCACACAGCTCGACGAGAAGGAACGGCGATTGCGGGAGCGACGGGCGCAGCTCGACGATCAGCACGCCCAAATTCTGCAACTCGAAGCTGATGCGTCCGAGGCGACGTCGCGTTTGGCCGCCCGAGTCGATGAGCTCAGCGAACAGGAGCATGCACTAACGCTCCGGGAACGCGAGCTGTTCTCAGCCGAGTCCGATCTCGCCGACCGCAAGGAACACCTGGCCGAGGAACGGGCCGAGATCGACCAGGCGAAACAGGCACTTCGACGGCTCGAGGACGAACGCGAGAGCGAAACCGAGTCGATCTTCATGGGCCAACGCGAATCGACGCTCGACCACGACGCCGACCGGTTGATCGCTACGCAGGCACATCTCGATAAGGAACTGGCGGAACTGATCACCGAGACCGAGCTTCTGAAGAACGAACGCGCCGCAGTTGCTGCTCGACGCGAAGCGGTGGAGCGCCAGCGCGCCCAGCTCGACGAGGCGGAAGCGCACGTGCGCGCTCGGCGGCAACTTCTGGATCGGGAGCACGAATCACTCGACGAGGAGACCGAGGATCTCGCCGTGCGTCGTCGGGCTTTGTCCGCCGAACGGGTTCGTCTCGACACCCAAACCGAACAGGCTGGCGAGCGACGAGCGCTGCTTGATCAGGAATCTGGCCATCTCGACACCGAGGCGGCCCAGGTCGATGAGGATCGGACCGTCACCCGGTCCGAGCGCCACGCGCTGAACGTTGCCCTCGAGCGTCTGGAACGAGAGTCCGCGACGCAGGCCGCAGAGCGGGACCGCATTGCGGTGGAAGAGCATCAGTTGGCGATTGCCACCGCACAACTCGATGCGGAGCAGCAACGGGTCGCGACCGAACGAGATCGGTTGCGAGCCATGTGGGAGGTCATAGAGGATCATCGCCGCGAAGCGGCCCGTTTCCTTGACCTGCTGGATGAGACGGCGGCTACAGGTCGGGTCTCCGGTGCCGATAGTGAAGTCATCGACCTACGGGAAGAACAACAACAAAAACACCACTGACCGCGCGGGCATTACCCACATATTTGTCCAGATGAGGGGCTTGCCCGACTCGTCACGTATGCTCAATTCGACTCCGCACAGAAGATGACTTGCGATGGCAGAACACGACCACGAGATAGAGAACGAAGGCGCCGAGAATGGCCTCAGCGCGGCCGACCAACTTCGCGCCATGCGTGTGGACCGAACGGCTGAATCCCTCGAGATCGAGGAAGAACTGCTGCAGAGCCGACAGGAACAACTCACCCGTCTGCGCACCCAATTGCAGGCGACACAGGACGAGCAGCGAACAGAGCTCTCCCGCATCGAAGAATCGCGCGCCCAGCTCAATCGACTGAACGACGAGCTCGAGGAACGTCGCACCGAGATCGACGGGTACCGATCGCAGCTGGCCGAGGCCGAAGAGGACGTACACGAGCAGCGGGCCAAGCTCGAAGCTGACACGAAGGCGTTGCGCCTGGAGCGCAGCGAACTCGAGGCGGAACAGCGCCGGGTCTCGGTCGTGCGCGAAGAAACCGTTGCCGCCGAACGTGAAGGTGTCGATTCGCTTCGCGCGACGATTGATCGTCAACGCGAAGAGCTGCAGCGTGAGGCTGCTGCTCTGGGCACCGCCCTCGGCAAGATCAAGGACGACGAAGCCCTTATCAGGGATCGTCGCGCCGCAACCGAACAAACTGAGGCAGAGCTGGAGAAGCTCGAAGCGGAGCTTGCCTCCCGTCGAGCTGATCTCGAAACACAACACGAGGAACTCCTGTCCACGGTCGAAACCCAGAAGCAGGACCTCCGGGAAGAAATCGAGCGCCAAGAGTCAGAACTCGAGACGCGTTCCTCCGAATTGGCCGCGCTGGTGGAGGACAAAAGGGCACAGGCGATCGCGTTCGAGCAACAACTGGCCGAGCAGTCAAAGACTGCCGCCGACCTCGAAGCCGACCTCATGCGCAAAGAGGCCGAGATCGCTGAGTTGACCGAACGCGGTGCGAACATCGAAGCGGAACTCGAGCGCCTGCACGATTCGGCCGTTGAAGAAGCAATGCAGGCCAAGCAGGCCGAAATCGACGCTCGCGAGACGGATCTCTCCAGCAGGGCGACCGACCTCGAGACCCGCGAACACGAGCTGACCGAACGAGCCGCCGGCCTTGACACACAACGAGCCGAGATTTCTTCGCGCGAGGCCGAACTCGAGACGCGACAGGCCGAGCTTGCCGCCCAGCTCGAGGCGCTGTCGGATGAGCACGCCAAAGCGATCGCCGCCCTCGAGGCGGATCATGAGTTCGACCGGGAGCGCGTCGCCGCTGCGGTCGAAGAACGAGCCACACTCGTCGCCGATCTCGAAGCGTCTGAAGCGGAGGTCGCCGCCCGGACAGAGCGTCTCGACAAGGTCACCGCCGGGTTGGATGACCGTGCATCAGATATCACGGAGCGCCAGACCCGACTCGACACGATCGCCAGCGAGCTGAACAAACGTGAAGGCGACCTCGATGCCCGCACCATGGAGTTGGACAGCCGCGCCGAGGACCTCACCAGCCGCGACGCCGAACTGTCGCAGCAGCAGACCGCCCTCGAAGCCAGGTCGTCCGAACTTGAGGAGGGTAATGCCGAACTTGCGGCGCTCGCCGCGAAGCTTGCAGCCCTCGAAGAGGACCGCTCCTCGCTTGACACCGATGCCGCGTTGGTATCCCGCCAGCGGGCGACAATAGATCTCGAACGTGAGCACCTTGCGGCCGATACATCCTCCCTGGAGGACGAGCGGGCGATGATCGGTGAGCAGCGCGAACACATCGAAGCCGAGAAGGCACAACTCGACGAGCAACGCTCTGAACTAACCACTCGCCGGTCGCAACTCGCCGAGCAGAGCGAGTTCATCAATCGTCAGCAGTCGCAGCTCATCGAACGTCGGCGCCAGCTTGACGAGGAGGGTGACATTCTCGACGAGCGCAATGCTCAACAAGATCGAGATCGGGCGGTCCTCGACGAGAAGCTCGGCACGTTGGCACGCCAGCGCAACGAGATGGAACAAATGGCCAGCTCGACTGAAGAGGACGTCAACGGTCTCAACCAGCTGCAGGCCGAGCTCAACAACCGTCGCGAATCGCTGAAAGGCGAAGAAGCCGAATTGCGTCAGTTGGGCACCGTTGTTGCGGAGCGACGACAAACGATCGAAGCCGAACAGGCGGCATTTGACCAGCGCCAGGCCGAGCTCGCCAACGAGAACGCTCGAGTGAACTCACAACGAGACGACCTCACGGAGGAGCGCAAGCGCCTCGACGCCCAACGGGTCCACCTCGATGAGGTCCGCAAACGTCTCGAGAACGAGGATCGCAATCTTGAAGCCGAGCGGGCTCGAATCGCCGAGATGTGGAAGCTCGTGGAGCAACACCGCCATCAGGCCCGCCAGGTCATCTCCGCGCTGGGCGACGGCGACGAGTTGCAGACCGGGTCAGCGCAAGGCTGATCCTGAACCGGGTCTAGCTTTCGACCGGCGTGAGATCGATATCGTCACTCGTGAACTGACAGGGCAGGCTGACGCCTTCCAGTAGTTCGCGCTGAGGCTGGGTCAACGCGCCGGGGTCATCCTTGAGCTTGTTGTCGAGATCGATGAACTCGCTGAAGGTCAGGTTGCTGGCGACCGTGTAGAACGCACACTGGCAGTAATCAGCCGGGTTGGCCTGATCGGTGTCCACGAGGGAGTCCTCGCACGCCTCGATGAACTGCCGCTCGGCACGAGCGTCCTGATCGCTGTAGGAGTTCGGTAGCCCCTCGCTCGCACAGGCGGAGGCGAAGAGAGCAACCAGGAACAGGATGAGAAAAAGCGGTCGGCGCATAAGCAGACCAATTTATCGGCCTGCGGCGATGCTTACTGCCCGGTTGAACACGTCATCGAGCATCTTTTCGGTGAGCCGTCCGGTGAACGTGTTCTGCTGCGACACATGAAAGCTGCACAGGAGCGTCAGATTTGGCGCGATGGCGACTTCCAACCCATGCCCGAACTTGGGTCGAGGTGAGAGATCGAAGTGGCGCACGATGGCCGTTGTCCCGATGCCCCCGAGCGCAATGATCACTCGGAGATCGGCCAGAAGCGCCAGCTCGCGGCGCAGAAACGGTCGACAGCGGTTCTGTTCCTCGGCCGTGGGTTTGTTCTCCGGAGGCGCACATTTGACCGCGTTGGTCACCCAGACGTTTGTGAGGACAAGACCGTCGTCCGTGCCGGTGCTCTCCGGCTGGTTCGCCAGGCCCGCCCGAAACAGCGCGCCGTAGAGCCAGTCCCCGGAGCGGTCGCCCGTGAACATTCGCCCCGTCCGGTTGGCACCGTGTGCCGCCGGTGCCAAACCGATCACGGCAATCTGCGCCTGCGGATCGCCAAAACCACCTACCGGCTGACCCCAATACTCTTCGTCGCGGTACGCCGCTCGTTTCTGAACCGCCACCGCGGAGCACCATGCACGAAGCCGCGGGCATTGCGCACAGCTCACGATTTCTTCGGTGAGTGCCTGAAGCCCCATCGGAGCGAGAATACTGGCGGTAGCGTGTTTTCGCATGGCTTCGAAGAACCCGCCAAAGCCAACGCTCGTTCTGTTCGTGCGACACGGACAGACCCCGACCACCGGCAAGAAACTGCCTGGTCGAGCACCCGGGCTTCATCTCGCCGCCAAGGGCGTCACCCAAGCCGAGCGCGCCGGTGCGCGGATCGCCGCACTCGATCGAATCGCTGCCGTGTATGCGTCACCAATGGAACGCACCCAGGAAACCGCGGCGCCGATCGCCAAGGCGTGCAAGCTCCGCGTACGGACCCACAAGGGCCTCATAGAGGCCGACTTCGGCGAGTGGACCGGCAAGAACCTCTCCGCACTGCGCAAGAAGCCAGAGTGGGCAACCGTGCAGCGGTATCCAAGCGGCTTCCGGTTCCCCGGCGGGGAATCCTTTCCCGAAATGCAGACCCGTATGACGGGCGCCGTCGCGGATCTTGTCTCTCGCCACCCGGGCGAGGCCATCGTTGTGGTCTCACACGCCGACACCATCAAGGCGGCACTCGCCGACGCCGCCGGCACACCGCTGGATCTCTTTCAGCGCATCGTCGTGTCACCATGTTCGGTGAGCGCAGTGTTGTACTCCCCGACGGGGCCGATCGTGTTGGCGATGAACTCCACCGGCGACGACCTGACCACCCTTGTACCGAGCTGAATCACATGCAGAGCTTTGAAATATCGGACGTCGACAGCTTTACCACCGGCACTGTGGGTCCTAAGGGACAGCGGGTGTTCTTCCTGCAGGCTCGCGCCGGCTCGTCGGTCGTGTCCTTGAAACTCGAGAAACAACAGGTCGCCGCGATCGCCGAATTCCTGTTTGACCTGCTGTCCGACCTGCCCGAGATCACCGGCATCGAATGGACGCAGGCCCCCGAGCTCGTCACGCCCGTGGAGCCCGTGTGGACCGTGGGTGCGATGGGAGCGGCCTACGACCCGACGCTCGACAGCGTCGTCCTCATGGCCGAAGAGTTCGCCGACGAGGAGGAGGATGACGACGAGGCGGAGGAGGTCGACGTGTCCGTGGCAACCTTCAAGCTGGCTCGCTCCCAGGCCGCGGCATTTGTTGAACGCGCCCGTGAAGTTGTCGCGGCTGGTCGACCACCGTGCCCGTATTGCAGCCGTCCACTGAACCACGGTGAGACCGGCTTCTGCCCCTGTTGGAACTGAACGGGTGACCGATAATCCGTTCCGTGACCGGGATCCCCTGACCGCAGCGGAGGCGCTCCGCATCCTCGAGACGGCCGAGGTCGACGTGCTCGGGCGGATGCCGTACAGCTCCAATGCGACCTTCCTCGTCGATCTTCACGTGGAGGATGCCGTTCCCGCGCAGGCGATCTACAAGCCCGAACAGGGCGAGCGTCCGCTCTGGGACTTCCCCGACCAGCTCTACAAACGGGAGATTGCGGCCTTCCTTCTTTCGGAGCAACTGGGGTGGGGCCACGTTCCGCCCACGGTGGCGATCGACGGGCCCCTTGGGATCGGCAGCCTGCAGCTGTTCGTTCCGGCGGACTTCGAGGAGCACTACTTCACCTTGCTCGACGACCAGCGATATCACCGGGCATTCAAGGAGGTGTGTGCCTTCGACCTTGTCGCCAACAACACGGATCGCAAGGGAGGCCATCTCCTCCTCGGACTCGACGGCGACATCCACGCGATTGACAACGGTCTGAGTTTCCACTCCGAGTTCAAAGTGCGAACGGTGATCTGGGACTTCGCCGGCGAGTCCTTACCAGAACATGTACGCCAGGCGCTCGTCAACTTCGTCGACGCCGGACCTGTTCCCGAGCTGGCCGCGTTGCTTGATCCGTTCGAACGAGACGCATTGCTGGCCCGAGCTCGGGCCCTCATGCTCGAAGGTAGCTTTCCCCACGACCCGACCGGCCGCCGTTACCCGTGGCCGATGGTCTAGGTACAAAACGCGAAGAAACGGGACCCGAAGGCACCGTTTCTCACGATCTGTGGAGCGTCAGGTGCAGATAGCGCACCTCAGACTCCACAGATTTTCTAGCGGCTCTTGAGCGCTTCGATGAGTTTCGGAACAACGTTGTGTACGTCGCCCACGATGCCAAGATCGGCAACACCGAAGATCGGTGCTTCCTCGTCCTTGTTCACCGCAATGATGGTCTTGGAACCTTTCATACCCACGAGGTGTTGGGTCGCACCCGAGATGCCGAGCGCGATGTAGACGTCCGGCTTCACGACCTTGCCGGTCTGGCCGACCTGGCTGCTGTAGGGCACCCATCCCGCATCGACGATCGCTCGGGATGCACCCGCCGCGCCGCCAAGCAAGGACGCAAGTTCTTCGACCATTCCGAACTTCTCGGCGTCACCAAGGCCTCGGCCACCCGAGACAACAATTGCCGCCTCGTCGAGCTTGGGCCCGTCGGACTCTTCGACGAAGCGATCAACGACCTGAGCGGCTCCGGCGGCACCGGTGTCCGGTACGGCCAACGCGTTGACCGCTGCTGCGCCACCACCGGTTTCCTCGGCGACGAAGGATTTCGGACGAACCAGGAGGATCTGCGCCTTGTCACCGGTGAACGCGGTCTTCACCATGCTCGTTCCACCGAACACCGGCTCGGTACCGACGAGCTGATCGCCCTGCGCCTCAACGTTGACGACATTGGTGATTACCGGCGCGTCGAGCGCGACCGACAGACGAGCGGCCACGTCGCGGCCGTCGTAGGTCGTTCCTGCCATCACGACAGCGGGGCCGGTTCCGGCCTCGATCGCAGCGGCGATTGCGGCACCGACATGGACACCTTGAAGGCCGGCTCCGAGGTCGCCGGTGGCCTGGATGCCAGAGGCTCCGTGGGCACCTGCCTCGGTGGCGATCGCATCGGATGCGTCCCCGCCGATGACGACCGAGACGTCGCTCGACAACTCGCGGGCCTTCGCCAGCATCTCCGTGGTCATGGTCGACAGCGCACCGTCGACAACCTCTCCGTAAACCCAGATGGATGCAACCATGATCAGATCACCTTCAATTCGTCGAGGAACGACACGATGCGATCGTGGGCGTCTCCTTCATCAACAATCTTTTCGCCGGCTTCACGCTCTTCCGCCTGCTGCACGTCGACGATTTCCTGACCGCCGCCGGCCCACCCGACCGACCCGGCATCGATGCCGAGATCCGCACATGTGACCTCGTCAACCGGCTTGCTCTTGGCCGCCATGATCCCCTTGAACGAGGGGTAGCGGGGCTCGACGACACCGGCGGTCACGGAGACCACACAGGGCGTCGGGCAGCTGACCTGCTCGAAGCCGGACTCGGTCTGGCGCTTGACGCTGACCGAACCGTCGCCGACCTCAATGGCCTTGGCGAAGGTCACCGACGGAAGGCCCATTACTGCGGCGATCTGCTCGGGCACCGTGCCCGTGTAGCCGTCGCTCGACTCGGTTGCAGCCAGGATGAGATCCGGGTTGCTGCGGGCAATTGCGGCCGCAAGCACCTTGGAGGTTCCAAGTGCGTCCGAACCGGCAAGGCACTCGTCAGAGACGAGTACGGCACTCTCGGCGCCCATGGCGAGAGCGGTTCGAAGGCCCGACACCTCGTTGTTGGGAGCCATGGAGACCAGGGAGACCGAGCCGCCACCGGCGGTTTCGACCAGCTGAAGCGCCATCTCGACGCCGTAGCTGTCGGACTCGTCGAGAATCAGCTTGCTGCTGCGATCGAGTGTCTTGGTCTCAGGATTGAGTGACCCGGGATCAGCCGGATCGGGGATCTGTTTCACACAAACGACGACATCCATTGCCTATTGTGCCCCTAACTGTTGCTGCGGTTCCGATAGTGAATTCCCGGCGAGTGTATCTGCGCGCGCAAGCTCGACCCACCAGAATGGAAGGTAATGAAGATCGTTCTTATCGCGAACGCTTCGGCCTCCTCTGTGACGGCCCGCACTCGTGTTGTCATCCAGAAGGCGCTCTCGGCCGATCATGAGGTCGAGTTGGCCGAGACGACCCGTAGAGGACATGCCACACGGCTGGCCCGCGGTGCAGCCAATGGCGGCGCGGACGTTGTTGTCGTCCTTGGTGGTGACGGCACATTGAACGAGGCCGCCAATGGGGTTGCGGGCACCGAGACGGCGCTGGCGCCGTTGCCTGGCGGCTCCACCAACGTGTTCGCCCGCACGCTCGGACTGCCCGAAGACCCCGTTCACGCCACGGCCGTCACACTCGATGCACTGGAACGCGGATCGATCCGTGCGGTCGGTCTGGGCACAGCCAACGGCCGATACTTCCTCTTTCACTGCGGCGTGGGATTCGATGCCGCCGTCGTGGCGCAAGTGGAGAAGCGAGGCCAGCTCAAACGCTGGGCCGGGCACACGCTGTTTGCATGGGCTGCGCTCGACACGTGGATGCGTCACTACGACCGCCGCTCAGCGCACTTCAGCGTGGCTTTTCCTGACGACGACGTGATCGAAGACGGGTACTTCACGATCGTCTTGAACACCGATCCGTACACCTACCTGGGGACACAACCGTTCCGGGTTGCTCCCGCGGCGAACCTTGACAGTCCACTTTCCGTGATCACACTTCGGTCGTTGGGCCCGACCCGCCTCGGGCGGCTTGCGCTGAGCACGCTCCGATCCGACGATGGCGTGCGGTCAACTCGCTGGGCCGATGCCCGGGACGATGTGAACGACCTCACGATCAGCAGCAACCGACCGTTCCCCTACCAGCTTGACGGCGACTACCTGGGCGACGTGACCGAAGTGGCATTCACCTACGAGCCGGAGGTCATGCGGCTGGTCGTGCCGGAGGGCCGCCACGTTCCCCGGCCTGGTCCGGTCTTGTAAGGGTTCGAAGCCGCTAGCCGACGATCTTGCGCAACACGTCCGGGGTGTTCGTGATGATTCCATCAACGCCAAAGGAGATCAGTTCCTTCATACGTTTCGGATCGTCGCAGGTCCACGAATAGACCTTCAGCCCGGCGTCGTGGGCGGTGGTCACCCAGCGCTGCGTGACGATCTCTACCCACGGGTTCACGGCCACATGGCCATGGGCTGACGCCCGACCGACCGCCACCTCCGCACCAAGATCGTCCGACGTGAGAAATCCGGTGGGCACGGAGTCGTCCACGTCATGCGACCGATTGATTGCGCTCATGTCGAATGACGTGATCAGCACCTTGTCCCGTGGGATTTGGCGAGCAATGGCGACGACACTGTCGACCACTCGGTGGTCGTCGTCGTAGTCCGGTTCCTCGAGGTCGCTCTTGATCTCGATGTTGACGCCCATCGGACCACACGCCTCCACCACGTCCTCCAGCGAACTGACGTAGTCGGGAAGGTCCTTGGCCGCGGTCTCGTAGATGAACCGTCCGTCGGCCACGTTCGCGTCATGATGGACGACGGGTGTACCACAGGCGGCTCGGCGAACATCGAACTCGACCCAGTCGGCCCCCATCTCGAGCGCACGCGTGAATGCCGCGATCGTGTTCTCCTTCTCGACCTTCGAAGCTCCTCTATGGGCAATCACCAACGTCATAGAGCGAAGGGTAGAGGTTGGCCAGCCCAATGAGGCTTTCGAGTAGCGCTTCGGGCGACCTCAAATTACATTGATGTTACTTAGTGTGGTGACGAAATCACAATTAGTGAGGGAAATGCTTGCCACGCAGAGTGCATGCAACTACATTCTCCGTAGTCAACTTCAACTGGTCGAGCGTGCGGGGCGGCACGGGTACGGCCAGTGAAGGACACAATCGTGGAGGAAACGTGTCTTTGACCCAAACAACATCCGGAACAACCCCGCTACTCGAGGAGCTTCAGCCCCGCGTGTGGCGCAACAGCGCTGCCTGCAGGGATACCGATCCGGATCTCTTCTTTCCGGTTGGCCAAACCGGTCCGGCGATCAACCACATCGCCTCCGCCCGAGAGGTCTGCCAGACCTGCGACGTGAAGCGCGAGTGCCTCGAGTACGCCCTGATGACAAATCAGGACGCGGGCATCTGGGGTGGCACCACCGAAGATGAGCGCCGCAAGATCCGCCGCGAACGCCGCAAGCAGCGGGCCCGTTCGTAACTAACTCGGCAGGTCGAGCGCCAGGTCGTAGACCCGGCGCTTGGCCGCGCCCAAGCCGGCAACAACCGCATCGACCGCGTCGCGCCGACTGCTTCCCGCCGCGAGTTCCGCTCGCAGCGCATCCGTGATGTGTTCGTCGGTGAGTTCCACCGGCGTCGCTCCCGCGAGCACGATCACGTACTCGCCCCGTGGTGTCGTCTCCTCACAGTGGGAGATCGCTTCGCCGAGGGTGCCTCGCCAGACCTGCTCGTGCATCTTCGTGAGTTCTCGGGCAAGAACAACCGCTCGATCCTCGCCGACCTCTTCGGCCATCGCGCTCACGGTTGCCAGCACGCGATGTGGCGACTCGAAGAACACACTCGTACGCAGCTCGGTACGAAGGGCCGCCAACCGGTCTCCACGCTCTCGACCCTTTCGGGGAAGGAACCCTTCGAAGCAGAACCGGTCGGTGTCGAGGCCGCTGACCGCGAGCGCCATCGAAACGGCGGAAGGTCCCGGCGCACACGTCACCAGCAGACCGGCCTCCACGACAGCGGCCACCACTCGCTGGCCGGGGTCGGAGATGGAAGGCATACCCGCGTCCGTCGCCAGCGCAACCCGCTCCCCCGCTCGGATCCGGTCGACGATCTCGGCCGCGACATCGAACTCCGTGTGTTCGTTGCAGACGATGAACGGGGAATGAGAAATGGCGAACTGCTTGAGCAGCGCACCGGTACGACGGGTGTCCTCGCACGCGATCACATTGGCGTCTCGCAGCTCGTCCATGGCTCGAGCAGACATGTCGCCGAGGTTCCCGATTGGTGTGCCGACCAAAACCAGGGCCGGGCCGTGATCACTCGTCATGCAGCTCGCCGCGGATCTCGAGCTGGTCGCCCACCTGCACGTTCCAATGTGCGAACCGGCCCGCCTCGGCTTCGATGACACAGTCTGCGCCGAGGTCGGGGCGGGCGATGCGGTGTGGAGGCAATGTCACGATTCGTCGCACTTGAAGATCCTTGTCGCAGTAGGCCACGTCCATGGCGAACTTCATGCCGATCGTGTGGACGCTGCGGGTCTTTTCGAGCAGTAGCGCCCCCTCGAACGCCTCTCGTCCGAGCAGACCCTTCGTTCGTTTTGCCACGGAATCAGCGCGCTCAAGTGTTGCCAGAACGGTCCCCTCGTGCACGAGCCATGCCATGGACGCCGAGGATAGCGGGAGCGCGATCGCAGAGCGAAGGCGCACTACACGTTGAAGCGGAACTCCATGACATCGCCGTCCTGGACGATGTAGTCCTTACCCTCGGATCGGACCAGGCCCTTGTCGCGGGCCGCACTCCAGGATCCGGCCTCGACCAAGTCCTCCCAGCCGATCGTTTCCGCCCGGATGAAACCTCGCTCGAAATCGGTGTGGATGACACCGGCCGCTTGGGGCGCCGTGCTTCCCGCTCGAAACGTCCAGGCCCGCGTCTCCTTCTCCCCTGTCGTGAGGTATGTACGCAGTCCCATGAGCTCGTATGCGGCTCGGAGGAAGCGGGGCATGGCACCCTCACCAAGGCCGAGTCCTTCCAACATCTCTGCCCGCTCGTCCTCGTCCAACTGCGCCGCCTCGGCTTCGAGCTGCACGCAGGTGGCGATCACTTGTGCCCCACCCAGCGCCTCGGAAACGGGTGCAGCGATGGCGTCGCCATCCTCCAACTGGTCCTCGCCGATATTGACCATCGCGAGAACCGGCTTGTTGGTGAGGAAGAAGAAGGGCTTGAGTTCGGTGCGTTGGTCGTCCGACAGGCCGCTCTTGTAGAGCGGTGTGCCTTCGCTCAGAACCTCAACCACCTTGCGAAGAAGTGCTTCTTCGTCGGCTTTGGAACGATCGGTTCTCGCAACCCGCGACACCTTGTCGAGCTGCTTCTCGGCGGCATCGAGATCAGCCAGAGCGAGTTCGGTCTCCACAACGCCCAGATGTTCGAGCGGATCGGTTGGTCCGGGAACGTCGTCATCTGGAAAGGCCCGCAGCACGAACACGATCGCGTCGACCTCACGAATGCCCGCGAGGAACTTGTTGCCAAGGCCCTCGCCCTGGCTGGCACCCTCGACCAAACCACCGATGTCGTTGAACTGCACACTGGCGTGGATGATCTGCTTCGACTTGGACATGTCGGAGAGCGCCTCGAGCCGGTTGTCGAAGACCTTCGCCACCCCCACGTTCGGGTCGGTTGTGGCAAAGGCGTAGGGAGCAGCCAGGGCCCCTCCACCCGCAAGTGCGTTGAACAGTGATGACTTTCCCGCATTGGGTAGCCCGACGAATCCGAAACGTTCCATTGTTGGCGCAGGCTATCGGTAACATCGAATGCATGGAGCCGACCACCGCGCTGAAACGAGCCATCTACCTGCTCGACCGCGAGCTGGCGCCGAGCAACAAGGTGCGGGCGTTCCAAAAAGCGCTCGCGACCGTGGACTCGATCGGTCCGGACGAGATTGCCAATCGGGCCGCGGCGGGAACCCTGACCGAACTCACCGGCATCGGCGCATCGACCGGGGCAGTGATCGCGGAAGCCTTCACCGGCGTAGACGACGGCTATCTGGCGAAGCTGGAGGAACGATCGCAGGTTCCGCTCGGCGAGGGTGCGGAGCTGCGAGCACAAATCAAAGGTGACTGCCACTGCCACAGCACGTGGTCCGATGGCGGAGCGCCTCTGGTGGAGATGGCACTGACCGCGCAGGCGATCGGCCACGAATACATGGTTGCGACCGACCACTCGGCCCGCCTCACGATCGCGCACGGCCTGAACGAGGAACGACTTTCGAATCAGCTCGCGGAACTGGCCGAGCTCAACCAGCACATCGCGCCGTTTCGGGTGCTGTCCGGCATGGAGGTCGACATCTTCGAGGACGGGACGCTCGATCTCTCCAACGACATGCTTGAACACCTCGACGTCGTCGTGGCATCGGTTCACTCGAAGCTGAAGCTCCCGTCGGCCGAGATGACGCGCCGGATGGTGACGGCGGTCGCGAACCCCCACGTCGACATTCTTGGTCATATGACCAACCGCAAGGTCTCGGGTACCGGTCGAGCCCCGAGCCAGTTCGATGCCGAGATGGTGTTTGCCGCCTGCGCGAAGTTCAACACGGCGGTGGAGATCAATTGTCGGCCCGAACGACAGGACCCACCTGAGGAGCTGTTGGAGCTCGCGGTCGAGTGGGACTGTTATGTCGCCATCAACACCGACGCCCACGCACCGGGGCAGCTCGAATGGCAGGCGTACGGCTGCGACAAGGCGGTGCGGTGCGGCGTGGATCCGGCGCGGATTATCAACACCTGGACCGCCGACGAACTCCTCGCCTGGACCGCCTCGAAATAATCCCCATTTTCTCCGCGACTTTCTGGAAACTTGCGACGTCATTCATCCGTACGTGCTGCACAGGTATCCCGCCACCTGTGCAGCACGTTCATTTTTCCTGACGTTCGCCGTTACCCTTACGGCCATGTCGAAGCGCACAAACAAGAAGAAGGTCAAGGCTCGCCGTTCGAAGGCGAACCACGGCCGCAAGCCCAACATGGGCCGCAACAGCTGACTCCACGTTGAGCCATGGGCGCAATTCTTGAGTTCGTCGCCCTCGCGTTGATGGTTGTCGTGCTTGTGCTCGCGGCCGGTTCGTTGCTGTTCGTGATCGCTTTTGCCGCGCGAGGCGCGATTGGTCGAATCCTTCGCTAAGTTTGGCGATCTAACAGTTCGTTCGTGGACAAACCACGGATCTACAGAAAGCCGGAGGGGCTTCATAATGCGTAAATCATTCTCATCCCTGCTGATGCTGCTTGCAGTGTTCAGCCTTATTGCTGCGGCATGCGGCAGCGACGCGACAGACACGGTGACCGATGTCGTCGATGACGCTACCGACGCCGTCACCGATGACACCGAAGCTCCGGCAACAACCGAGGCACCGGCAACAACCGAGGCACCGGCCGAGACGGAAGCACCGGCCGAGACCGACGCGCCGGTCGAGGACACCGACACAACCGTTGGTCTCGTCTACGACATCGGTGGACGCGGTGACCTTTCGTTCAACGACTCTGCTGCGGCAGGTCTCGAGCGGGCCAAGGCCGAGCTCGGCATCGACTTCACCGAGGCGTCGCCCAACGACGACGGCTCGAACAGGGCCGAACTTCTCCAGCTTGCAGCGGACGGCAACCCGATCACAATCGGTGTGGGCTTTCTCTTCGAAAGTGACGCAGCTGCGGTCGCGGCAGAGAACCCCGACACCAACTTCGCCGTCATCGACTCATCCATGCTTGACTTCAGCCAAGACCCCCCTGGCCCCTACGGCGACAACGTCGCCGGCCTGGTGTTCGCTGAAGAACAGGGCTCGTACCTCGTCGGCGTTGCCGCCGCACTGAAGACCGAGACCAACAGCCTCGGTTTCATCGGTGGCGTGTGCTGTTTCGGTCTGATCGAGAAGTTTGAGGCTGGCTTCCGAGCCGGCGCCCTCTCCGTCAACCCCGACATCGAGATCGTCGTTGAGTACATCACCGACGCCCCGGACTTCGACGGCTTCAACCAGCCCGACCGTGCGCAGGTCATCGCAACCACGATGTACGAAGACGGCGCCGACATCATCTATCACGCTGCTGGTGGTGCCGGTAACGGTATGTTCCAGGCCGCCAAGGACTTCACCGAAGAGGAGGGTTCCAAGGTCTGGGGAATCGGCGTGGACTCGGATCAGTACAACACCATCGGCAATGTCGATCCGGACCTGCAGGAGTACGTCCTCACCTCGATGCTCAAGCGCGTCGACACCGCCGTGTTCGAGGTGCTGAAGACGCAGGCCGCGGGAGAGTTCACCGCTGGCCCGACGGCCTATGACCTTTCGGTTGATGGCGTGGGCTACTCCACGTCTGGCGGATTCGTCGACGACATCGTTCCTGAGCTCGAAGCGGCCAAGGCTTTGATCGTGTCCGGAGACGTTGTCGTCCCGATCGACCCGACCGAGGTCGGCGGCTGATCCACTTCTCGTTGGTGACAACGAGTTTCTGAGTTACCCGGGACCGGACCTCCCCATTTCTCCTACTAGGAGGGATCGGGGTAGGGTCCGGTCTCGGTCTTTTTGGGAGGGTGACGCACACACATGACAGCAGCGATCGAGCTGACCGGCATCACGAAGCGCTTCCCCGGCGTCGTTGCGAACGACAACGTCAACCTCACCGTGCAGAAGGGCGAGATCCACGCCATTTGCGGCGAGAACGGCGCTGGCAAGTCAACGCTCATGAAGATCCTCTATGGCATGCAGCCCGCGGACGAGGGCACGATGGCGGTGAACGGCAAAGCGGTGACGTTCAGCTCACCCACCGATGCCATCGACCAAGGCATCGGCATGGTCCACCAACACTTCATGCTCGCCGACAACCTCACGGTGCTCGAGAACATCATCCTCGGCGCCGAGCCGACCACCGGCGGCGTGATCAGGTTCAAGGAAGCCGAAGACCATCTCGCCGAAGTTGCGGAGGACTACGGACTCGCCATAGATCCGGACGACCTTGTGGAAACGCTCGAGGTCGGCGAACGACAGCGGGTCGAGATCATCAAGGTTCTGTATCGAGGAGCCGACATCCTCATTCTCGACGAGCCAACCGCCGTGCTTGTACCCCAGGAGGTCGAGGCTCTTTTCGACAACATGCGCGAGCTCAAGGCCGGTGGGTCGACCATCATATTCATCGACCACAAGCTCGATGAAGTGCTCGAGATCGCCGACAGCATCACCGTACTTCGCCACGGCAAGACGGTGGCGACGATGCCCAACGAGGGAGTTACCGCACCTGATCTGGCGGAGCTCATGGTTGGTAGCGAACTGCCAACTCCTGATACGACCGAATCGACGGTCACGGACGAGGTCGCGCTGAAGGTCTCGGGCCTCGCCGTTGCAGACGAGGACGGCCGCGAAGTGATCGCCAACATCGACCTCACCGTCCACAAGGGCGAGATCCTGGGCATCGCCGGTGTCGAGGGCAACGGCCAGGGCGAACTGGTCGACGCGATCGTGGGTACCGCCCAGGTCACGAAGGGCACGATCGAGCTCCATGGCCACGACATCACCCGCCTGTCTGTGCGCAAGCGTCGCGAGGCCGGTCTCGCGTACGTTCCCGAAGACCGGCACCACGAAGGGCTTCTCCTGGAAGCACCGTTGTGGGAGAACGCTGCACTCGGCCACCAGACGCAGGCGCCGTATGGCTCGCGCTGGTTCATCAACCGCGACGGCGCGAAGCAGCAGACCGAGCAGATTCGGGAGGAATTCGACGTGCGAACTCCGAACATCAACGTGTCCGCGCACGCGTTGTCGGGCGGCAATCAGCAGAAGTTGTTGATCGGGCGCGAGTTGACATCGGAACCGTCCATGCTCGTTGCCGCGCACCCCACGCGGGGTATCGACGTCGGCGCTCAGGCCGCAGTGTGGGACGACATTCGAACAGCCCGAAGCGAGGGCCTCGCGACGCTCCTGGTCTCGGCCGACCTCGACGAGCTGATCGGCCTCTCGGACACGATCGTCGTCATGCTTCGGGGCCGGCTCGTTGCTCGCCTGTCGCCCGACGAGGTAACGCCACGCGACCTTGGCGCGTACATGACCGGCGCAGCAACTCAGGACGACGGAGAGGCCGCCTGATGCGCAAGTTCCTCTTCGCCGCGTCGGCGCCGATCGGCGCTTTCGTGCTCACACTGGTTATCTCATCCCTCGCACTGTTGGCTTTCGGGTCGGATCCCCTGGCCGCATTCGGCGACATGTTGGGTCACGCATCGAAACTCGAAACGCAGGTCGATATTCTCAACCGGGCGACACCGCTCTATTTGTCTGCGGTCGCCGTCGCCATCGGGTTCCGCATGAACCTGTTCAACATCGGTGTCGAAGGCCAGTACCTGTTCGCGTTCCTGATCGCCGCCCAGATCGGAAGTCTCGTGGCACTGCCACAGGTCCTCCACATTCTGCTGATCATGGTGGTCGCCTCGGCTGTCGGCGCCGCGTACGCGGGAATCGCCGGCGTCCTCAAGGTGACGAGAGGGGTAAACGAGGTCATCTCCACGATCATGCTCAACCTCATCGCCGTCTCCGGATTCATTGCGTGGCTGCAACAGGAATGGCAGGCCGAGCAAAATCAAGAACAGTTCACGGCGACCACCTTGGGCACGAAACCAATCGACGAATCCGGCCTCATTCCTCACGCCAACGCCTTCCTCGAGATCTTCACCCGGGAGATCGGTCAGGGCAAGGAACTCACCGGTGTGTTGTTCGTGGCGATCGCCGTGGGTATCGCCTATCACCTCCTGCTCACCCGGTTTCGGTTCGGGTTCGATCTTCGGGCCAGCGGCATGAATCCGTTCGCCGCTCGAGCGGGTGGCGTTCCTCCGAAGCGTATGGTCGTTGCCGCAATGGTGCTCTCCGGTGCGGTGGCCGGGCTGATCGGCTTGGTCGAACTCGCCGACGAAGCCAAGTTCCCGCCGGATCCGATTCAGGGTCTCGGATTCGCCGGAATCGCCGTGGCGCTGCTCGGCCGAAACCACCCCGGTGGAATGGTCTTCTCGGCGTTGCTGTTCGCCTTTCTTGACGTCTCCGCCGGCATCCTCCAGAACACCCAGGCCGCGACGAAGGAGATCGTCAACATCATGCAGGGCATCGTCCTGCTGGCCGCCGTCGTAGCCTACGGCGTCACGAAGCGGGTCCAGGAGCGGGAGGAAGCCAGAGCGACGGCCGCGGCACTTCGAGCCGAGGAAGAGTCATCCACGCACGAGGGGGTCGGCGCATGACAACCCTTCGCAACCTCCCTGCATGGGCTCGCTGGCCGCTCTATGTGCTCGCAGGAATCCTTCTACTGACGATCGTGCAGAGCATCAGCGACACCGGCCGACTCACGGCGGTCTCGACGTCGCGGGAGATGCTCCGGTGGGCGGTTCCGATCTTCCTGGCCGGTCTTGGAGGGTTGTTCAGCGAGCGTGCTGGCGTCGTCAACATTGGTCTGGAAGGCATGTTGATCCTCGGCATGTGGTTCGGCGCGTGGGGTTCGATCACGTATGGCCCGTGGGCTGGGCTCGCGATCGGCATGATCGGCGGCGGCTTGGGCGGCCTGCTCCACGCTGTTGCCACCGTGACATTCAACGTCGACCACATCATCTCCGGAGTGGCGATCAACATCCTGGCCCCTGCACTGACGCGATATTTGAGCGACGAGTTGTGGGCGTCTCCGACCACGTCGCCTCGGACCCAATCGGTCGGTGACTGGGACGTACCTTTCCTGGCCGGGGGGACGATCTTCGGGTGGGAGTCGCCCGACCTGCTGAAGAGCATCGGTGATCGCGAGTGGTGGTACCTGAGTGACATCGCCGAGCTGGCCCGCGGACTGCTTCGAGGCACACATTGGGTCGCGATCATCGCGTTGCTACTCGTTCCGTTCACATCATGGCTCATCTGGCGAACGCGGTTCGGACTCCGACTGCGCATCGCCGGCGAAAACCCGCAGGCTGGAGAGGCCCAGGGCGTCGACATCATTCGCTACAAATACATCGGCGTCATCATCTCGGGCATTCTCGCCGGTCTCGGTGGCGCCTTTATCTCGACCGAGCTTTCCGGTCTGTTCCAGGGAGGCAACAGCGCCGGTCGAGGCTTCATCGGCCTCGCCGCCCTTATCTTCGGCAACTGGCGGCCGGGTGGCGTGCTGGTTGGTGCGTTGCTATTCGGCTACGTGTTCGGGCTCGACCTCAAAGACCTCGACGGAACCGCATCCCACGCCCTGCTGCTCGTGAACACGGTGGCACTCGCTGGAGTCGCGGCGTGGGCCCTGTCCCGGCGCCGTACAACGGACGCCATCCTTGCCACTATCCTCGGCGTCGGTGCACTGGCATGGTGGCTGTCCGCAGAAACGGTGCCGAACTGGTGGAGCAACATCCTGCCGTATGTACTCGTGCTGCTCGTCCTGGTCTTCTTTGCGCAGCGGCTTCGCATGCCCGCTGCGGACGGACTTCCGTATCGAAAAGGCGAGAGTTAGTGAACTCGGCCGCCGCACAGTTCTCTGCCAACGGCTATGCGGTGTTTCCAGATGCTGTCTCCACCCAGATGCTCACCACGGTGCGTCATCGCATCGAAGAGATGGTGACGACGTTCGACGAGTCCGCGGTCAGCACCGAGTTCTCCACGGGTGACCAGAGCCATGGCCGAGACGAATACTTTCTGACGTCCGGCGACAAGACGCGGTTCTTCTTCGAGGAGGGTGTCCATGCCGAGGACGGCTCGCTTCTCGTCGACAAGTTCGCCTCGTTGAACAAGATCGGGCATGCCATGCATGATCTCGATCCGGTATTTCACCTGTTCTGTCGATCGGAGGTGTTCCGAGACGCTGCAGCAGAGGTGGGGATGATCCATCCACTGCTGCTGCAATCCATGGTGATCTTCAAACACCCGCGTATTGGGGGTGAGGTCACCCCGCACACGGACCACACATTCCTGTGGACCGAACCGCAAAGTGTCGTTGGCTTCTGGTTGGCCATCGATGAGGCGACCGTGGACAACGGTTGCCTGTGGGCCCTCGAAGGTGGACACACGATGCCCGTGAAGTCACGATTTCGGCGCACTCCCGACGACACGGCGACGAGTATGGAGGTCTTCGACGAGACCCCGTACCCCGAAGACGGTTGGGTTCCGCTTGAGGCGAAGCCAGGCACACTCATTGCGTTGCACGGATCACTCCCCCATCGGAGTTCTCCCAACACCAGCGAGGATCCCCGGCTCGCGTTCACGCTGCACTGCATCGAGGCCGCCGCCGACTATCCCGAAGACAATTGGCTGCGGCGCGGCCCCGAGCTTCCGCTTTCGGGATTCGAGACCACCGGCTTCTGTGGCGGCTGAGAGAAGCCGGGCGAGCTAGAAGAGCTCGTCGATGTTCTCCTGGATCTTGTCTTCCTTCAGCGCACCGGTGGTGGTCTGATTACCCTCGGCGTCGACGAAGACGAAGGCCGGCTGATAGCCGATACCGAAGTCACGCCAGATGGAACCGTCGGCGTCGTTCACATTTGGAAAGCCACCAACCCCCGTGTTGTCAATGAACCGTTGCATCGCTTCCTCGCCATCCTGCGCGGCGACACCGATGAAGGTGATGTCAGGATTTGCCTGCTGCGCCCGTGCGACCGCACCGGCTTCTCGTTGGCAGGTCGGTCACCAGGGCGCCCAGAACCAGAGCACGGTGTCCGTGCCTTCGATGCTGTTGAGGTCCAGCTGACCCCCACCCACAAGGTTGACAAGCTGTTGGGGCCCAGCGGTGGTGGTCACCCCTGTGGTGGTTTCGGGAGCAGCACTCGACGCGGGCGCAGTTGTGGTCGATGAGGCGGGTGCCTCCTCAGTGGTGGTTTCGGCCGCGGTCGTGCTGGAGTTGTCCGCGGCTGCACTCGTGGTGGAGCTGTCCGTTGTCGCCTCCGTGGTGTCTGGCGCCTGGCTCACGACGGCGGCCGAGCCGCACGCGGTGGCCGTGAGGATCACAATGGCTGCTGCGGCCAGGGTGGTGCGCAAGGATTTCACGAGCCCAAGGGTAGAACGCCGAACAACGCAACCACGGTCACGTCCGAGGACGTTCCGCGGATCGTAAGGACTCGCCCTCAATCGAAGAGCGGCTGCTCCGCCACCACCGGCGCCTCCGGAAGCGGCTGCACGCCACTCGCGACAGCCACGACGTCCTCGTGGAACCGGCGCGCCAGCTCCGGAGCCACCACGTTGTCGGGCGTATGGAGGAACACGATCGGCTTCTTTCCCGCGTCCACCCATCGAGCGACGGTGCCGACCCACGGTTGCCAGAACGGCGGGTTGGCCTCTGAGGCAGTTTGGCCGATGAAGCGAACGACCGGTTCGTCCGATGTCGCCACCGCTCGCGCGGGCACGCGCGGCTTGTTCTCGAACGCGTCGTGTTCGGCGGCGGTTTCTCGCGGACCTGCGAACACGGCGCGGCTGTCGAGGATGATTCGGTTCGCCCCGTGGCGGTACAGCACATCGTTCAAGGCTCGTTCGACCTCGCCATCGTTGAAGAACCCGGGATG
>SHLQ01000149.1 GCA_004282895.1 Acidimicrobiales bacterium
GTAGATCTCCCAGCCGGTGTCGCCGACGTAGGACACACGGAACACGGTGCAGGCAATGCCGGCGATCTCGATGTTGGTGACGGAGCCGTATTTGTTGCCTTCAAAGCTCAGGTCGGCCTCGGTCAGCTGGCTGAGGATCGCCTCCGCGTTCGGACCCCACAGGCCGAGCGTCGTCACCGCCATCGTCTGGTTGGTGAACGTGACCGATTCATCCTCGGGCAGGTGCTTCTTGATCCAGTGCTCGTCGCGGCCACCATCGAAGGCACCGGTAACGATACGCACGGTGTCTTCGCCGGTCTGCATCATCGTGAGGTCGGAGTGGAAGCCCCCATCGGCGTTGAGCCACGGGGTGTAGGCGCTGGTACCAACGCCCTTGCACACCTTGTTGACGGCGAGATACTCGGCGAAGTCGAGCGCACCCGGCCCGCTGAGCTCGAACACCTGGAACGCACTCAGATCGAACAGGCCGGCGTTCTCACGCATGTTGAGGTGCTCGCCGTTGACGATCGGGCTCCACCAGCGGTTGTCCCACTCGACTTCGCGCTCGGAGAGGTCATAGCGCTCGACGAGATCGGCGTTGCTGCCATACCACTGCGCCCGCTCCCACACGCGAGCCTGGAAGAACATCGCGTCGAGCTCGACCTGGCGGGAGTAGTACGGGCTGGTCACCAGGTTGCGGCGACCCTCCCACTGCTCGGCCGGGTGCACGATGCCGTAGGTCTTGATGAAGTGCTCATCGGCGCGGGCCCAGATGTGCTCCTCGGTGCGCTCCTGTGGGTAGAAGCGAGCGACGTCCGAAACGTGCGGATCAATGACGCGGGGATAGCCGTACGTCATCCACTCGGCCACGACCTGGGCCATACCCGGGCCTTCCTTCACCCAGACCGCTGCGGCCGACCAGAGGTTGCCCACCTCGATCGTCTCACCGAGACACGGCATTGCGTCAGGGGTGAGGGAGAGCAGACCGTTGATGGCGTACTTGATCTCGGCATCACCGAGGAAGTCCATCAGCTCGATCGCCGTCTCCATCTGGTCGTCGAAGTCGTCTGGCGTGAACGGCATCTCCGTCGGGGTGAGTGCAGCCTCTTCGTTGGATGGGATGTCGTCGGGGTGATGCAGGATCGCCCGGTGACCGTACGATCCGACCTCCATCGAGCCCGAGCTCTGACGCTCGTAACAGAACGTGTCCATGTCACGCACGATCGGGTAGCCGATCTCGTTGTTGGTTTCGGCGAGGATGTCCATCGGGCCGACGTCGGCCATCTGGTGCACGGCGGGCACGAGAGGGATGGTGGCGCCGGCCATGTTGGCGACGCGGTTGCTCCACACGCCGCAGGCGACGACCACGTGGTTGCACTCGATCGTGCCGCGGCTGGTGACGACCGCGCTGACCTTCTTCAGGCCGTTGGGCGCATCAACGGTTTCGACGTCGTCGACCTCGGTGTTGGCGAACACTGAAAGCACACCTTTGTCCATGGCCTCGTTGCGGAAGAGCGTGCCGGTGTCGAGCGAGTCGACGACGGAAACGGTCGGGCAGTGGAAGCCGCCGAGGATGACCTCTTCATTGATGAACGGGACGAGCTCCTTGACCTCGGCCGGGGTGAGCATCTCGGCCTCGACGCCCCACGCCATGGCGGACGTCATTCGGCGGTCGAGCTCGTTCATGCGCTCCTGGGTGCGGGCCACTTCGATGCCGCCACTGTCGACGCTGCGGTCGAGGTCGCGGTATTGGTTGGCACTCTGCACGCCGAGCAGCGCCATCTCCTTGTTGTGGTCCACCGGGAAGATGAAGTTGGACGCGTGGCCGGTGGAGCCGCCGGGGTTGGGCAGCGGGCCCTTGTCGATGAGGACGATGTCCTCCCATCCAAGGCGGGCCAGGTGGCCGACCAGACAGCTGCCGACGATGCCGGCGCCAATAACAACAACATTGGCCTTGGAAGGAAATTCGCTCATGGTGGACGTCTCCGAGTGTTGGACGATCTGTGTGATATATCACCTATGTATCAGGACAGATGCTATGCGCGTCATGGGCTGTTGGCAAGTGGCGCACGCGCCGTGTCACACCGGCTCCGTACGGTGTGTTTGCGTATCGAAGGCAGTCGCATCCTTCCGGAGACCAGACATCCTCCAAGGACACTCATGGCAATAACCCAAGCCGACCTTGACCAGCTCCGGAACGAGTTCGACGCAAAACTCGCGACTGTTACGCTTGAACACGTGAACACCGCGACCGCAATCGGCGCCTACGGCGAACGCTTCAACGGCGTCGACGCCCAACTCGCCGCAATCGACATTCGGTTCGACGCTGTCGACCGCAGATTCGACGAGATCGACCGTCGACTCGATCGTATGGACGATCGCTTCGAACGGATGGACTACAGGTTCGATCGCATGGATGAACGCTTCGATCGGATGGACAGCCGAATTGACGGGCGTTTCGTTCGGCTCGAGCAGAAGATCGACAATCGGTTCGGCTGGCAGACCGTCATGTTCACGGCGATCGGTCTGCTGACACTGTTCGGCGACCCCGTCCGCGCTGCGCTTGGCCTGTAGCCCCGGTTTCCCTCAGCAACAGATCCTGCGAAGGTGTCCGTAACGAGCTTCACCGAACGTCGAGTAGGTACATGTGAGCTCAGAAAGGGAACCATGACCACCCATACCGTTGTCGACCCCGAAGCCTGGCGGGCTGCCCGACTGACTCACCTCGAAGAGGAGAAGGCCTTCACCCGCGCCCGAGACGAGCTCTCGGCCAAGCGACGCAACCTTCCCTGGCTCGAGATCACGGCCGACTACACCTTCGATGGCCCCGGCGGCGATTTATCTCTCAGCGATCTTTTCGGCGATCAGCCACAGCTCCTCATGTACCACTTCATGTATGGCCCCGACTGGGACGAAGGCTGTCCGAGCTGCTCATTCTGGGCCGACAACTACAACGGCACACTCCCCCACCTCGCTGCCCGCAACACCACCTTCATCACGGTTAGCCGAGCTCCACTTGCGACACTCGACGCGTACAAGGAGCGCATGGGCTGGTCCTTCCCCTGGTACTCATCACACGACTCGAGCTTCAACTTTGACATGGGCGTGAGCGCCACACCCGAACAGATCGCATCGGGCGAGCCGATCTACAACTTCGGCACACAGGCACCCTTCGGTGACGAGTCCGCCGGCCTCAGCGCCTTCCGCAAGGAGGGCGACAAGGTCTACCTCACCTATCAGACCTTCTCTCGCGGTCTCGACATGTTGAACGGCGTCTACCACCACCTCGACACGACTTCGATGGGCCGCGACGAGGAGAACCTGCCGTGGTCCATGGCGTGGCTCCGCCGCCACGACCAATACGACGACTGAAGCCGAGGACCAACCAGCGGTAGATTCATCACATGGACTATCCGCGTGAGGAGCTTCGAGTCGGTCTCGACTGGGTCGACACCATGACCACGTTGTTGCAACGAGCTCGCAGCGCACATCCCACGTATGGGTCGTACGAAGCGGCGGAGATCCAATGGTGGTGGCGCTCTCCCCGATCAACCGACACCTTCCCGCAGCTCTTCTGGTTCGATGACCAGGATCGCCCGGAGGCCGCGATGATCGCCGCTGACTTCGGCGGTGGCGGTTCGGCGGTCTACGAAGACACGACGCTGGTCTTTCTGTTCATGCCCGATCCCGCGGCTGACTGGGTCGCCCATGTGGTGGAGCGCGGGCTGGCGCATGTGGCGGAGCATGGAATCGAAACGGTCGAACTTGAGGTCGACCAGACCGACGACGTGATGCGCAACATCCTGGTCGGTCATGGCTTCGCACTCAAAGGGGACGCAGTTGTCGAAGCGTGGCTCGCAGCCGACTCCCGGCCCGAGGTGAGTCCGCTGCATGACGGTTATCGCCTGCTCAGTCGGACCGAAACGATGGACCGCCCACATCACCTGGCGTTACGCAATGGCGACGACGTCGAACAGCGTTTGCAGCAGCTGTCGCTCTACCGGGCCGACCTCGACCTGGTCATTCTCGACAGCGATGACAACGTTGCGGCCTACGGTTTGTTCTGGCACGACCCGGTGACCTCAACGGGTGTCGTCGAACCGATGCGCACCCTGGACGAACATCAACAGAAGGGTCTCGCCCGCCACATACTCACGGCCGGTGTGGACTTGCTGGCGAAGGCCGGCGCGGAGCGAATCTCCATCGGCTACGAACCGGCCAACCCGGCCTCGGGCCACCTGTATCGAAGCGTGGGTTTCGTTCCCGACATCCAAACCGACGTCTTCGCGCGCTGAGCTCCGGGCCCGCTGACATCAGGTTGACTTTGAGCCTCGCCTGATATATCACATACGTATCAGTATGAGCGACGCAAATACTCCCCCCGACGCGGCCGAACCCGAGACCAAGAGTGAACAGGCCTATGGGCTGCTGCGCGACATGATCGTGCGCCTCGACTTCGCCCCAGGTGACGTGCTGCGCGAGGACGAGCTGCAGGACTCATTGAAGCTTGGACGCACGCCGATTCGCGAAGCACTACAACGCCTCGAGCGGGAACACTTCGTCACGGTCATCCCCCGCCGCGGCATGTACGTCACCGGAATCGACGTGTCCGAGCTGTCCATGTTGTTCGAAACGCGCACGGTGCTCGAGCCTTACGCCGCTCGTTTGGCCGCGGTGCGCGGCGTTGATGCCGACTGGGACACGATGGAAGCGGCGTTGGCCGGGACCGGGTCCGGCGTGTCGAAAGTCGAGCACCTGGCCGTCGATCGCGTGTGTCACGAGATCATGTGGCGGGCTTCAGGCAATCGGTTTCTGTGGGACACGCTCGACATGCTCTACGCCCAGTCCGATCGCCTCTGGCACCTCTATCTCGCCGACGTGGCCGACATGGAGGACGCGGTCGTCGAACATCAGGCAATCCTCGCCGCGTTGCGAGCGGGCGACGCCGACACCTCGGCCTCGCTGGTGGAGGCGCACGTGCAATCCTTCGACACCCAGGTCCGCGCCGCAGTAACCGCCGGCCTGGAAGCCCCCCTCGCCCAGTAGGCGTCGGGTCTCCTCGTCCTTCAACTGGCTGACCGGCCGAGGTGGGCGCGGCAAGCCCCACAACCTTCTCCCCTAGGGTTGGGCGATGGACGTCGGGGAGCTCGTTGCGGTTGGGCGGACCTCCGAGGTGTACGCGTACGGCAACGACTCGGTCGTCAAGGTCCCCCGCCCGGATGTGCCCGAGCACTGGGCCCACGACGAAGCGCAGTTCACCCGGGCTGCTCGCACCTGCGGCGTGCCTGCACCAGAGGTAGTTGACGTGATCGAACTCGACGGTCGTCCTGCGATCGTGTTCGAACGAATCGACGGCCCTTCGATGTGGGAGAGGATGCTGGCCCATCCGGCCGACATCGACCAGCTGGCCGTCCAGGTCGCGGCAGTCCATCGAGAAATCCACGCGGCCGGGATCCCGTCCGGAGTACCCGATCTCATCGAGCGAATGTGCATGAAGATCGGCGAGGCCCGAACGCTGGGCGACGACGCAAAGGACGAGGCCTGCACCATCGCCCGCGCTCTGCCCCGAGGAGCCGCGCTGCTCCATGGCGACCTCCATCCGGGCAACATCCTCCTGAGCCCAAACGGCCCGGTGGTCATCGATTGGTTTGACGCAACGATCGGACATCCGATCGCCGACGTCGTGCGATCCTCGATCCTGATCCGCCCCAACGCCGATGCTGCCGATTTGCCCCACCTGCCCGACGCGGAACCCGGCTTTCTCGAACACGTGCACAGCTCCTACGTACGCCAGTTCGACGAGCTGGTGGCCGATACCGCCGACTCGTTGAGCCAGTGGGAAGCAGTCGTTGCCGTCAGCCGCATATCCGAACGAAGCGACGACGATGCCGGGTTGCTCGAGTTCTGGGACGCCCGCAACGCTCCCCGAAGCTCCAGCGAACTGGCGCTCGTCGCGACGCAGTTCGCTCCTTCAGGCGACTAGACCCCGCAGTTGGTCATAGATCGCCGGAGCCGCGGCGATTGTGAACTGCTCGCCGTTCCGCTCGGGGAGATCAACCATGGCGCGCGCTTCGGCAGCGATGAGTGCGCCGGCCGCGTAGTCGTACGGCTTCAAGTCTTTCTCAAAGTACGCATCGAGGCGGCCACAACCAACCCAGCACAAATTCAGCGCTGCCGAACCCATACAACGAATGTCGCGGCACTGCGGAAGCAGGTGCACGAGGCGGTCGGCCTGACGGGCACGCACGGTCGACTCATAGGAGAAGCCCGTCCCGACCAGCGACTGCCCCAGCTCGCTAACCGAGGACGCCGAAATCGCTTCGCCGTCGCGGCGAGCGCCACCACCGAGCGTTGCGTCGAACACTTCGCCCCGAAGAATGTCCGCGACCGCTCCGGCAACCACCTGACCGTTGATGGTCGCAGCGATACTCACCGACACCACCGGCAGGTCGTAGAGGAAATTGACGGTCCCATCGATCGGGTCCACGATCCACCCAACCGAGTTCTTGCCGGCAAGATCATCGAACTCCTCGCCGACGATCGTTGAACCCGGGCAACGAACCATCAACTCGTGCCGAATGAGACGCTCCGACTCAAAATCGGTGTGGGTCACCACATCTGTGGGTGTCGATTTGGTCGAAGCGGCAGCCGCGGCGCCAACGGATTCGCGTACGAACGCCGCGGCAAGTCGGGCAACATCAGCGGCCACATAGGCCAGTTGTTGCGCTGGGCCGACGATCAGATCGGCGGCGGCAGTCACGCGAGCACGACGACGTCGGCCGTTGCTGAACGCTCATGGACCAATCGGGCATTGGGCAGATCGTTCTCCTCGGTGCGACGAGTGATCTCGGCCGCATCGAACTCCGCATTCTGCCATCGCTGACGGATTCGCGCCTCGACCACCGGGAGCGGCACGTCGATCCAGACCGTGAGATCGAACAGATCGTGCAAGCTCGACCACGGAGCCTCGTCGAGCAGGAGATAGTTGCCCTCGGTGACGAGAATACGGTGAGTCGATGTCACCAAGGACGCACAGTTTCTCGAGAGGCCGAGCGAACGATCGTAGACCGGCGCCGCCAGCTCGATCGCGGGCTGACTTCGCAGGACACCGAGCGTGCTGGCATAACTCGCCACGTCGAAGGTATGAGGAGCGCCCTTGCGCTTCCGGTGACCGCGCGCATCGAGAATGGCGTCGTCGAAATGAAATCCATCCATTGCGAGCAGACCCGCCCTCCCGTCGAGCTCGTCGACCAACGCCGTCGCAAGAGTTGACTTGCCCGCAGCGGGCGGGCCGGCGACAGCGACGACGAAACGGTGGTCCGTCGGTAGTGGGTCCGGAAGTCGTTCGGCGATCGACCGCGCCTGCTCGTGTGGCGTCACCGTGGCACTCAGGTTGTGACGACTTCAGTGCCGCTGCTGCGGATCTGTTCCACGGTTGCCGGAGCAAGTTCGGTGTTGGTGATCAACACGTCGATGTCTGACCATTTCGCGAAGCGAATGAACTGATCACTCGCGAATTTCGAATGGTCCACCAGCGCCACGACGCGCCGAGCGGAGCGAATCATCGCTTGTTTCAGCGCGGCCTCTTCGCGGTACGGCGTCGTCAGCCCCATGTCGATCGATGCGGCGTCGCTGCTGATGAACAGCGTGTCGACGCTAAGCGGCTTGATTGCGGCGATGGCCTCAGCATCAACCATCGCCAGCGTGTTCTTCCGCACCTTCCCGCCGGTCACAATGATGTCAACGTGCTCCTTGTCTGACAGCGCCAGCGCAATGGGCAACGAGTTCGTCACGACCCGCAATGTGGTCGCGTTCGGGATCGCTTCGGCGAACCGGGTGAGCGTGCTACCAGAATCGATGATGATTGCGCCGGTGTCCGGAAGCTCGCGGATAGCTGCTTCTGCCATGCGGTGTTTCTCCGAGTCATGCTGATCGGAGCGGACGGAAACGAGTGGCTCGAATCCCGGCGTCTCCCATGGAACGGCTCCACCGTGAGTTCGCCGGACGAGACGCTGCTTCTGCAGATCGGACAAATCGCGACGGATCGTTTCGGTGGTGACCCCGAAACGCTCGGCGAGGTCGGAGACCTCAACTCGGCCGTGCTCGACGGTGAGCGCCGCTATCTCGTGTTGGCGTTCACCCTGGAAGAGGGCGGGCGCGTCGGCCTCAGGTGCTTGATGGCTCATGCTGTCCGTCGACTTCGTGCATCATGATGTCGATGGTAGAGCGTGTTCCGTCGGATCGGAGCATGGAGAGTGCGTGGGCGAATGCCGCAGAGAACCGGCCGGACGCCTGCAATTCGGGGCCGAGAATGCCGGTCATCTGCAGGAATTTGACGGGGTTGGCACGAGATCGGTTGGCGTATTCAACGGCCAGTTCGAGGTTTGGATCGCCCGCCAGCTCGATGGGTTGTCCATCGAGAGTTTCGCCAAGCAGATACTGGCACCAGC
>SHLQ01000150.1 GCA_004282895.1 Acidimicrobiales bacterium
GGCGCTCCATGCGCCGCTCCTCACGGGTCGGGCGATCCTCGGTGGTCTCCTCGGCCGGAGCCGGGGTCTCGAGGGTGGGGTCGTCCTCTTGCGCTCCGGCGATTCCCGCAGCGCCCAAAGCCAGGGCTGCGGTGCCGAGCGCTCCAGCGCCGACCATGGAGATGTTCTTGATGCTGCTCATTGTGATTCTTTCTGTTCTGTACCACCGGGCTATCCGGCGATACATACATGTTCGAGATGTCCTACAAACAGAATCTGCAGATCACTGAAAGTCCCCATGATCTCCACCTGAAGACAAGTTAAGAGTCTTCAGGTTTCTCTCACGGTCCTTCAGCTTGCTCTCACTTACGGTCGATACTGTTCGAGTCATGAGCACGTTCGTACCGCCCACAACCGCCTCGGTTCTTGTCGTCGAGGACGACCGTGGAGTCCGCGAATCGCTTGTCGTCGTCCTAGAGGTTCAGGGGTATGAGGTGTTCGGGGTCGAGACCGGGGAAGAGGGATTGCGCTTCGTTGCCGAGAACGCTCCGGATCTGGTCGTCTTGGACGTGAACCTGCCTGGCATCGACGGGATGGAGACGTGTCGCCAACTACGAGCGTCCGCATTCTCCAACCCGATCCTCATGCTCACGGCGCGCCAAGAAGTGCAGGACAAGGTGACGGGCTTGGACGCGGGCGCTGATGACTATCTACCCAAGCCGTTCGCCCTGGACGAACTGCTCGCCCGAGTTCGATCCCTGCTACGCGCATTCAACCTCGAGGGAGCGAAGGACAGCTCCGGTCGGCTCAAGTTGGCCGACCTGTGGCTCGATCCGGCGTCGAGGCGGGCGGGCCGAGGGGAGATCGAGCTCGATCTCACCAAGATCGAGTTTGATCTGCTGGAACTACTCGTCGAGAACTCGGAACGGGTCCTGGACCGAAACGACATCCACCTGCATGTGTGGGGCTATGACGAAGACACGTCCTCCAACACGTTGGAGGTGTTCATCTCGGCGTTGCGTCGCAAGCTCGAGATCGATGATCTGCCTCGTCTCATCCACACCAAACGAGGCGTCGGCTACGTGGCGAGAGTCCGATCGTGAAGCTTCAAGCCCGCCTGGCGCTGACGGTGGCTGCGGCCGCATCCGTGGCGATCTTTCTGGTCGCCGCTGCGTTTTGGGTCCTGGCGGCGCGCGAACAGCGGAACTCCATCGACACGTTCTTGCGCGATCAGGTCGCGTCCGTGCGGGAGCTCCCCCGAGAGATCGCAGCCCGTGGCCGACCTGACCGACGACCGGACTTCGATCAAGGCACAGTTGTGCGCTTTCGGGTCGAGACCGATCAGCGCGGCGTCTTGATCGACGACGGTCTCCCCGAGGTCGGCAAAATCGACCAGACACAATTCAGCACCGTGGAGCTCGACGGCGAGCGCTACCGGATGATTGCGGCGCCTGCTGGCTCAGGAAACCGCAGTGCGACGATCCAGGTCGCTCGCAACATCGAGGCGACCGAGACGGGGCTGTCCCAGCTGCGAAGGCAGATCGCGTTGGGTTCCCTACTGGGGATAGCGTTGGCGGGACTCCTCGGTGCCCTGGTAGCTCGTCGCCTGACGGAACCCATCACCGCCGTTGCTGGTGCAGCGAAACAGATGGCCCTGCGTCAGGATCTGCCGTCTCGAATCAATGTCGACCGTACCGATGAGGTGGGCGATCTGGCCGACTCGTTCAACCAGATGCTCAATGCGCTCGAGGTGAGCCGAGATCAACAGCAACGACTGGTCGCCGATGCCAGCCATGAGCTGCGCACGCCGCTGACCAGCCTTCGCCTCAAGATCGATCTGCTCGACTCGACGCCCGACATCCCCGACTCTCAGCGGCAGGAGCTGCTCAGCGGCGCCGCCGCCGAGCTGGAGCGTCTGACCGATCTCGTCACGGAGTTGGTGGACCTAGCCTCCGATCCGACCGGCGTGGATGAACCGGCGGCTGAGGTCGACGTCGGCCTACTCGTGAACGAGGTAGCGGAGCGGGTGCGACGCACGACCGGGCGAGTGATCAATGTCGATGCGCCATCAGCGATCGTGACGGTGCGACCGAGGATGGTACGCCGTGCCGTCTCCAACCTTCTGGACAACGCGGTGAAGTATTCGACCGAGAGCCCAATAGACCTGCGCTTCGACATGGGCCGCTTCGAGGTGCAAGATCGTGGTCCCGGGATCGCCAAGGCCGACCTTGATCACATCTTTGACCGGTTCTACCGATCCTCGTTGGCCCGAACCCAGCCAGGCAACGGGATTGGGTTGGCGATCGTCCAACGCGTCGCCGCACTCCACGGTGGAGAGGTGTGGGCCCGTAACGCCGACGAGGGCGGCGCGATCGTAGGGTTCTCCGTGGGAATGGATTCGGCTGACCGGCTGGTTGACTAGAGACCTATGACAGCAACTCTCTCGGCGCTCTCCTTCGATAATCGCTACACCCGCGAGCTCCCGGGCGATGCGAACGAGAGTTCCCAATCACGGCAGGTACCGCGGGTTGCGTGGAGTCCGGCCGCACCAGCCGCCACAGCGTCCCCCCGGCTCGTGAGCGTTGCCGCAGAGGTCGCCGAGCTTCTTGGTCTCACCGAAGAACAGATCGCGTCGGACGAGTTCCGGGACATGGCCACCGGCAACCTCGTACTCCCGGGCATGCGGCCGTTCGCAATGCGCTACGGCGGCCACCAATTCGGCAACTGGGCCGGCCAACTCGGCGACGGCCGTGCCATCAACCTTGGCGAGATGGTCACTCCCGATGGCAGCCGCCAAACCCTGCAGCTCAAGGGCGCCGGGCGAACGCCGTACTCCCGTTCCGCCGACGGTCTGGCCGTGCTGCGATCCTCGATCCGCGAGTACTTGTGCTCGGAAGCCATGTTTCATCTGGGAGTGCCGACGACTAGAGCTCTGAGCCTGGCGCTCACGGGTGATCAGGTCATGCGCGACATGCTCTATGACGGCCATCCCGAGCTCGAACCCGGCGCCATCGTGTGTCGGGTGGCGCCGACGTTCATCCGCTTCGGCAACTTCGAGCTCTTCGCCGCCATGGGAGAGCTTGACGAGCTGGGCACGTTGGCGGACTTCACGATCCGGGAGTACTTCCCCGAACTCTGGCCGGGCGACGGTGCGCCCACGCCAGACACCTACGTAGCGTTCTTCAAGGAGGTCGTGCATCGAACGGCCGACATGCTCGTGGAATGGCAGCGGGTCGGGTTCGTGCACGGTGTCATGAACACCGACAACCTCTCGATCCTCGGACTCACAATCGACTACGGGCCCTATGGCTGGCTCGAGGACTATGACCCCGACTGGACCCCCAACACCACCGACCGGAACGGCAAGCGTTACCGCTTCGGCAATCAACCAGGCATCGGCCAGTGGAACCTGGCGCAGCTTGGCAACGCGCTCTACCCGCTGATCGAGGATGCCGAGCCACTGCAAACCGCAATCGATGGGTACGTGACGAGGTTTCGCGCTGGGTATCAGCGCATGTTCGCCGGCAAGCTCGGGTTGGTCGAGTGGGATACGGAACGGGACGAGCCGTTGATGGTCGACCTGCTCGCCCTGCTGACCGATGCCGAGACCGACATGACCTTGTTCTTCCGGGGACTCGCCGAAGTGCCCATCGACGGCTCGGCCGACGACCGGTTCGAACCACTGCGCAACAGCTTCTATGTGCCCGACCAGGTCACGGCCGTGGTTCGCGACGCCTGGGATGAATGGCTGGCCCGGTACGCCGAGCGCGTCCAGGCCGACGGGACCAGCGACGCCGAGCGCAAGGCTGCGATGAACGCCGTCAACCCGATCTACGTCATGCGAAACTACCTCGCCCAGCTCGCGATCGACCAGGCGACCGACGGCGACTTCACCGGAGTGAACGAACTGCTCGATGTGATGCGCAACCCGTACACCGAACAGCCCGGCCGCGAGCAGTACGCCGAGAAACGCCCCGACTGGGCGAGAACAAGAGTCGGCTGCAGCATGTTGTCCTGCAGTAGCTAAGGGGTCTGACCCCTTTTTGTTCAACTCTGAACCATCTCGTGAGAGAGTTTGTTGTTTTTCCAACGAAAAGTCGCCATTACGCGAAAAAGGGGTCTGACCCCTTTTTGGGTAAAGGGGTCAGACCCCTTTGGTGGGTTGTGGGCGGGTTAGAGCAGGAATTCGGCGACGTCTGCTGGGACGTTGGCTATGGCGTGGGCGTTGGCTCGCATGAGTTCTTCGATCGAGCCGTACCCCCAGGCGGCGCCGATTGCGGTGTAGCCGAGGCCTCGAGCCGCGTCGATGTCGTGGTGGCGGTCGCCGATCATGGCGACGCCCGATGGCGTGGCGCCGGTGAGTTCGACCGCTCGTTCGATGATGGCGCGTTTGGTGATCCGCGTACGAGCGGCGTCCGACCCGGCCACTACGGAGATGTACGGCGTCAGGCCAACCCGCTCGACGATCCTCTCGGCGAACGGTTCGAGCTTCATCGTCGCCACGCCGATCACATAGCCGGCGTCATGGAGGGACGCGATCAACTCCACAATCCCGTCATAGGGCTTGTCTTCGAGCCACCCGGCGACGGCGAATCGCTCCCGGTACAGACGGGTGGATTCGGCCACGACGTCCGCCGGCACACCGAGCTCCCGGTGCATGTCCTCGGCGACCATACCCATGAGCGCCGTGGCCGCCGCGGGATCGATCGTTACTCCAACCTCAGCGCAGGCCCACACGTGGCACGCGGTGATGCCGTCGGCCGGATCGGTCAGCGTGCCATCCATATCGAACAGTGCCAGTGGTTTGGCGTCGGGGTCGATCGGTACCTCATCGTCGGCCGGCGCCGCGTGCGAGTTCACCATCGCAGCGTAGTGGCCGGTAGGGTCCCGCCATGCCTGACAACGGCCCGGTGGGCCCAGTCCACAAGGGTGCGCTGAGCGGCGTTCGAGTGCTCGATCTGTCACGGGTCCTCGCGGGCCCGGCGTGTGCGCAGCTGCTTGCGGATCTCGGTGCCGATGTCATCAAGGTGGAACGTCCCGGCATGGGTGACGACACCCGCCAGTGGGGTCCGCCGTGGCTTCAGGCCGAAGACGGAACGGAGACGAGAGAGTCGTCTTATTACCTCTCGGCGAACCGAGGCAAACGGTCGGTCGCCATCGACATCGGCACCCCGGAAGGCGTTCAGCTGATCAAAGACCTTGCCGCTGTCAGCGACATCATCGTGGAGAACTTCAAGGTCGGGGCGCTGGCCAAGAAAGGTCTCGGCTATGACGACATTCGGGCGGTGAAGCCCGACATCATCTACACGTCGATAACCGGCTTCGGGCAGGACGGTCCCATGGCCGAACAGCCCGGCTATGACTATCTGGCGCAGGCAATGGGCGGCATGATGAGTGTCACCGGCCGCGCCGACGGCGAACCTGGAGCCGGCCCACTGCGGGCCGGCACGGCCATCGCCGACCAGGCTTCTGGGATGTATGCAACCGTCGGCACGCTGGCCGCGTTGCACCACCGGGATCAGACCGGTGAGGGGCAGCACATAGATGTGGCGCTGCTCGACAGTCAACTGGCGTTCATGATCAACCAGGGGCTCAACTACCTCATCAGCGGCACGCCCCCCACGAGGAGCGGGGAGTGGCATCCGAATCTCGCCCCGTATCAACCGTTCGACGTCGCCGACGGACGCGTGATCATCGCAGTGGGCAACAACGGCCAATTTGCGTCATTGATGGGATGGCTCGAGCTCGGCCACCTCGTCGATGATCCTCGCTTCGCGAACAACCCTGATCGAAACCAACACCGCGTCGAGTTGGCGGGATTGATTCAGGAGCAGATGCGAACCAAGTCGAAGGCCGAGGCGCTCGAGGCGCTTCCGCGGATAGGTGTACCTGCGGCAACCGTCAACAACCTCGCGGAGGCGTTCGCTGATCCACAGATTCAGCACCGAGGCGGTCGCATCGACCTGCCCCATGCCGCCGGTTCGGCACCGGGGATCGCGAACCCACTCCATCTTTCCGCATCGCCGGTCACGTATCGCAACGCCCCACCGACGTTGGGCGAACACACCGATGATGTGCTCAGCGAGCTGCTCGGCCTGACCCCGGACGCACTGCAGTCACTACACGAGGCCGAAATCATCGATTAACCCACTCTTCGTTGGATCAGACGATGGATGGTCACAATCCGTGCTCCTGCTTTGTGCACTGCTCGGATACGCTCACGTTCCGTGACCAGTTCGCCCCCCGACAGCTCTTGGGATCGTCAATTTCGCCCCCAAACGCCGGCGGCAGTGCCCCCGCAGGACCCGGGGCCAGACCCGACGCCGGCGTGGCTGATCCTGCTTCTGTCCGGCGCGGTCATCCTCGCGGGTATCGGGTTTGTCTTCCTCGATTCGGATGACGGCGGTCGCACTCCGGTTACCGAGGTTGCAGGTGCCGTCGAGGAGTCCACCTCGAGTACGGCGCCCACGACCACCGCAACGACAACACCGTCGACAACCAGCAGCGCGCCCACCACCGCCACCACGACGAGTGCGGTGGCCACAACAACCACGACGACCACCACCAGCACCACAACGACCACACCCCCGGCCAACGATTCGATCACGATCCGTCTGCCTGCCCGACAGACGCTCATCGACGGCGTCGCGAACCCGGACACGCGCACCGCCGTGTTCTCCGGCGGAAAGGTCTACCTGCGAGGCGAGGTGCCCAGCCAGGACATCGCCGATCTGATCGCGTCGCGGGCAGCCGCCGTCCTCGGGCAGGAGAATGTGGTGGTGGAGTACGTGCTCAATCCCGAAGCCCCCGTGCCGAACTCGGCCCCGCTCTACGTCGACGACAAGGTCCTGTTCGCGGTCAGCAGCGCCGAGATCAATCCTGGCTTTGCCCCGCTGCTCGATCTTGGTACCTCGCTGATGCAACAGATCGACACGGTCCGCATCAGTGTGATCGCTCATACGGACAGCGTCGGCTCTGAGGAGGCGAATCAACTTCTCAGCGAGCGGCGCGCTCAAGGTGTCAAGGCCTATTGGCTCGACGCAGGTATTGACGCGTCACGTATCGATGCCATCGGGCTGGGAGAATCTGTTCCCCAGGCAGACAACCTGCTCGGAGAGGGGCGCGCCGCTAACCGTCGCGCCGAATTCATCGTCCACGGGATCCTCGGCTGATATGACCGAAGTTCGACGACTCCGCGTGCGATACGGCGACGACGTCACCGACCTCGAGGTCCTGCTGCCGCCACATGCCACGATCGAGGTGCTCGCGGACATTCTTGGCGCCGCCGACAGTTCGCTCAGCATTAACGGTCGAGTGTTGCCAGCGTGGCATTCGCTGGACCAGAGCGGTGTTTTTGACGGGGTGGTGCTCGACATCGACCGGCCCAACTCCCTCCAGAGCGATGACCACCCGGTCGTCGTTGTGGATCAGCTCGCCGGCCTGCCCGGAGGTGACTCACGATTGTTGCCACAAGGAACGTTTGGATTCTCGGCTTCGCCGGAGGCCGAAAACGCCTTCTCCCTGGAGGTGTCAGACACAGGTCGTATCACGGTCCTGCCGGGCGTCTCACCCGTGGTCATCGACAACGTCCGCATCACCGGTCGCACCGCACTCACCGACCGCATCCTGAATGCGGGTGCATCGCGGTACACCATCGGGCAGCTGCCACCGAGCGGCATCCCCATCGACCCGTCGACCACCCGGCAACGAACCCGCAGCGCCATTGGATCGACCGTCCGATCCGTGACGCCGCCCGTGCTTCCACGCCTCGAACCGGAGGGCTTCCCGATGGCGTGGCTGGGGACGATTCCGGTCGTCCTTCTGCTGGTGGTCGTCGGGTTCGTCGCCAGCCCGGCCTTCTTCGCCGTGGCCGCAGTCATCCTGGCGGCTACGACCGCCGCCCTGTTGGTTCGACGAATGAGCCGACAGAAGGAGGTTCGTGACCACCACGAGCGTACGAAGCGGCTGGTCGAGACCTTCGAGAAAGTGGTTGTCGCCGCCCGGCGTTCGGTCGAACAGGAACTTCGGTTGGCGAACCCGTCGATTCCCGAGCTGGCTCGCGCCGCCCGCGGCGAAGTCGCCGGCTACTGGAACCGAAGCCGCGGCGACCGCGACTTCGCAAACGTTGTTGTTGGCTACGGCGAGGTCGACTGGGAAGTGCAGGTGGATAGTGAGTTCGAGCTGACGACGGCGCTGCAGCAGATCGTCGATGACAATTCGCTCCTCACAAGTGTCCCCATCGTCGCCGACCTCACGATGGGCCCGGTGGGAATCGTCGGGCCGCGCGACTTCGCGCTGCCGTGCGCCCGAGCAATCGCCGTCACCCTCGCCACGCAGTCGTCGGCGTCCGACTTGCGGATTTCGCTCGCCGCGGACGAAAACCAGCTGGGACAGTGGGATTGGCTCAAGTGGCTGCCCCAACTGAAC
>SHLQ01000151.1 GCA_004282895.1 Acidimicrobiales bacterium
GTCGTAGTGCGCTTTGGTGCCCCAGACCGCGATTGCGGTGTCGTGGAGCGCGCCGTTGAGCGCGAGCCCGACTTTCACGTCCCACTCGAGACGACTAACCGCAAGACCATCGATCGAGAGCGCCTCATCCGCTTCGAGCACATTGGCGACGTCTATTGCGAGAGTATTCCAATGTCCGGGCGGTGTCTCTGAGTCCGGTCCGTCGGCCCAGTACTCGGCGATGACCCTGCCGTAATCCGCTTCCAGGACGACGTTCGGCGCGTAAGGCGCTCCGGTGACAGGATTCACTGGTCTGCCTTCGGCGTCGTAGGTGCCGAGCGCCACGTCGCCCAGCGAAGCTGGTGAGATGTCGATCGTCGCATCGCTGGACGGGTCAAGTCGTGAGGAGAACTCAACGACTTCACTCGCTCCTGCGACGAAGTCGTCCGCGTCGGTTTCGAGCAGGGGCGGTGGCCCCGGGTCGAACGGCAGTCCACGGTCGGGGTGCGGGTCGATCGCGAAGGGCGTGACCAAGCCCCAGTTCGGCCCGATGAATTCCTGGAGCGACGCCTCGATGCGTTGTCCGTTCTGGGTGACTTGTTCGGAAAGCGACAGCGGTTGCCAACGATTCGGATCAACCATCTCAGTGCCAGGCTCGTCGACGACCAGCGGAGGATTCACCGACGCATAGCTTGGATCGGCATAGCCGGAAGTCTCCAAGGAGCCGTCATTGCGAGCCTCGCTCAGAATCGCATCGGCCACTCGAACACCAAATGCGGCAGGGCTGTCCGGCTCGGCGCCGCCAGCTGGATCGAAGCACAAGGATGCGAGCGTTAGGTCGAACTCGGCGAGGCTCTGCTCGGCTCCAGTCGAGTCCCGGTAGCGCTCAGTGAGCATTCGGTGGGCCGCGAAACTGATTGCCTCGATGCGTGCCGAAACGACGTTGTCCGCGACCTGAGGTTCGTCGACGAACACGCCTGATGCCGTGGCGTCGAACGCAGCCCACGTGTCCCACAACGCTGCTGAGAGGTGATAGAGGTTGCGAGAGTGGACGGTCGGAGCCGGAAAGTCGCGGCGGATTGCATCCAGCGCTGCCTCGATCCAGATCGTGGCCGCCGACCCGTCGATGGGACGGCATTGGCCTTCTGATCCTGGTCGCGTGACGACCACGCCAGCCGCAATCAGGAGGAGTGCAACACCGATGGCCGCAATTCGAAGGAACGACGCTCTCATATGCGACAGAGAGTAGCTGTCGCCCTCATCTCTGCTGGTGTGTCACGTGTGGACTTGGTCATGCGACTCTATCTGGGTGTTGACGTCGAGCTCCTGCCGAGCTTCATCTTGCGCCCCGGATTGGCTCGGGCCAGCAGAAGTGCACCGATGGATACCCAGGCTCCGATCGGCCCGAAGCTCACGAGCGCCCGGATCATAGCCTCATCGTTGGTAGGACGGTCGGGCGCATTTGTGGACTGAGTTCCGAACGTGGGTGCGTCCTGGACGCCCCCAGCGCTTGTGACTGCGATGATCAGAAGGGTCACTACGGTGGCGATCGCAACGGCGGCGACCAATTGGTTGACGCCGATCGCCCACCGGGTATTCTCTTCGGATTGAGCTACAGTCTGTCGCACTTCGGAAGTATGGTCGGGCGGTGTCCTCTCGTCAACCTCGGCTCGGAGAGACGAATGGAGTAGGCCCGCGGTCGACAGGTCTGTTTCTAAGCGCACTTGTAACAGCTGCCGTATCGGACTAGGAGGAGTAGACGTGGAGAGGATTCTTGACAGGCTTGCTAAGCATCGGTGTCAGTGTCTGAGACGGATTTCATGATGGTTGACGACTCGATGCTTCCACGTTCACGCCGCGTGTCGCGGCGGGCGTTGATGGGTCAGATCGTTGGTGCGGGAGTCGGGCTTCTGTTGATTGGATGCGCGGACGAAGCGGATTTGGTTGGGGGTCGATCCAACGAGGCCTCGGGCGGAGGATCATCCGCGCTTGATGGTGTTGTGGTGGACGTGTGGCGCGACCCTGGTTGAGGCTGTTGCACCGGTTGGGTCGGGTACCTGGCAGACAATGGGATCGAGGTACGGCTTGAGGAAGATCCTGATCGAAGGCGGCGTCGGCTGGATTGGGGTATTCCTGACGAGTTGGCCTCATGTCATACGGCGCTGGTCGCCGGGTACGTCGTCGAGGGTCACGTTCCGATTCAAGCAATGGAGCGACTGTTGACGAACCGGCGAGAGGCAGTGGGGTTGTCTGTACCCGGCATGCCTGGAGATTCACCCGGCATGGGGGGCGACGAGGCTTCCTGGTCGTCACAGATCGTCTTTGCGATCGCCGTCGACGGTTCGTTCAGACAATTTGACTACTGAGAAGTACCGCCGACGAGAGTCTTCGTCAATGCGGCAACTCGCTTCGAGGGAATCTGACTGCCGTCAGCGGTAGCTTGACACCCTTCGCCTTGATCGCATACCTTCACATATGTGAAGGAATCGGTAGTGGGTTTGGATCAGTGTTCGGTGCCTTTGGTGGACGGCCCGAGGGTCGAGACCGTTGCCGCGAGCCTTCTTGATGTAGAGGAGGCTTCTGAGCTGGCACAAATGTTCCGTCTGCTGGGTGATCCGACGAGGGTGCGGATTCTGTTTGCGTTGTTGGAGGCGGGGGAGCTGTGCGTGTGCGATATCGCGGCGGTTGTCGATGCGTCGGAAACAAAGGTGTCGCAGGCGATGCGCCTGTTGCGGGGTTCGGGTGTGGTGCGGAACCGGCGTGCGGGTCGGAACGTCTTCTACCGGCTCGATGACGCCCACGTTCGTATGGTGCTCGATCTGTCGAGGGAACATGTTGCACACAGTCGTGAGGAGCAGCGTTGATCGGGCGTGCGCCCACCTTGATCGCCGAGAAGATCGCCGACCTGCGTGCTGAGGCACAAGGCTTGGAGCGTGACGGCAACGTAGAAGGGGCGTGGTCATGCCTCGGTGACGCACATGTGTTGTCTCAGCCGTGGGCGGAACCACATGTTCGAGTACATGCTTGGATGTTGGGTTTGGGGTGGAGGACCCGTTCAGTTCGCGAGGTCGTCGGTCAAGTGGCTCGCCTGCTCGTCGCGGGCCCGGGATCGGTGACAGGCCGGTTCCCTGTTGGGAACAGCGGGCGTTCGAACGTTTCTGCGTTCACGCCGGCTCCGGTTCGCGCAGATTTCGCAGCTTTGTTGATCGAGGCTGAGCCGCAGGACGCGGTGGCGGTGTTGGAGGCGACCGAGGTTCGCTCGCTCTATGACCGGATGGCGCCGTTCTACGACGTGGCGTCGAAGCCCTATGGCTGGTTCGGCGCACGCCGGTTGGCGAAACGAGCGATCGAAGAGCTGCGACTCGAGCCCGGTGACATCGTGGTCGAACTCGGCACGGGAACGGGCCGCAATCTCGAAACGCTTTCAGCTGCGGTCGGTTCTGGAGGGCGAGTGGTTGGTGTTGATCTCTCGCCTGGGATGCTCAAGGTTGCCCAGGCGAAGGTGGACGAGATGGGGCTGGGGAACGTGGTGCTGGTCGAGGAAGACATGACCGTCTACGAGTTTCCCAAGGGGGGCACTGGTGGAGTGTTGTCGACGTATGCGATGGAGATGCTCCCGACCTATGAGAAGGTGATCTCCTCGTTGGTCGGCCAGGTTCGGCCGGGTGGTCGGATCGTCTTGAACGGCTTGCGGCATCCGGATCGATGGCCAGACTGGGTGACGCGCGCCGGGTCGGCATTGAGCCGACCGTTTGGCGTGTCGGAGGCCTACGAGTCACATCGGCCATGGGAAGTGATCGAACGACTCCTCACCGATGTCGTCTATGACGAAGCAATGTCCGGGGCTGCGTATCTCTCGGCCGGGACCGTGCCCGAGACTGGAGAGAAACCGTGAGCACGTTGCAGATTGATCTCGATGTTGTCTTGCCCAATGCACATGACGGCCATGATCAATGTGTCGCCGACCTGGTAGCGGCGCTGGACCAGATCGATGGCGTCGAGTCGGTTCACCTCGTCGAACGCAGCGACGCAACCGAACGCCGGACCCAGGTGTGCCTCCACGTCGCGGCCGGGTCGGTGTCGACCCGTACGTTGCGGGCGAAGGCTGAGGCCGCCGGTGCTGCTGTTGCTCGTCGGTACGGCCACGTCGTGACGAGTGTCGAAGGCGTTGGTAACACGAGCCGCGCCTCGGCGTTGACGAGTCGCGTACGCACGATCCCGGGCGTTGTTGATGCGGTGGTAACCGTCGAAGGCGTCGTTCGCGTCGAATACGAACTCGACGCCACGAGCGAGGCTGACGTTCTCGCCGCGATGCAAGAGTTCGGATTGAAGGCAACGACCCAGCGGGTACCGGACGACGAGGATGACGCTCACGTTCACGACGAGGCCGAACATGCGCATGGGCATGGCCATGGTGCGAGTCGTGTCGAGTTGGGGGCGTCCCTGATTTCGCTTGTGGTGTACCTGGTGGCCCGAGGGCTCGACTGGTTCAGCGATCTCGACACATCGGTGACAGTCCTCTACATCGTCGCTGCGGCTGTGACTGGCGTGTTCGTTGCCCGCGATGCGTGGTTGTCGGTTGGGTCTCGGGTGTTCGACATCGATCAGCTCATGCTGATCGCCGCAGTTGGGGCGGCCACCATCGGACACTGGTCGGACTCGGCCCTGCTCCTGGTGTTGTTCTCGCTGGGACATGCGCTCGAGGGCTACGCGATGAACCGGGCCCGCAACGCAATCGAGGCGCTGGGTGAGCTTGCTCCCGCCACCGCCCGTCGCAAAGAAGAGCCCGAGATCGACGTTCCGGTTGCCAAGCTGATTGTCGGCGATGTGATCGTCGTGCGACCCAACGAGCGAATACCCGCCGACGGAGTCATCATCGCGGGGGAAACCTCGGTTGACGAATCGCCCGTCACTGGCGAATCCGTTCCAGTCGACAAACGCTCCATCGCCGACCCAGCCGCTGCGTTGGATGGCATCGACAGCGTCGCAAACGTGCACCGAACCTTCGCCGGCACGCTCAATGGCCAGGGGGCTATCGAGGTGATGGTGCTCCGGGTCGCTGCAGATTCGACCCTTGCCCGGGTGGTGCAGCTGGTAGCGGAGGCCGAAACCCAGATCTCCCCGACCCAGCGGCTGACCAAACGCATAGTGCGAGTATTCGTGCCCTCGGTACTCGTACTCGTGGCCGTGCTGTTGATTGTGCCGCCGCTGTTGGGAGACGATTTCACCGACTCCTTCGCCCGGGCCATGGCGGTGTTGGTGGCCGCGAGTCCATGTGCGCTTGCGATCGCAACACCGAGCGCTGTCCTGGCGGCGATTGCGCGGGCTGCCCGCGCTGGCATTCTGGTCAAGGGTGGTGGCCCGCTCGAAGCGCTCGGCAGCGTTGATGCCGTGGCGTTCGACAAGACTGGGACCCTCACCGAGGGTCGCCCGATACTCACTGACACTGAGCCGGTTGGCCCGGAGCTCGAAGAGGAGCTGCTCCTCACCACCCTGGCCGTCGAGCGCCTGAGCGACCATCCGATTGCCCGAGCCATCACCACCGGACTCGATCAACGTCTCGCAGAACACGCGATTCCCGACGCCGACGACGTCGAGGCGGTGAACGGCAAAGGCATCACCGCACGCATCGAGGGCGAGACGGTGATGATCGGCAACCTCGCCCTCTTCGAGGGCTCAGAGGTCCCAGCCGATGTGGAGACGACAGTCGAGCAGCTCGAGGTCGCCGGTCGCACCACCATGGTCGTCAAACGAGGCGCGCGGTTCCTTGGGGTCCTCGGCGTCATGGACACTCCCCGTGACGACGCCACTCAAGCCGTGCAGGCCATGCGAGACCTTGGCGTTGGCACGATCGTCATGCTCTCGGGAGACAATCAGCGTGTCGCGACCGCTGTTGGCGCCCACGTCGGCATCGACAATGCCAGCGGTGGGTTGCTTCCCGCCGGCAAGGTCGACGCGATCAAGAGCCTCTCGAATAAGGGCGGCGTGGCCATGGTCGGTGATGGCGTCAACGACGCCCCCGCGCTCGCCGCGGCCGATGTCGGCATCGCGATGGGCGCTGCAGGCAGCGACGTTGCGCTCGAGACTGCGGACATCGCGCTGCTCGCCGACAAGCTCGACGGATTGCCCACCGCAGTCGGACTGGCCAGGCGCGCAAGCAGCACGATCAAACAGAATCTGTTCTTCAGCCTGGGTGTCGTTGCGGTCCTCATCCCGCTCACGATCGCTGGCCTCGGGATCAGTTTCGCAGTCATCGCCCACGAAGGCAGCACGTTGGTCGTCGTCGCGAATGCACTGCGACTTCTCAACTACCGAACCGGACAGTCACCGCCACAACCGTAAGCCGCGTCCGCGTTGCCCGCGCCAACGGAGCGAAGTGGATACAGCGACTTGGTGCGTTTCGTGGCTGCAGCGGGACCTGATCTAGTGCGAACTCGGTCGTGCCTGCAACCGGCAGGCCATCGCTACCGTATGAGACCATGAGGACTGGATCTGATGAAGCCACTGAGGAGATGACGGGTGATATCGGGAGCTCCGATGCTCCGGAAGCGCATGAGGGCGGCCGAGCCAGTTGGGGGCTGGGACGCTTCTTGGCACTTGGTGCCGCCCTGCTATGGCTGGGCTTCGGTATTGGGTACTTCGTTGCGAACGCGGGAAGCGTCCCCGATGAGAACTCTGCCGATGTTGGCTACCTGCAGGACATGATCACACATCATGAGCAGGCATTGACTATGGCCCAATATGGGCTTGCCAATGGCCAATCAACCGAGGTGATGACATTTGCTCGCGAGATTCTGCTCTTTCAGTCGTACGAGATCGGATTGATGGAGAACAAGTTGAATAGCTGGGGGTACAGCAGGCAGAACCGACCCGAGACCGCTATGGCATGGATGGGGATGGGCATGCCCGTCGAATCCATGCCGGGTTTGGCGACCGATGAGCAGATTGACGCACTAGCGACGGCCGAAGGGTTGGAATCTGACGTGATGTTTCTCGAGCTGATGGCTGCTCATCACCGTGGCGGGGCCGACATGGGACTTGCAGCAGCTGATCGCGCGGATGACCAATGGGTGGTAGATCTTTCGAGGCGACAGGCCCGCAACCAGATCATCGAGATCAACGAATTCATCCTTGCTGGCGAACGCGCTGGGCTACCGATAGCGATTGAGCCATACAGCTAAGTAGCCGATCAGCCGGATTCCTCAATGGCGATGCGCTTCGTCATGTTGCGACGAATCGCCGGTCGCGCACGAGAAACGAGGGACGAGATTGTCTGCGGCGACGTTCGCGCTTCTTCGGCCGCTTGCGCGTACGTACATCCACATACGTCCACTAGCCAGATCGCCTCCGCCTCCCTGATTGGAAGTTCGCTCGCAGCGGTGCGAATCGACCATTGCCTGTCAAGCCGGTCTGACAAGGGTGGCTCCTCGGTCCGTTTCAAGACAATGCTACTACAGGCTGTCACGGTACGTATGGGCGCGTAGCGAGGGTCCTCTTGCTGACGTAGGTGCTGGGGCACGGATCAACTGTCGGCTGCTGGTCCCGAACGCATTGCATCTTCCAACGCAAACAAGTCGCGAATCGCCGTTTCTCGCTCGGATGACCTGACGACGTTGATCGCTACGTCGTGGAGGAATCCCACCCGGCGCATGGCCACCAGGTCAACGAGATCATCTGCGGCGAGCCGGTGGTATTCGTCGACGATCGAGTCACATCGGAGGCGGTCACTCTGGTCGATTTCCATGCTTTCGTTGGTGCCCACTCGGGCCCTGATCAGCCGGGACCCCGGAGGCAGTCACGGAGTATCGCTAATGTAATGACGCGGCGATGATACCGATCTCGGTGATGCTATGGGATACGGCCATGAGACTTGCCGCCAAGAGCGACCCAACAAGTCCGATCAGAGCGGCGCCGTGTCTCTTTGAGGTAGCGTCCGGGTCCCTGACAGCCAATTCTGACCGAGACACGCCGAGCCCGTGTCGACAGCTGAGTTCTGATGCAAGGCGAATTGCTGTGCAGAGGTGTGAAGGTCTGGCGTCGTTGCCATGAACGGCGTCGCTATCCGCCCATTGCTCCACCGAGGTGTGTAGTGCGCTCGCTACCCAGGCCATGCCAGGAAGCCAACCGCACACCTGGAGATACACGAGTTGAGCAAGCAAGTGGCGATCGTGTCGGAGTCGGACGTGAGCGGCTTCGTGCGCTATGAGAGCGTTGACTTGGTGCTCGGTCAGGCGTGAAAGCAGGCCTTCGGATACGACAACGTGGGGGTCGCGGCCTGGCACAGCAAACGCCATCGGTGAGGCTGTCGGGATGCAACGGACTTCGATTCCGCGATGGTTGAACCAGTGCGAGGCTGCCCAGTTTGGCACTGCGGCTTCGCGGCGGCGCTGTCGCGTGCGACCGATC
>SHLQ01000152.1 GCA_004282895.1 Acidimicrobiales bacterium
GACCTCCACCCACCAACATGAACAACGCGAACAGCAGCGGCAGCGGCAGGTCGAGTCCGACCACAACCGCCGACGCAGCAAGGACGATCGCCAGCATCAGTGAGAACACCTGAATGACCCACTCGCCAGCCCGTCGCTCGGCCATCAGGCTCGAAACGAACGCGCCGATGGTCCAGCCGACGGTCATGAACACCACCGTGAATGCGGCTTGACCCGTCGAGGCGCCCTGACCCGCCTTGATGTACACGGGAAGGAACGCGTTGGCGGCGATTCCACCACTGATGACCAGAAACGCCGTGATGTGCAGCCAACGGAACTTCTCAGCGAACAGATGTCGGCGCTGCAATACCGGGTCGTTGGCCGTCCGCTCATATCGAAGGTAGGTCCAGAGAACGAGACCTCCGAGCACGAGAAGCAATGGAGTGAACCACGTCAGAGCCGATATGGCACCGAGCAGGATGACGGTGAACAGCGCCGCCAGCGTGATGCCAACGCGGTCCGACTTGGCAGCTCGAGCGTGCTCCGTCGGCCCCGGAAACGCGTTCCTACCGACAAACCACGCAAAGACCGCCACGGGGATGTTCACGAAGAACAGCGCTCGCCAGTCGAAGATGGTGAGCAGCAGCGCCGCCACCGCGGGGCCCGCAAGTCCCATCACTCCCCATACGGACGAATTGGCCGCATAGGCCCGCGCTCGCAGATGTACCGGCACGGCCAGTCCCATCGCAGCCATGACCGTGGCGATCAGCGCGCCTGATGCGAGTCCTTGCAGAGCTCGACCGACGATCAGTACCGCCATCGTCGGCGCCAGGCCTGCGACCAGCGCGGCACCCATGAATGCAACCAACAGGAACCGCATGACCCGGTTCGCGCCGATGCTGTCGATGATCGGCCCCACGGCGAGCACGGCTATGGCAGATGCGATGAGCTCGACGGTGACCACGGTCGGCAGCCAGGCGAGGTTGCCGAGGTCGTCGCCGATCGCGGGAAGCGCCGCGCTAACCGACAGGTTGTTGTACGCCGCGACCGCGATGACAGCCATCGTCGAGAAGGTCAGCGGCCGCTGCGACGGCGACATCAAGCCGATGGTGTTCGGCGCAGGCATCATCGTCATTGCGTGAACCTATCGGGATCGCTGCATTTCACCCGAATAGATGACAGAACCGTGCAACACTGCCCGGATTCGTTATGTATTCGGTCTAGACCGGCGGGTCGCCCTCGGGGGTGCCGATGGTGATGACGTAGCCGGCGGGGTCGCGAACCCAGATTTCCTTCATGCCGTACCAGGTCATCTGCAATGGCTTGAGAACCTCTGTTCCTTCGGGCAGTTTGGCCACGACCTCATCGACATCGTCCACGCGGAAGTACATGGCGAAGGTTCCGCCAGGTTCGCTGTCGGCGGTCACCATCGGCGCATCCTCGACAAGACTCATGCGCTCCTGCAGCATGAGCTCGCTGTCGCCAATGCGGACGGAGGCGAAGGCCGCGTCTTCGGGGATGGACTCGTCCATCGCCGTCTCCTGATTGCTGTCGACGACAAAAGCGATTTCGCCGCCGATGACATCTCGGTAGAAGTGCAATGCTTCGGCGACGTCGATCACCATCAGATTCGTGCTCATGGAATTGGCCATGAGCCAGACGTTAGCAACAGGCAGCTTGGGCTTCTGTTGCTTCTGCAGCCTCGGCAACTGGCGCCACGCAGCAGGAGGAGTCTCCGTCGCCGAGCTGGATGTTTTTAAACTGCTCGTTGTCGCCCTTCTTCACGTACCACTCCCACCGGTTGTCCGGAGCGTTGACCCACGTCTCGGTCTTGTCGGCGTAGCAACACATGGTGTCGTCGACTCCGGTGGTTTCGATGCCGGCCTGCGCGATGCGCTGCTCGGCCTCGATGACCTGGGCTGAGGTTTCGACCTCCACCCCGAGGTGGTTGATCGTCCCGCCGTCGCCTTCACCTTCGAAGAGCACGAGCTTGAGCGGGGGGTTCTCGATTGCGAAGTTCGCGTAGCCGGGCTTGATCTTGGCCGGGGGTGTATCGAACATCTTCGTGTAGAAGTCGATCGACTCGTCCAGATCGGACACGTTCATTGCCAGTTGCAGTCTCATTGTCTGCCTTCTCCTCGGGTGCTCCATAGTCAAGCTCCCATATCGATGTTTGTCAATATGATAACTACGTATCGACAAATGTCAATACGTTTCTGTAGAATATCCTCATGGCCAAGACAATCCCGTTGATTCAGGAGATCTGCTGCGCTCCCCTCTCGGAGGCACAACTGGCAGAGGACGACGCCGTGGACCTGGCTCGCGTCCTCAAGGCCTTGGCCGATCCCGTGCGCCTGCGTCTCGTCAGCATCATCGCCGACGTCGGCGAAGGTTGTGCGTGCGACTTCCCCGCGATCCTTGGGAAGTCCCAGCCGACCATCAGCCATCACCTGAGTCAGCTCGTCGAAGCCGGAATCCTCGAGCGTGAACAACGAGGCAAGTGGGCCTGGTTCCACGTGAACGATGATCGCCTCGGTGACATCCGGGCCGCACTCGGCTAGACCGGGGCGAACATGACGCCCCACTCCCTCACCGCCGAGGACCTCGAATTTCGCCCGCCTGAGTTTCCGGTTGAGGCACTGGAAGAGCTCGCCCGCGACGTCTATGGCATCAACGGGCAGCCCCAGCAGCTTCGCGGTGAGCGCGATCAGAACCTCCGGCTCACCACCGGCGCCGGCGAATCGTACGTACTGAAGGTCGCGAACGCCTACGAAGACCCGGGAATCGTCGACTTCCAGATTGAAGGCCTGCGCCACCTCGAGGCCACGGATCCGTCACTTCCGACACCGCGGGTCGTGCCAACCATTGACGGCGCTACCTCAACCGAGCTCCTCGGCCCCGACGGCTCCACCCACCCAACCCGTCTTCTAACGTTCCTTCCAGGAGACGCGTTCGACGAGGAGTCAATTCAGGGCCTCGCCGCCGGACAGCTCCGGGCAGTTGGATCACTGCTCGGTCGTCTGTGCAACGCACTTGCGACGTTCGACCATCCGCACGCCGAGCATTTCATGGCATGGGACATCTCCAACGGGCTCGTCAGCAGCGACGCGCTCTGGGCCTATGCAGAACCCGACGTCGTCGAGCTCGCCGGTTGGACGCAGGAGCACCTTGCGACCTCTGGTTTCGCCCTTGATTCAACCCGGCGCCACCAGATCATCCACAACGACGCCCATCCCGGAAACATCCTCCGGGACCCCGATACCACGTCGGTGGGAGGACTCATCGACTTCGGCGACATGGTGGTCGCGCCGCTCGCGAATGAGTTGGCCATCCCAGGGATCAGCTTTGTCAACGCTGGACCAACCCCACTCGACGCGCTCACGCCCATCATCTCCGGCTTCCACGACGAGTACCCGCTCGACGCGAAGGATATTGCGGTGCTCTACGACTCGATTACCGCTCGCGGTGTGCTCACTGCGCTGCTCTTCGATTTTCAGATCGCGGAATGCCCACACATGTCCGAAGAGATCCGCTCCTCCAAACCGCGGGCGATGAACCACCTCACCAGCTGGCTCGCCCAAGACAGCAACGAATTCCTCAACCACATCTCGACCGCATTGGACGTCACATGACTACCGAAGACCTTTTGCACCGGCGACACGAGGCACTCGCGCCGAGCTACCGCCTCTTCTATGACGATCCCGTTCACCTCGTGCGAGGCGAGGGTGTGCACCTCTGGGACTCTGACGGTCGGCAGTACCTCGACTGCTACAACAACGTGCCTTCGGTGGGCCACTGTCACCCCCATGTCGTTAGCGCCATCGCCGAGCAGGCCGGCACGCTCAACACGCACACCCGGTACCTGCACGACGGTGTGGTGACGCTGGCCGAACGCTTGGGCTCCCGCCTCGGCGGTGATCTTGGCTCGGCGTGGTTGCAGTGCAGCGGCACCGAGGCCAACGACCTCGCGATTCAGGTAGCTCGGGCGGCTTCAGGGAACAACGGCGTCATCGTCACCGAGCACGCATACCACGGCAACTCGACGCTCGTCCGAGCGCTCTCATCGAACCGACATTCGGGAAGCGAACGACCCGATTGGATTCAGGTCGTCGATCCACCGAACACCTACCGGGGTCAGCACCGTTCGGACGACGCAGCCACGCGGTATGCCGACCAGGTTGCCGAAGCAGCTCGCGTGCTGAGCCGCCACGGACACGGCGTCGCGGCGATCCTCATCGACTGCAGCTGGGATGCCCCGGGGGTTCTAACCGCCCCGGACGGGTACGTTGCGCAGGCCGCGGATCACGTCTGGGAGGCCGGAGGGCTCGTGATCGCCGATGAGGTGCAGGCCGGCTACTGCCGACTTGGAACGAACTTCTGGGGTCACGAGCGATACGGACTGCTCCCGGACATCGTGACGATGGGCAAACCCATGGGTGCGGGGCATCCGGTCGCGGCCACGGTCACGACACCGGCCATCGCCGCTGCGTTCGCCGACCAGCGAAGCTACTTCAACACGTTCGGCGGCAATCCCGTCTCCGCTGCGGCAGCCAACGCTGTCTTGGATGTCATTGAACAAGAGGATCTGCTGGCCAATGTGACGAACACTGGCGAGGTCCTCCGCGCCGGACTCGAATCCCTCGCCCACGATCACGAGCTCATCGGCAACGTGTCCGGCGCAGGCCTCTTTTGGGGTATCGACCTTGTGACCGACCGCGACTCGCGTCAACCGTTGTCGCCCGAGCTAACACAGGGCTTCATCACCGCCCTGCGGAACAATGGCGTCCTGATGGGGGCAGCCGGCGTACATGGCAACGTTGTCAAGATGCGTCCACCTCTCCCCTTCTCGAAGGACAACGCAACCCACGCATTGGAAACGCTCGCGATCGTGCTCAGCGACTTCGCTGCGCACGTCGGTTGAGCACGAGCGAAGGGTGACGATGTCCGAAACGGTGATGCTGTGGTTCGATTGGCACGGACTCACGCTGGCAGGATCACTCCACCTCCCGTCCCAAGAGAGACCGCACCCAGTTGCGGTGATGGCCCAGGGCTCCGGGCCGGCAGATCGAGATTCCGGTGGCTACTTCGGACCGATCCGCGACACCTTCGTAGAGAACGGCATCGCGACATTCGCATTCGACAAACCAGGATGCGGCGAATCGTCCGGCGACTGGCGAGACTACGGCCTGGAGGACAGAGCCAAGCAAATGGTTTCTGCCCTGGAGCTTGTTCGAAGCCATCCTTCCATCGACAGGAAGAGCGTTGGAATCTTTGGCCACAGCCAAGGTGGGTGGCTCGTGCAGAAACTGGCGAGCCGACTGGACGAGCTGGCATTCGCCATCGCCAGCTCAGCCCCCACTCTGCGCGTCCGGGAGCAGATCCTGTACGACTGCGAACACGCACTTCGAATCGATGGGCATGACCAGCGGGCAATCAGCGACGCGTTGAGCCTCGCCAACGCTCTGCAACTCGCAGCGATCAACGGGGAGGACTACGAATCCATCTCACATGACCTACTGACGCCAGCGAGTCAGGAGCCTTGGTACAGCAGTTTCCCGACAATCGAGGGCCCTGGCGATTGGCACCATGTCACTCAGCTCATCGCTGAGCCCCACGAGCCGGTCTCCGACTTGCGCAGCGTCAGGTGCCCGTTCCTGGCCGTGTACGGCGGTCTGGACACATTGCTACCGCCCTGGCGAGGAGCTGAGGAATCAGGCCGAGCTCTTGAAGCCGCGGAGAGCTCCGATGTCACTACCGCCGTCTTCCCGATCGGGGATCATCGGATGCAGAACTCAGACACTCAAGAGTTCGTCGAGGGCTACCTCGGTCTCCTCGGCCACTGGGCAGCCGACCGGGCTCGCTAGCTGCGGTACTCCACGCCGGGAAGCACACAGAGCATCTCGTAGAGCAGGTTGGCTGCGGTTAGCGCAGTTGCACCGCTCGTGTCATAGATCGGAGCCACCTCAACGAGGTCACATCCGACGATGTCCAAGCCGTGGCACCCTCGGATGATCTCAAGAGCCTGAGGCACGGTCAATCCCGCCACCTCGGGCGTACCCGTTCCCGGAGCGAACGCCGGGTCGAGTCCGTCGATGTCGAAGCTGATGTAGACCGGTCCTCCGGCAACCTTCTCCCGCACCTCTTCCATGAGTGGGACGAGCGACTTGTGCCAGCACTCCTCGATCTGCACAACGCGAAACCCCTGCTCGCGACTCCAGTCGAAGTCGTCCGCCGCATAGCCGGTGCCGCGCATTCCGATCTGCACCACGCGATCGCCGTCGAGCAGGTTCTCCTCGACCGCACGGCGAAAGGGTGTGCCATGAGCGACCTTCTCACCGAACATCGAATCGTTGATGTCGGTGTGGGCGTCGATGTGCACCATCCCCACAGGGCCGTGTTTCTTCGCGATCGCCCGGAGGATCGGCAGCGCGATCGTGTGGTCGCCACCCATCGTCACCGGCTTCACGTCATGGGCGAGGAGGAAGTCGTAGTGCATCTCGATCCGATCGACAGAGTCGGCAAGGTTGAACGCGTTCGTTGCCACGTCACCGGTGTCGTCGATGCGCAGGCTGTCGAACGGCGCGGCACGGGTGGCCATGTTGTACGGCCGCAACAGCACCGACTCCGCCCGGATGTCCCTTGGGCCGTAGCGAGCACCTGGACGGTTCGAGGTTCCCAGGTCGAAAGGAACACCGACCACTGCAACATCGAGGTGGGCCAGATCGGATATCCCGGGCAAGCGCATGAACGTGCCGCTGCCAGCGAAGCGCGGCATCTCGTTGCCGCCGAGCGGTTGAGGATTCGTCATGCACCCAATCCTTTCACTTCGCGAAGCCAGTCACCGCGTTCGGGCGCCGTCCAAGTAGTAGTCGAGAACGAGCTCGGGAATTTCTTCAAGCGTCAGATCCGAGTCGGGAAACCAATGCTCGAGCAACATGCCGTTCGTCAGCGATAGCAGAAAGCGGGTGAGCTCAATCGACGATCGGTCGGATCGCAGTTCACCTGCAGCCTGGGCGTTCTCCACGACCCGCTGAATCTCGGCGTCGACCGGGTCCCACGACGGCAACAGGTCCGCGAGCTCTTCGGGAGATGCGGTGAGAACCTCCCTGAACGCCGTGCGGGCAAACTCCTCGATCTCACCCGTTACTTGCATGTCGGCTTCGAGAATTGAACGAAGCTGGTCCTCGACGGGGGCCTCATCGTCGATCTCGCCTCGGACTTCCTCGGTGCGACTAGACCAGGCTTCGATAACGGCCCGAAACACGTCAGCCTTCGAGTCGAAATAGTTGTAGATCGTGCCCTTGGCCAGGCCGGCAGCCACGGAAATGTCGTCAACGCGAGCGCCGTCCAATCCCTTGGCAGCGAACTCGGCGGCTGCGGCCGAAAGCAGTCGCTCGCGATGTTCTGCTTTCGTCGATGCACTTACGCGTGGCATTGCCCTATTATGGGTCTTAACCCACAATAAGACAACGACGCCTCCAGGGAGCCGAAATGGCCACGCCGACCTACCAACTGCATCACCTCTGCATCTATGAGAAGAATCCGCGCGACGCCATGTGGAATTGGCTCAAGTGGTATCACGCCATCCCCGCCTACTACTGGGAAGGCACGGACGACATGCACCACACCGGCGAAGGTGGCGTCGACTACACGTTCCTAGCCTGCGGTGGACCGTTTCAGATGCAGCTCGAAGCACCTCCGTATCAGTTCGAATACGAGCGTCGCTGGTTCGCAGAGCACGACTCCGCCATCAATCACGTGTGTTGGATCGTGCCCAACGCGCTAGAAACTGTGGGCCATCTCCAATCGAACGGCGCCACAGTCGCGATGCCTTATGAAGAGTTCGGTGACAGTTACAACGGCTTCGTCGCCATCGACCCCGAGGGGCGCTGGGTCGAGATCATGGAGTACGTGGGCCACTTCAAGACCCCCGATGTCGAGTTCCGGCCAGTCGGCCAGCGCCAGCTCGCCACGCTCGGCCCGGTTCAAATGTGCAATGACCTGAACAGTCAGGTCGAGTGGTACACCGACGTCATGGGCCAGCGCATCATCCACGACGCTCGCAGCAACGGCGACGGCCTCGTCTACCTCGCCGACTCGACCTACGACGGTCGCCAGTGTCTGACTGCATTGGCCACGCCGAACAACGATGCCGAGCAGGACCTCATGGACCGCCATGGCCCGGTCATTTCCTCGATCCTCTATCAAGCCGCCGATCTCGACGGCGCCTGGAACGATGCGATCACTGCCGGATTCGAGGAGATCGCCGCTCCTGCGATCGATGACCGTATCGGTTGTCGCACGGGGTACGTCCGCGAGCCAGCCGGCAGCAT
>SHLQ01000021.1 GCA_004282895.1 Acidimicrobiales bacterium
AAGGGCTGACGTTCTCCTTCGACGGCCGCAATCAGGTGCGGGCGCTCGCCGAGAACGGCGTCTACCCGCGCTTCTTCCACGAACTACTCAAACGAGGCGTGGCTCTGGCCCCCGGCCCTTACGAGATCCTCTTCCCCGGACTCGCCCACACCGACGCCATCATCGACGAAGCACTCGAAGCCATCCAAGCCGCCGCCCTCGCGCTGTAACACGTCGAGACTTCGGCTCGACATCCGCGGATGCCTTGTATGGGAGAAGTCCGCAGCACTTCTCCCCTCAAGCGATTCCCGACGCTGATTCTGGCCAACCAAATCCCAAAAGGGGTCTGACCCCTAAATCCAAAAAGGGGTCAGACCCGAACGTCAGTTCGTCTCTAGGATGTGGCCTTCAATATCAACGAAAAAGCGTGTGATTGGCCGAAAGGGGTCTGACCCCCAAATCCCCAAAGGGGTCAGACCCCTTTGGGTGGAGCCGATGGAGGGGTGTCGCTCGACTAACGTCGGGCGTATGTCGACGGACCCCCGACGACAACGGCTGGGAGATGCACATTGCGGTGGATTGCGGTAGTTGCGGCGTTGGCGTTGCTGGCGTCAGCTTGCACGGGAGGAGACGATCCGACCCCATCCGTGGGAACCATCGCCTCGTCGGCATCCACCGAGCCGTCGATCGAGAACGACACGGCCGCCCCGGTCACCGCCGACGAGGTGGAGCTTGTCGCTCGAGCGAAGGGCACGGCCCCCGAGGTCGACAACACACCCCTGGAAATCAGCGACGACATTCGCATGGGTGTCCTCGACAACGGACTCACCTACTACGTACAGAGCAACGACCGTCCTGGTAGCAAGGTGTCCGCCCGTATGGCCGTCCGGGCCGGCGGGTTCCACGAGGATCCTCTCGGTACCGGGGCCGCGCACTTCCTCGAACACATGATGTTCAACGGCACGGAGCGTTGGCCCGGGACCGAGGTGCAGGATGTGCTTCGATCGATCGGCGCCACGATAGGACCCGACACCAACGCCGCCACGGGTACCGAGTTCACGTTCTACGAGATTGACGTCGAGGACACCGGCCAACGGGTCGAGACGGCGTTCGATGTCCTGCAGCAATGGGCGGGCTTCGTCACGTTCGACGAAGGCGCGGTCGACCAGGAGGCCCTCGTCGTCCGGGAGGAAGTGCGCTTCCGGGACGAGTCCGGTGATGGCCTCGTCGGTGTCGCGTTCGATGATGCATATCACGCCGAAACCCCGTTCGAGGGAGTCAACGTCACCGGAACCGCAGCATCGGTTCTGGCGTTGACCGGGGACGACCTGCAGGCTTATTACGACCGTTGGTACCGACCGGACAACATGGCCATCGTCGCCGTGGGTGACCGGAGCCTCGACGATCTCGAACGCCTCATCACCGACCGGTTTACCGACCTCGAGGCCCGAGGGCAGACCGTCGACCCGTCGGTACCCGAGTTCGACCTTCGCACCGAGCCGTACGTCGAGACGTTGATCGAGCCGGCGTTTGGTGATTCGTTCATCAGTATCGACGTCCCCCTTCGCACGTGGGATCGCAACACCATTGGGGGCCAGCGACTGGAGTGGACCGAGGTCATCCTTGGCCTGATGGTTGACCAGCGACTGTCCGAATCCGTCGACAGCGGACAACTCGACATGCGCCGCGCCGGTGGTGGGTACTTCACCCACAACACGCGGCTGGCCTACATGGGATTCAACGGCGATGCAGAAGACCTCGAAGTCGGAACCGAGGCGATGTTGACCGCGATCGAAGCCACGATCAGCGACGGGTTCACCCAATCCGAACTCGACCGGGCCAAGGCGACCGTCGGTGCGTTCCTCGACCAGCGGTTGGAGACCGAAGGCACCATCCAGGACGACGAGATTGCCAGCGCTATGGTTTTCCACTTCCTGCAGGGCGGTGATCTCCTGAGCGTCGATGACTCCGTGGACTTGATCAGAGACATCCTCTCGGACCTCACCTTGGAGAAAGCCAACAACCACTACCAGTGGATCATGACGGGTAGTGAACCGATCATCGTGGTCGTTGGACCCGACGAGGCGAGGGTCGGCCAGGCATCCAACCACCTGGCCGCGATCGAGAAGTCTCGTGCAGCCGATTTCGGTGGATTCGAGGACGACATTGTCGAGATCGATCAGCTGATGGATCGTCCGGACGCCGTCGAGGAGATTCGATCAAGTGGACTGGCCCGAGTCGACGGCTTCGAGCTCGAGTTCGACAATGGCATGCGAGTGCTGTTCACTCCGTCGACGGTTTCCGAGGGAGAGGTGACCGTTGTTTCTGAATCGCCCGGAGGCCGACTTGAGCTTGATCCCGACGAAGGGAGCGTTGCGACTACGGCGGTCGACGCGGTTGCCGCCAGCGGCGTCGCCGACTACAGCCGGGTCCAGGTGCGTCGCTACCTTGCGGATCTCGAAGTCGGCATCGGCCCATATCTCGCCGACGCGAGCGAAGGATTCAGCGGCTCGGCGGCAGCAAGCGACCTCGAAGTGCTGTTCCAGCTGCTGCACCTGCAGGCGACGCAGCCGAGGGTCGAGGATGTTGCCTTCGCACAACAGGTCGAGTTCGCACGTGACCTCGTCACCGAAGTCGGCCTCGACCCGTCAACCGCCGCCGATGTCCTGTTGAATGATGCGCTCACCGGCGGGGGAGTGCTGGCGTCGTCCCCCACGCTCGACGATCTCGACACGTTGACCACGACCGACGCGCTGGAGATCTACTCGGATCGTTTCAGCCAGCTCGACAACCATGTCGTCGCGGTGGTGGGTGACGTCGACGACGATGTCGTGCGTGACCTCGCTCGCCGATACATCGGCACACTTCCCGCAGCCGGTGACACCGAGACTCCGGCTCCGCTGAATGCTCCAGGCACGGTGCGTGTGGAAGAGACGGTTGGTAGCGGTTCGGCGAGTGGTGCGTTCCGGTTGCTCCACGTGGCAGAGGCCGATGAAACGATTCGGAACCAGGTGTTGGCCGAGTTCACGACGAGTGTTCTCGACGATCGGGTGTTCACCGTGATCCGGGAACAGCTCGGTGCAACGTACGGAGGGTTCAGCTCCATCGAGTTCCAGGAACCCGGTGACGGCGTGGAGCTTTATGTGTCGATCGATGGCGACCCGGGTCGGATCGACGAGATTGCCGACACGGTCGATGCCCAACTGCAGTCGCTCGCCATGGGGGGCCTGCGCACCGTCGACTTCGACGAGGCGTTCTCGGTTCTGGCGAGTCGATACAACTTCATCAACAACGGCTATTTTGTCGACCTGCTGTTCGACGAGGCCTACAAGTCAGACAACGAGGTGAAAGACCGAGAACGCCAGTTCCGGGCGCTGAGCCAGATCGACGCCGGTGATATCGAACGGTTCGTGCAGCTGTTGATTGGCAGCGACGACATGATCGACGTTCGGGTGGTGCCCGGTTAACCCTCGGCCGCGACGGCTTCGCGTGCCGGTGCCAGCCAGGAGGCGACATCGGCGGCGGTGAGAGTCGCACCATCGAAGTCGATCTGCAGATCGATCTCTCCGGTCTCGAGCAGCTCTGTCAGCGCAGCCGCGACGGCCAGGTCTTCGGTGGCGACATCTCCGGGTTCGAATTGGGTGCGCTCATACAACGTGACGGCGAGGATCTCCTCGGCGTCGAGCGAGTTGGCGGCCTCCGCACCAAAGCCGGGCATGCCACCCGCAACGGCACGGGGACGAGGGGAGTCGGCGGAGCTGTAGGTGACGCCGGTGCCGACCAACGTGCTGCCCTTTGCGATCCAGACCACCTGATCCTCGATAGAGGTGAACGTGAGGTGTGGCTCGCCGTCCGACAGAGCGGGGCCGATGCCGCCGCCACCCTCGGCGCCATGACAGCCGGAGCACCCCGCTTCAACGTAGATCTCCTCACCTTCGCCCAGGAGGCCGGTGAGGCCCTGAGGTACCCGTTCGAGGGTGCCGACGTACATCATTGCCCAGACGGGGAGGGCAAGAAGCACGGGCGCAATCCAGAACGGCATCTTCTTGCGCTCGTTGGCGGCGTGCACGTAGTTGGCCACGCGAGCCGGTTCCGGCTCCGCGACGACCTCGGGGACCGTTGCGGCGGCGACAGGTGCAGGCGCAGCGGCGGCTGGCTCCACGGCCGTGCCGGCATCTCCGGCGTCGGCTTCGGGCGCTGACTCGCCGGAAGCGGCAGCCTTCGCTGCTTTCGAACGTTTGAGAAGGTGTTCGGGAATCTCGGTCAACGCTGAGCCTCTTTGTCGAACTGCTGGGTGGTACGAGCGCGAACCCCAACAGGAATCCGTCGCTGAATGCTACCCGCGTGACATTAGGAGCGGACCGATGCCTTCGGCCAGCTGTGCTTCCAGATTCCGACAGATTCGGGCCATGACCCTTGTCACTTGAGGAAGGTCCCATCCGATGTGCTTGACCCGATCGGGTCGTGATAAACCGACGAAGAGATCCAGTCATCGGGCACGCGGTTCACTACACTTGTGATTGCGTTCACGAGCGGGGCCAACACCTTGCGCTGGACATTTCGTACACTGCAAACGTCGGCACCGCCGGCACCGATCGAGAGGGACACGAGGGTAGATGGTTTCGTTCGTTGCGTCGCTGGTCGTCACCGCAATGTGCCTGGGCGTGTATCACTGGTACGAGTCGAAGGCACCTCTCAACAAGAAGATGACCTGGGGCGAAGCAATGGTCGCCGGCACGTTTGTGTTCTTCATCTTCTTCTGGGTCTACGGCGTGGTGCCCCACTTCTGGTTGGAGTGGGCGGACAAGGACCTCAACTGGCGTGGTGACAAGTTTGTGCACGGCCCGTTCGAGATCGTCAAGCCGATCGAACAGGGCGGCAATTTCCCCTTCACGATGAACTACCTGCACATTCGCGACATCATCGCGGTGGTCATCTACAACATCATTCTCGGCGCAAACATCTGGTACTGGGGTCACTGGCAGAGCCGTGAGGCCCGCGCGGTCGAAGCCGAGAAGACCCAGGAGGCACCGTCCGAATTCGGACGCCCGCTCGTCCGCGAAGGAGTTCGATAGGTGTCCGTTACCGACGCCAATCCCCCCATGCCCGAATTTCGGGACGACTATGTCCTGCAAGAGGTCGACGCAGCCTGGCTTTCTGCTGCGGTCAAGCCTAAGCAGTTCATCCACATCGACCAGTCCGAGTGCATCATGTGCGAAGGCTGCGTGGACATCTGCCCGTGGAAGTGCATCCACATGGTGCTGCCCGAGGCCATCGATGAAGCCGTCGGCACGGAACAACCCGGCCTCGACCCGACCGACAACGTGATCTTCACGATCGACGACGACGTGTGCACCCGCTGTGCGTTGTGTGTCGATCGTTGCCCCACGGGTGTCATCATCCTCGGCAAGATCGGTGATCCTGCAGTTGACGGTGATGCCCATCAACGAACGAATACCCACGGGTACGGCTACGGGATGCGACTCGGATGAGCACGCACGTACCCGCCCTCAACACGGAAAGTCAGGAGTAGACGCTCGTGGCGAAAGACGACAACAAGCTGCCGGTGCTGCAACAGTTGCAGCAGAAGGCCTCCCAGACGATGGAGAACACCCAGGGCAGTCAAGCCTGGAACTCGATCTTCCGGCCCGGCTCCGTGTTCCGCAAGGGGTACAGCGACAGCCCGCGTAACCGCTCCTATGTGATCATGAACTCGGTGCTGTACCACCTGCACCCGGTGAAGGTGAAGCGCCACGCGGTCAAGGTCAGCTACACCCTTTGTCTCGGTGGCATCTCGTTCTTCACATTCATCCTGTTGACGATCACCGGCATCTTCCTCATGTTCTTCTATCGCCCCACGGCCGCCCAGGCCTGGGACGACATCTTTGCGCTGCAGAGTGCGGTCACCTTTGGTCTGCTCGTGCGCAACATGCACCGATGGGCTGCCCACCTCATGGTGTTGTCCGTATTCCTCCACATGGCTCGCGTCTTCTATCACGGCGCGTACAAGGCACCTCGGGAGTTCAACTGGGTCATCGGCGTGATGCTCCTGCAGTTCACGCTGCTGCTGTCGTTCACCGGATACCTGTTGCCGTGGGATCAGCTGGCGCTGTGGGCTGTGACCGTCGGTACGAACATGATGGGGTACACGCCGGTCTTTGGTTCCCAGGTGAGATTTGTCTTGCTCGGCGGCGTGGAGATCGGCACCGACACGCTGCTGCGGTGGTACGTCCTCCACGTGCTGTTCTTACCGTTCATAACCGTCATATTCATGGCCATTCACTTCTGGAGAGTCCGCAAGGATGGCGGCATCTCCGGTCCGCTGTAGGAAGGGGACAACGACATGACCGAAATCCCAGAACATCTCCGCAAGCGGGCCGAAGAAGCCCGGGCCAAGGCCGAGACTGCCGACGCGCCCGCAGCCGATACGGGCGCTGCCGATGCGTCACCGCCAAGCGAAGCCGAGTCGAAGATCCCCGCTCACCTGCTCGAGCGCAGCAAGGCCGCCAAGGCAAAGGCCGAGGGTGGGGGCGAAGTGGAAGCAGCCCCAGCTGCGGCCGCAACCGCCACGGCGACTGCGACTGCAACGGTGCCTTCGGCTCCGGCCGGTCCGACCGCCAACACACAACGTCTTCTCACCGTGGTCAAGTCCGGTTCGATTCAGGACGTCAAGGCCGTGCCGCAGGACAAGGTGCACACCTGGCCGCACCTCATCGTCAACGAGTTCGTCTGTGCATTGTTCGTCACCGCGTTCCTGTTGATCTTCTCGGTCTTCGTGAACGCACCACTGCTCGAACTCGCCAACTTCAACGAGACGCCAAATCCTTCCAAAGCTCCGTGGTACTTCCTCGGGCTGCAGGAGTTGTTGACCATGTTCCACCCGATGGTCGCCGGTGTCACCATCCCCGGTATGGGCTTGATCCTCCTGATCCTGGCGCCGTACATCGACAAGAACCCGTCCGTGAAACCGGAGGATCGCAAGTTTGCGATCTCCCTCCAAAGCGTGCACCTCATGTATTGGGCCGTGCTCGTGATGATCGGCTCGTTCTTCCGGGGCCCGGGTTTCAATTTCATCATGCCGTGGGCCGACGGCCTGTTCTTCGAGTTCTAAGGAGTTTTCAATGCCTGCACTCATCATTGCGCTCGCTGCTCTCGTAGTACTGGGCCTGGTTCTGCTCTTCGTGACGTCGCGTCGGAGTGATACGAACGCGGCCATGAATTCCGTCTCGGCTGAAACCATGCGTCGCGACCGCGAACGGGTCACCGCAGGTGGAGGCACGGAGGTCGAGCAAACCGGCCGCGACGTCGAGAAAGCCGCCGTTCTGGCTCGCCGCGAAGGGGATTTGATTCCTCTCGATGACACCGAGATCGAACCGTGGGTTGCGCCCGATCCAGAAGCGATCGGGGTGGCTCGGCGGCAGTTCCTGAACCGCTCCATCACGGGATTGTTCGCACTTAACCTCGGCGCATTCAGCTTGGCGGTTATCGCCCAGCTCTGGCCCGGCGCCTCGGAAGGTTTCGGGTCGGTCATCAAAGTCGGTGACCTCAACGACGTTCGGACATCGATTGCAGCCGGTGGGGGTTTCCTCTACAAGCCAGAAGGCCGCATGTGGGTCACGGAGTATCCGACTGGTGCGCTGGAGAAAGGCCGTGCAATTTACGGCTCCACGCCGGCATGGCCGGGCATCGAGCAGGGCTTCAAAGCCCTGTATCAGAAGTGCCCCCACCTCGGCTGTCGAGTGCCGGATTGTGGCAGCTCCCAGTTCTTCGAATGCCCGTGTCATGGCTCGTTCTACAACCAGGTCGGCGAGAAGCGCGGCGGTCCCGCGCCACGTGGCATGGACTACTTCGCGATGTCCGTCGCTGGCAACGTGCTGAGCGTCGACACCGGTCAGATCATCGATGGCCCGGCCATCGGCACAAACACCACTGGCCAGGAGCGGGAAGGCCCGAGCTGCCTCGGCGCCACCTCGCACTAGATTCCTGTCCGCCCAACCCAAGTTCACCTAGATTCAAGAGACCGTGATGTTCCTCGCTCAAAGCGCAACGCGAAACGTTGGCCTGGTAATTCTCGCCATCGTTCTCATTGGCTTCCTCGTCTACCTGCTCTTCAACCTGTTGGAGTCGCGGGACGAGGTCGGCAGTGAGATCGAGCTCGCCGCCAATCGCAAGCCGTACCACGACGACGACATCCTCGAGACCACGATGCTCGACCGCAGCCTCATGTCTGCGCTCGCACTCCTGGCAATCATTGGCCTTGCCCTTCCGCTGTACTGGCTGGGTGAGCCCGGCCGCCAGGAGGGCTACGTCGACAACACCCTCGAGCTGTGGACCGAAGACGGCGCGGAGGCGTTCGAAGAGAACTGTTCCTCCTGCCACGGTGGTGGGGGCGCTGGTGGTATTGCCCCCTACGCACTCACGGCCCAGGGATCCGGCGAGTTCGTCGCCTCCGTGGACTGGGTGGCACCGTCCCTCACCTCGGTGCTCAGCCGATTCACTGAGGATGAGGTTCGTTACATCCTCAACTATGGCCGCAACGGTGTCATGCCGGCGTGGGGTGCCCCCGGCGGCGGCCCGCTTACCGAGCAACAGATCGACATCATCATCGTGTACCTGCGTTCCGTTCAAAAGGACAGCGATGCGGTGCAGGCCGCCGTACAGGACGGCCTCATCGAAGAGGGTCGGCTGGAACTGGCCGGGAAGGAAACACCCGAGCTGGTGTCGCAGCTTGAGGATGCCAAGCGGGCCCTGGCCTCTGCAACACAGACGGGGCTCTCCTCCCAGATCGATCCGGCGCAAGCAATGGTCAGCGCGGCGAACCTGGCATTGGGCAATGCGTATCCGACCGAGACCGTGGCGGCATGGGTCGCCGAGATTTCCGATCCCGACCATGCCGAGTACCTCACCTACGGCAAACTCCTCTTCGTCAACCGGGCCGACTCCGGGGCCTACAGCTGCGCTCGCTGTCACACCAGTGGATGGTCGTTCGACGGTGCCAATGATCGCGACATCGAAGGCAACCCGGTCACACAGCTTCCCGACGGTTCACCCGGCTACCTTCAGGGCGGCGGCTGGTTCGGGCCCAACATTTCGGGTGGGTCCGAGATCGCACAGTTCCCTGACTTCGATTCCCATGTCGACTTCATCCGTAAGGGCTCGGTAGATGGGGAACGATATGGCGTCGCCGGTCAGGGCAGCGGTCAGATGCCCGGGTTCAGTACTCGCACCGATGACGACATCATCGAGAAGGTCGATGAGGATGGCGTAACCGTCGAACGGGAGAAGACCTGGCCTGCGTCACTTACCGAAGACCAGATCCAAGCGGTCGTGGCCTACGCGAGGAGCCTGTAATGTTTGCCACCCTTGCAGCCATCGGGTTCGATCCCGAAATCCGCGGAATCCTTGTTGTCGCCACGGGTGCGATCGTCTTGTTCGGCTCTGTGTGGCTCATGCTGGCCACCAATTCGGGTGTTCGGCTTGGCACCCTGATCGCGTTGTCCAGTTTCTTTGGCTGGATGGTCATCATGGGCCTGTTCTGGTGGATCCGGGGCATCGGCTTCGTGGGCGAGAGTGTCAGCTGGGAGGTCCTCGACTACAACCGCGGCAACATTTCCAGCTCGTCGGTGGAGGTCGCTCGAGACCTACCCGAGGGTGCCGAGTTGAAAGGCCTCGGGCTGCAAGTCGCCGAGCTGGGCCTCGAAGCAGGCGTCACCGAGATGGCGGAGTTCACCGAAGAGCCTGACCGAACCAGCGAGGACTTCAGCGGCATGACCGACGAGGAGTTCGAAGCGGCGTGGCTGCGAGCCTTTCAGCGGAGCACCGCAACAACGCTGTCACAGGTCATGTCTGTCGCACCCGATTTTGTGGAGGCCGCTGAGGTCGATGGCCCAATCCCGGATCTCAACGGCTGGGAGATCATGAACACCGCCGAGGCCGGCGAAGCGCAGTCCACGGCAGGCGCCGGGATCGTCGAACACGAAGGCTTCGATTTCGAGTCTCAGAACGAATTCCGTTTCCTCGATGCGTTCCGCATTGGCGGCAAACCCCGTCTCGACCGCGACATCGATCCTGTCTGTACCTTCTGTGCGGACAACCTGCGTCGTGGCTGGCACTGGATCGCAAACAGTGCACGAATCAAAAACCCAAGCGAATATTCGGTCGTGCAGCTGCAAGCTGTAACCGAGGAGTCGTTGGTCAGCGTCGAAGGCGAGGCCCCTCGATTCGCGGAACCCGATGAGAACGCCCCGATCATCTCGGTGGTCATGATTCGTGACCTCGGCAACCTTCGTTTCCCGCCGGCAATGATCACCGTCGGGTCGCTCATCATCTTCTTGACGTTGGCCTACATGATGCACGTGCGCGATCTCGAGTCGATGGCCCGGGTCGAGGAGTTCGAGGCTGAGGGCTGATGCAATACGTCCCCCTCGTTGGTCTACTCGTCCTCACCGTTCTTTTTGCTTTCATCAGCTTTATCGCGTCCAAGCTGCTGGCGCCGCGTCGTCCCAACGACAAGAAGAGCCAGGCCTACGAATGTGGCATTGAACCGGCCAAGGAAACCCCTGAGCGTTTCCCGGTTCGCTTCTTCCTGATCGCAATGATTTTCATCGTGTTCGACATCGAGCTGATCTTCTTCTACCCATTCGCCGTGTCCTACGGAAGCGTGGGTGTCTTCGGATTCGTCGCACTGCTGATCTTTAGCTTCGCGGTGTTCGAGTCGTTTGTGTACCTGATCGGCAACGGCGCCTTGGAGTGGGGTCCTGTCAATCAGGCCAAGCGACTCAAGGCAGCGGTTTCCGCCGAACGAACGACGACCAGCACCATCCGCCGCGTCGGCACCGAAGGACGCCCAGGGGAGGAGGCCGCCTAATGGGTCTTTTTGCTCCCGAGGGCGAGGGAAAGAGCCTCGCTACACATGGTCTCGAAGGTCTCGAACACAACTTCGTGACCGGCCGGCTCGAGGAACTCGTCGGATGGTCTCGGGCCCGCAGTTTGTGGCCCGCCACCTTCGGTTTGGCATGTTGCGCGATCGAGATGATGGCGTCTGGTGCCGCGCACTACGACATGGCTCGGTACGGCATGGAGGTCTTCCGAGCCTCGCCTCGTCAAGCGGATCTCATGATCGTCGCCGGTCGAGTCTCTCAAAAGATGGCGCCCGTTCTGCGCACGATCTACGACCAGATGATGGAACCCAAGTGGGTCATCTCGATGGGCGTCTGCGCCTCGAGCGGCGGGATGTTCAACAACTACGCCATCGTGCAGGGTGTTGATCAGGTGGTTCCCGTCGATGTCTACGCTCCGGGCTGTCCTCCCGGCCCCGAGACACTGCTGCACGCAATCTTCACCCTTCATGATTCGATTCAGAACGGTGATCTGCTCCGTCGTCGCGAAGCCAACAACGGCGGCGCCATGATCGAGGTTGCACAAAGAGACGGGCAGTCTGCCCCCGTCACCATCGGACGGTCCTGAGATGTCCGACGTCGAAACTCCCGACGAGGAGCCCGAAGGTGTGACCGTCGAGCCGGCGCCCGTACTTCACGGTGCCCCGGTTACGGTCATCGCCGGCCAGAACGTGCTCCATGCGACTACCGAGACCTACCCCGAGCTGCTGGCGAACCTCCAGGCCGAGGGTTTTGGTCAGGTGGTTGATCTCTGCGGCGTCGACTATCTCCTGGGTGGCCGACCTGCGGTTCCGGCGAGCATCGAAACCGAGCGGTTCGAAGTTGTTGTGAACCTGTTGAGCCATGTCAAGCGCGAGCGAATTCGCGTGCGCGCCCAGGTCGCGGAGGGTGACTCCATCGCGTCGATCTTCGACCTCTATCCCGGCACCGAAGCCATGGAACGCGAAGCGTTCGACATGTACGGCATCGAGTTCGATGGGCATCCCGACCTCAGTCGAATACTCATGCCGGAGAACTGGCAGGGGCACCCGCTGCGCAAGGACTTCGAGGTCGGCCGCATTCCCGTGCAGTTCAAAGCTGCGCCGAGGCAGGACTGATGGCGCTCACCGAAGACACCGAGACGACCGGCAGCAGTCACGCCGACGATGGCCTGGTTGGTGATGCCAGTCGAGTGACGGGTATCGACAACGCGGTGTTGCGCATGAGCGAGGCCGAGGTCGCGGCGCTGTCGCAGGAGACGACCGACGAGTTCGGCGACTCCAAGATGATCATCAACATGGGCCCGTCCCACCCGTCCACGCACGGGGTGTTGCGGCTGATGCTCGAGATGGAAGGCGAGACCGTCCTTCGATCAAAGCCGATAATTGGCTACCTCCACACGGGCATGGAGAAGACGGGCGAACAGCTCACCTACCTGCAGGGCTGCACCAACGTCACCCGCATGGACTACGCGGCTCCACTCTTCACGGAGCTCGCATTCTCGCTCGCGGTCGAGAACCTGCTTGAGGTTGAGATACCCGAGCGGGCCACATGGATTCGCATGATGATGTGTGAGCTCAATCGCATGACATCTCATCTGCTGTTCATGGCTACGAACGGCATGGACCTCGGCGCCGTGTCGATGATGATCTACGGCTGGCGTGAGCGCGAAGAGGTTTTGCGGTTCTTCGAGAAGGTCACCGGCCTGCGCATGAACCACAACTACATCCGCCCCGGCGGTGTGGCTGCGGATCTGCCCGACGGCTGGCAGGAAGACGTATTGGGTCTGTGCGACCTCATCGAGCCGAGGCTCGAGGAGTACGACATCTTGATGACCGGCCAGCCAATCTGGCGGGAGCGTCTCCAGGGTGTTGGTGTCATCAACGAGGCCGAATGTCTGGCCTTGGGGGCAACCGGCCCGCTGCTGCGATCCGCTGGCAGTTCCTGGGATCTGCGTCGGGACATGCCCTACCTCGCCTACGACGATGTCGACTTCGACGTCATCGTCGGCACCTACGGCGACAGCTTCGACCGATATGCGATCCGCCTCAACGAGATCCGGGAGTCGATGCGGATCGTTCGACAGTGTGTTGCCAACATGCCGAAGGGCGACTATCGGGTCCAGAACAAGAAGGTCACCCCGCCGCCGCGTGCCCGCATTGACGAGTCCATGGAAGCACTGATCCACCACTTCAAGATCTTCACCGAGGGATTCAAGGTGCCGGAAGGCGAAACCTACGCCGCCGTCGAGAGCCCGCGTGGCGAGGTCGGCGTCTACCTCGTGAGTGATGGCAGCTCCACCCCCGCACGTATGCACGTCCGAGCGCCGAGCTTCGTGAACCTCCAGACGCTTCCGCACCTCATGCACGGCGGGCTTCTCGCCGACGCCGTCGCAATCATTTCCAGCGTCGACCCGATCATGGGGGAGGTCGACCGATGACGCCGTTCGCTTCGCTCACTAACCGAGTTTCGCCTGACAGCGAAACATCGACGCCGTTCGCTTCGCTCACTAACCGAGTTTCGCCTGACAGCGAAACATCGACGCCGTTCGCTTCGCTCACTAACCGAGTTTCGCCTGACGGCGAAACATCGCGCGCACTGGGGGCCGTCACATGAGTCGTCTAACTGACGCCAATGTTGCGTTGGCTCGTGAAATGATCGCTCGCTACCCCCGACCCAAGTCGGCCCTCATTCCGCTGTTGCATCTCGCGCAGGAACAGGAAGGCTGGGTCTCCGACGACGCCATGGCCCATTTGGCCGAGCTCGTCGGTGTCACCGCGGCGGAGGTGCGCGGCACCTGCACGTTCTATGAGATGTTCAAGCTGCACCCGGTGGGCACATACATGGTGAACGTCTGCACGAACATCTCCTGTCAGCTGCTCGGTGGCGAAGAGCTTCTGCATCACGCAGAGGAAGCTCTCGGGATCCGCCCCGGTGGAACAACGGAGGACGGCCTCTTCACCCTCGAAGACGTGGAATGTATCGCCGCCTGCACCGAGGCGCCCTGTATGCAGGTGAACTACCGCTACGGCCTTCGGCTCAGCACCGACGATTTCGACCAGATCATTGCGGATCTGCGAGCTGGCCGTCATCCGCAGGGGCTCGTCACCGCCAACCCGGGGGAGCCGATTCCGTCCCATGGCACGCTCGGCCTCACCCGTCAGCAGACGGGCGAGTCCAAGATGGCGGGGGTCCTGCCTCCGGAGCAGGTCAATGAGGCTCCGGTCTGGTTGAACGCCAACGCGACGGAGGATGCGTCATGAGCACCGGCGAATACGTTCCTCACGCACCAGGATACGTCGATTCTCCCGGCACCAAGATGGTGACCAGCCGTTTCGGCTACGAAGACAGCTACACCCTTGAGCGTTCCCTCGCGACAGGGGGGTACGAAGGGCTGAAGGCGGCTCTCGCTCAGGCGCCCGACGCGTGCCACGGCATCACCCGCGATGCAACCGTGCTCGGTCGCGGCGGCGCCGGTTTCCCTGCCGGCATCAAGTGGGGGTTCTGTCCAGCGGAGGTGTGGCCGCGCTACCTCGTGGTGAATGGCGACGAGTCCGAGCCGGGCACGTACAAGGACCGTCTGTTGATGGAGCGTGACCCCCATCAGCTGATCGAAGGATGTCTGATTGCGTGTTATGCGATCGGCCTGTCGCAGTGTTTCCTCTACGTTCGCGGCGAGATGGCGATCGCTCAGCAACGTTTGGCCGATGCGCTGAACGAGGCCTACGAAGCCGGCTATATCGGCAAGAACATCCTCGGCACGGACTTTTCCGTCGACATTATCCTGCACTGGGGTGCCGGCGCGTACATCGTTGGTGAAGAGACGGCGCTCATCGAGAGTCTCGAAGGCAATCGAGGAATGCCTCGTTTGAAGCCACCCTTCTTCCCGGCCGCCGTTGGCCTGTACGGACAGCCCACGATCGTGAACAATGTCGAGACGTTGGCCAACCTGCCGTGGCTCATGGTCAACGGCGCCGACGCCTACAAGGAGCACGGCAGCGAAACGTCGCCCGGCACCCGCATGTTCGCGGTCTCCGGACACGTGAAACGCCCCGGCGTCTACGAAGTCGAGCAGGGGATCACAACCTACGAGGACCTCATCTACGGCGACGACTACTGCCAGGGAATCCGTGACGGTCACGAACTCAAGATGTTCATCCCCGGTGGAGGCTCCGCTCCTTGGCTGTTCCCGGAGCACGTATCCCTGCCCCTGGAGGCTCGACCGGTTGGTGCGGCCGGAACGATGCTGGGGTCGGGCGCCATCGTGATCATGGACGACAGCACCGATGCAGTGAAGGCGTGTCTGCGGGTCGTGCGCTTCTTTGCCCGCGAGTCCTGCGGCAAGTGTGCGCCGTGCCGTGAGGGAACAAGCTGGGAGGAGAAGATCCTCCAGCGAATCCTCGATGGCAACGGTCGGCCCGAGGACATCGACCTTCTGCTCGATGTCGCCGACAACATCTCGCCCGGGCCCTACCCGGTTGCATCCGATGAGTCTCAGGGACTCGAAGCCGTGCCGTTCCCACCTCGGCAGACCACGATCTGCCCGCTCGGTCCATCATCGGTCGCGCCCATCACGTCGGCCATCCGCCGCTTCCGCCACGAATTCGACGCCAAAATCTCGGGTGTGCCCGTGGAGGTCGGCTCATGAGGGGAGCGGAGCTGCGCGTAGCGCCCGGGAACCCGTCGGGTTCCTTCGAGTTTGTTGCTAACGCGCCAAACGTCGCCGCGGGAGGGCAGTCGTGACTGCCACCGAACCGGAAGCAGAGGTCGTAGCTGATGGAGTGCCGGTCACGATCGACGGCGTGGAGATCCTGGCCAACAAGGGTGAGTTGTTGATCGCGGCTGCCGAGCGTCACGGCGTCTATATCCCTCGTTTCTGCTACCACCCGCGGATGAAGCCAGTTGGTATGTGCCGGATGTGTCTCGTCGAGGTCGACACCGGCCGCGGCCCCGGACTGCAGCCGTCGTGCATGCTTCCGGTCAGCGATGGCATGACCGTGCTCACCGAAAGCGACGTCACGAAGAAGGCCCAGGACGGTGTCCTGGAATTCCTGCTGATCAACCACCCGCTCGACTGCCCTGTCTGTGACAAAGGCGGCGAGTGCCCGCTGCAGGACCAGACCATGGCGTTCGGTCCGGGGGAGAGCCGCTTCGTCGAAGAAAAGCGGCATTTCAAGAAGCCGATTCCCATCAGCGATATCGTCTACCTCGACCGCGAACGATGCATTCTCTGTGATCGCTGCACCCGGTTCGCATCCGAAGTTGCTGGCGACCCGCTGATCCACTTCCAGGCTCGCGGCAACCAGACGGAGGTCAACACCTTCCCTGACGAGCCATTCAGCTCGTACTTCTCGGGCAACACCGTCCAGATCTGCCCGGTTGGTGCGCTCACCGCCAAGCCCTACCGCTTCAAGGCACGGCCGTGGGACCTCAGCGAGATCGCCTCCACGGCGACACTCGATGCCGTGGGCTCACGGATTACCGTCCAGTCATCACGTAACCAGGTGTTGCGGTACCTGGGGGTCGACAGCGACCCGGTGAACTGGGGTTGGCTCTCCGACAAGGAACGCTTCAGCTTCGAAGCGTGGAACTCCGACGCCCGCCTCACGCAGCCCCTTCTTCGCGGTGACTCTCTCGGCAACCCCACCGATGAGGGTGATCAACTCGTCGCTGGCTCATGGGCCTTGGCGCTCACGAAGGTCGCGGAGGCGCTCGACGGTGTCGAGCCCGAACGCATCGCGGTGTTCGGCGGCGCCCGCATGACGAACGAGGGTCAGTACGCCTGGGCCAAGCTGATCAAGAGTGTGCTCCGCACCGACAATGTGGACGCACAACTCGGCGACGGAGCTGGTGGAAAGGCTCTCCTGAGTCTGCCTCGCACCACGATCGACGCGGCCTGTACCCCTGGTGGCACGGTGGTCGTTCTCGGCGCCGACCCGAAAGAAACTCACGGCTCGCTGTTCCTTCGCCTCCGCCACGCGGCGGAGAACGATGGGGCATCGATCATCGAGATTGCTCCCCGATCGAGCGGCCTTGCTCCGTACGCGACGTCCAGCCTGTACCCAGTTCCGGGCGAGCTCGATCAACTCGTTGATGCACTCGGCGATCCTTTCGGGGATGCCGCCGGTGTCGACGGCGACGACATTGCCGCCGTCTCCGAGAGGCTTCGGAACGAAGAGTCGTTCACGGTCGTGGTTGGTTCCGGGTCACTCGGAGACTCGCCGGCCGTCATCGAACGAGCTGTCCTGCGTATGGCGGCGTTGTTCCCGAACGCCTCCTTCCTGCCGGCGCTGCATCGAGGCAATGTCATGGGTGCGCTCGACATGGGCCTTGCTCCGGGATTACTGCCGGGACGCCAGGCGGTTGGTCCGGAAGCGCCGGGTACCTGGGCGAACACGCCGGCGATGGAAGGTCTCGACACCACGGCGATGTTGCATCTCGCCGAGGAAGGCGGCATCGACGTTGCCATCCTGTTGGGCTGCGATCCGCTCACCGACTTCCCCGATGCCGGTCTGGCGGAGCGAGGGTTCAACAAGGTCAGCCATCTTGTGGCCGTCGACAGCCTCCTGAACTTCACGTCCACGGGGGCCGACATCGTCTTCCCGGCCGCAGCTTCCGCGACCGAGGTCGACGGTACATTCACGAACATCGAGGGCCGGCTCAGCCCGATCTCTCGCAAGGTGACACCTCCAGGTACGGCTCGCGCCGACTGGATGATCGCGGTGGAGATCGCGGCACAACTCGGCGTCGACCTCGGCTTCATCGATATCGACGAGCTGTGGGCGGACCTCGCCGCCGCGTCGCCGCTGCATTCGGGTGTGGCACTCGGTGACGTCATGGCCGCGGACACCGACGGTGTGTTGCTGACCGGAACTTCGATCGACTCTGTCGAACCGCCAGCGGTGGACGTCCCCAACTCGTCGGATCTTCGACTGGTCGTCACCCGCAAGATGTACGACGAGGGAACGATCCTCACGCACTGCCCGTCGCTCAATCAGCTGGCAGCGGGCGCATCCGCCTCGGTCAACCCCACCCACTTCTCTGCCCTCGGATTCAGCGAAGGTGACGAGGTGAAGGTCACGTCACAGTCCGGCTCGGTAACCGTGCCGGTCATCTCAGACCCAGGTGTTCCCGCCGGAGCGGTTGCGATCGAGTTCAATCAGCCGAACGCGTCGGCCGCGTCGTTGCTCGACTCGGCCCGAACCGTGACGACGGTTTCTCTGGAGCGCGTCTCATGATGACGATCGCCCAGCAGGCCTACCTGGAAGACTTCGACTGGACCAGCCTCGATCTGTTGTTCCTCGTGGTGAAGGTTGTGCTGATCTTCACCATGTTGCTGGTGTCTGTGATGCTCATGGTGTGGTTCGAACGCAAGGTCGTCTCCGACATGCAGAATCGCATCGGTCCTGACGTCGCCGGACCATGGGGCATCCTGCAAACGCTCGCAGACGGCATCAAGCTCTTCTTCAAGGAAGACCTGACACCGGACAACTCCGACCGCTTCGTCTTCAAGCTCGCCCCGTACCTCTCGCTGATCCCCGCGTTCCTCATGTTCTCGATCGTGCCGATCGGCGGCAATTTCCAGGATGGCGGCGACGGGTCGGTCGAGATCTTCGGTCGCACGACCTTCCTCCAACTCGTCGATCCGCCCATGGGCATCCTCGTGTTCCTCGCCATGTCTGGGCTCGGGATCTATGGCGTGATGCTCGCGGGCTGGTCTTCGGGATCGAAGTACCCGCTGCTCGGTTCCGTGCGGGCGACCGCACAGATGGTCTCCTATGAGGCGGCGTTGGGCCTCAGCCTCGCCGCTGTCCTATTGGAAAGCGGATCACTCAGCACCAACCAGATCGTGCAGGAGCAGGTCGACGGCTATTGGAACGTCCTCAGCCTCGGGATCATCCCGTTCATCATCTTCCTCATCGCGGGCACCGCCGAGCTCAACCGTCCGCCCTTCGACCTCGTCGAAGCCGAACAGGAGCTGGTGGGCGGATTCCACACCGAATACAGCTCGTTGCGGTTCTCCCTGTTCTTCCTTGCCGAGTTCATGAACGTCGTGACCATGGCCGCAATCATCGTGACGCTCTTCTTCGGTGGACCCGACGGTCCGATCCTGTGGGACACCATCAGCTGGTTCTGGCCGATCCTGTGGTTCTTCCTCAAGGTGGTCGTATTCCTGTTCACCTTCGTCTGGTTCCGGGCCACCCTGCCTCGTTTGCGCTACGACCAACTCATGGATCTCGGATGGAAGATCCTGATCCCTGCGGCCCTGTTCTGGTTCCTGTTGCTGGCGGGCATTCGAGTCGGGCGCGACGCCGATTGGAATCCCGCCGCCATTCTCATCATCGGCATCTCGGTGATGACCCTGCTGTTCGCCGCGTTGTTCCGGGCCGTTCGTATGGCCCAGGAAGCTCGCGCTGAATCTGACCTCGTGGAGTACGGCTGATGAGTGACGTCTTCGACTACATCCGCGGGTTTGCGGTCACGTTCAACAAGCTCTTCGAGGAGCGAGTGACCGGCGACTACCGCCACGACGGTGGAGGCGAGAAGAGCCCCAAGCCCGACCGTCTGCACGGGCGCCATGTCCTGAACCGGTACGAGGACGGCATGGAGAAGTGCATCGGCTGCGAGCTCTGTGCCGGTGTCTGCCCCGCCCAGTGCATCTACGTGCGTGGCGCGGACAACACCCCCGACAATCCGGTCTCTCCCGGTGAGCGATACGGCTACGTCTACGAGATCAACTACCTGCGCTGTATCCACTGCGACCTCTGTGTCGAGGCCTGCCCCACCGAGGCCATAACCGAGAGCAAACTCTTCGAGTTCTCGTTCACCAATCGAAACGACGCCATCTACACCAAGGCCGAACTGGTCGTTGGTGACGACGGCCGCCCGCAGAAACTGCCCTGGGAAGATTGGCGCACCGGTGAGGATCTGGCGACCTCCGGTTGGATGCGGGCCACCGCATCTTCCGGCAACGCCGACTACGAGAACAAGGTCGCCTGGTCCGGGGAGCTCGGCTACGGCGTACGTCACCCCGAGGTCGGCCAACACGACGACGAGACGGGAGGCGACGAGTAGTGCAGGAGTTCGTATTCCTCGTCGCCGCGATCATCGTGCTCGCCGGATCGGTGGGTGTTCTGCTAGCGAAGAACCCGGTACACGCGGCGCTGTTTCTGATTCAGACCTTGTTTGGTGTCGCGGTGCTCTTCCTCATCGTGGAGGCACACTTCCTCGCCGCCATCCAGGTGATTGTCTACGCCGGCGCCATCGTGATCCTCTTCCTGTTCGTGATCATGTTGCTCGGTGTCGACAAATCTGAGGACTTGTCGGTTGACCCGATCGTGGGTCAGCGACCCCTCGCGTTCCTCTCCGGTGGGGCGATTCTCGGGCTTCTTCTGGCCCTGCTCAATACGGTCGATCCAATCGAACCGCTCCCGTCGGCTGACCCGGCACGTGCACTGGATCGCACGGACGCGAGCGGTCAGCGAGTCGCGGACGTCAACCAATTGGCGGAGACGATCTTCGGCGAGCATGTTCTCGCCTTCGAGATCACCGGCCTGCTGCTGACCGTCGCCGTTGTTGGTGCCGTCGTCATGGCCCGCAAGATCAGCGGCGATCTCCAACCGGTTCCCGAGAGTGCACTGGCCGCATCGGTCGGGCTCGAAGAAACGTCGGACGACGACGCTGAACCCGCCGACGCAGGGGAGGGGGACGCCTGATGGAACTAACCCCCATGTGGTACCTCGCACTGTCCGCCATGGTGTTCTCGATCGGCGCTGTGGGTGTGCTCATCCGCCGAAATCCACTGATCATGTTCATGTGTGTCGAGCTGATGCTCAACGCCGTGAACCTGACCTTTGTGGGCTTGGCGTGGGGGCGCAACGACATCGACGGCATGGTCGCTGTCTTCTTCGTGCTCGTGGTGGCAGCCGCGGAGGTTGTGGTCGGTCTCGCCATCGTCGTGGCGATCATGCGTCGGCGTGACCTTGCGACCGCAGACGACATCTCGGTGCTGAGGGGATAACGATGGTCGACTTCATCTATCTCGTACCGCTCCTCCCGTTGCTCGGCTTCGGTGCGATTCTGCTGTTCGGACGCCGTCTCGGCGAGCCCGCGGCCGGTTGGCTGGCCACGGGCGCCGTCGGCGGATCATTCGTCGCGTCTGTCCTCGTCTGGATCGGCCTCCTCGCCGAGGATGGCCATGACCGGGTCGTCACGAAGACCGTTTTCGAATGGGTCCCGGTCGGCGACTTGTCCGTCGACGTGGGATTCCTTGTCGACCCGCTGTCGGTCGCCATGATCCTGTTCGTGACCGGCATCGGCGCACTGATCCACCTCTACTCGATCGCGTACATGCACGGCGACGAGAATTTCTCAAAGTTCTTCCTGTACATGAACCTGTTCGTCTTCTCGATGCTGATGTTGGTCCTCGGCGACAATCTGCTCCTCACGTTCCTCGGTTGGGAAGGTGTGGGTGCGTGTTCGTACTTCCTCATCAGCTTCTGGTTCCAGGATGAGGCCAACGCCACTGCCGGCAAGAAGGCATTCGTCACGAACCGCGTTGGTGACTGGGGCTTCATGGTCGCCACCTTCCTCTGCTTTGCCACGATCGGCTCCATCAACTACCTCGACATCGCCGACGCGGCGCCACAGCTCAGCACCAACGTTGCGACCGGCATTGCGCTGCTGCTCTTCATCGGTGCGATGGGCAAGTCGGCGCAGTTTCCGCTCTATCTCTGGCTGCCCGATGCCATGGCCGGTCCCACCCCCGTCTCCGCTCTCATCCACGCTGCGACGATGGTGACCTCGGGTGTCTACCTGCTCACCCGAGTCAACGCGGTTCTCGAGAACGCTGCCGGCGGTGCCACCAACCTCATTGCCTGGGTCGGTGTCGGCACGGCCCTGTACGCCGCGACGATTGCGGTCGCCCAGAACGACATCAAGAAGGTGCTGGCGTACTCCACCGTGTCGCAGCTGGGGTACATGGTCCTGGCGGTCGGCGTGGGCGCCTACGTTCCGGCGATCTTCCACATGATCACCCATGCGTTCTTCAAGGCGCTGCTCTTCCTGGGCAGCGGCTCCGTGATTCACGGCATGGACAACGATCAGGACATGCGGCGATATGGCGGTCTGCGCGCGCTCATGCCGATCACGGGCGCGACCTTCATCATTGGCTGGTTGGCGATTGCAGGTGTGCCGCCGTTCGCCGGGTTCTGGTCGAAGGATGAGATCCTGCTGAGTGCCTGGGACAGCGGCGGACTCAACGGGCAACTGTTGTGGTTGGTGGGTCTGATCACGGCATTGTTGACCGCGTTCTACATGAGCCGCCAGGTCTTCATGACGTTCTTCGGACGGAACCGCTTCGCGGAACCCGACGCCAGCGAGGTCGATCAGGCGTGGGAGGACTTCGTCGCTGCGGCCGAGTCCGACCTTGTAGATGCAGACGCCGCGCTGGCGACGGCCACCACAGAACATGACACCGCTTCGGCTGCGTTGATCGAGGCCGAAAATGCGTTCGGTGATGCCAAGTTGGCCATGGCCGGCACGGCCGGTGAAGAACGGGATGCCGCTGCAGCCGCGGTCAAGGCCGCGGAGGACGCGTTGGCGGCCGCCCAAGCGAAGGCCGCACCGGCGGTCACCGCGTTCGAAACGGCAACGGCAGCGGCACAAGAAGCGCGTACCGCTGTGGACAGCGCACGTAGTGCGCGTTCCTCCCAGCCCGCAGTCGAACTGGGGGAGCCGCTCGACGCAGGCGAAGCGACGGAGTATCTCCCGGTCGCCGTCGCCGAGCGAGCCGAGCACCATCCACACGAGTCGCCGTGGCAGATGACGACGCCGTTGATCGTGCTTGCCGCGCTCAGCGTCGTTGGTGGCGTGCTGAACCTGCCGTTTACCAAGGGTCTGCACTTTCTCGAGCATTGGCTGGAGCCAGCGCTATACCACGAGCATGTGATTTCTGCGGGCGCGGGCACAAAGTTCCTGTTGGCGATCCTCGCCATCATGGCTGGCGTCGTCGGGATCGCTGCGGCCGTGGCGGTGTACATCAGCCACGACCGTGATCCGGCCACGATCGAGAGACCCATCTTGGCCAATGCCTGGGGGTACGACGCGGCCGTCTCGAACTTCATGGGCGGTCCTGGTCGTCGACTGTTCGACGCGATCACCTGGTTTGACGCCACGATCATCGATGGTGCCGTCAACGGCGCCGCGTCGCTCGCTCGTGGTACTGGCGGCATTGTTCGTCGAGTGCAGACCGGTCTCGTTCGCACGTACGCACTCGGCATCGCCGTCGGTGCGGTCGCGTTGCTGCTCTGGTTCCTCTCAAGGTCGGTGTCGTGATGTTTGCCGATCTTCTTGCCGCCGAAGCTGGAGCCGCCGCTGGCTTCCCAACACTGACGATGCTCATCGTTGTGCCCGCATTGGGGGCGCTGCTCATCGCGCTGACGCCCAAGGGTCGGGTTGAGGCGCACCGCCTCCTGGCCGTTCTGGCCACCACGATCACGGGTGCCGCGAGCGTATGGGTTCTGCTCGATTTCGATGGCAGTGAGGGTGGCTTCCAGATGCGCTCGGCGGATCCGCAGGTGTGGATCGAAGGTCTGGGCATCTCATGGGATCTCGGTGTTGACGGCATCAGCTTGTTCCTGATCGTGCTGACCGGCTTCCTGTTCCCGCTGGCCATCCTTGGCGTGAAGCCCGAACACGACGACAAGGCGTATTACGCCTGGCTCGTCGTCCTGGAGGCCGGTGTCATGGGTGTCTTCCTGACCATGGACCTGTTCTTCTTCTTTGTCTTCTTCGAGATTGTCCTGGTACCGATGTACTTCCTCATTGGAAACTGGGGTCACGGCAATCGCAAGTACGCCGCCACGAAGTTCTTCCTGTACACGATGTTCGGCAGTGCACTTATGCTCGTCGGAATCCTCGCCACGGTCTTCCTCACCGCGTCGGCCACCGGTAATGACCCGACCTTCAACATCGTGACCCTGGCAGAGACACAAGCCTTGTCGATGACGGCCGGTCGCTGGATCTTCCTCTCGTTCGCGCTGGCGTTCGCCGTGAAGGTCCCCATCTTCCCGGTCCACACGTGGTTGCCCGATGCCCACACCGAAGCACCGACCGCGGGTTCGGTCATCCTTGCCGGTGTCATGTTGAAGCTGGGAACGTACGGTTTCCTTCGCTTTGGGCTCTATATGTTCCCGGAGGCCGCCGTCTGGTTTGCCCCGGTCATGATGGTGCTCGGCACGGTCGGCATCATCTACGGCGCGGTCGCTGCGACGATGCAAAAGGACCTCAAACGTCTGGTTGCGTACTCCTCGGTGGCCCACCTTGGCTTCATCGTGCTCGGTACGTTCGCCATCACGACCGAGGCCCTTACCGGCTCGGTCATGCAGATGGTCAACCACGGTCTGTCGACCGGCGCCCTCTTCTTCCTGGTCGGGTGGATGTACGAACGCCGCCACACCCGTGAGATCGCAGCCTTGGGTGGGTTGCAGAAAGCCGCGCCAGTCTTCGCGGCGGCCTTCACGCTCGTGATGTTGTCGTCCGTCGGTCTGCCTGGTCTCAACGGTTTCGTGGGCGAATTCCTCATCCTGCTGGGTGCGTTCGTCGCCTCGCCATGGATTGCGTCGATCGCCGCGACCGGCGTGATTCTCGCGGCGCTGTATCTGCTTTGGGCCTACCAGCGGGTCTTCCACGGTCCAGCCGAGGGCGAGAACGCCGAGATGGCCGAGCTCAAGGTGTCCGAGGGACTCGTGTTGCTGCCGATGCTGGTTCTGATCGTCTTCCTGGGTGTGTACCCGAAGCCAATGCTGGAGCGGATCGAACCCGCAGTCGAGGAGCTGGTCTCGCACGTGGAGCTGCACGTGCCGGACTGGTCCGAACCGACCGCCGATGTCATCCTGCCATCCGACGATGATCACCACTCCGACGACGACGGGGAGGATCACTGATGATTGCTCAGGCTGACCCAACCCAGGTCGACTATCTCATCCTCGCGCCGTTGATCATGATGGCCTTTGGTGGGCTTCTACTTCTGACGATTACGTCGTTGACCAAACGGCTCTCGTCCTCATTCGTCACAACCTGGTCGGTTGCAGCAGCCTTGGGCTCGGTGGCTTTCGCGGTCTGGCTGTGGATCGACTTGGACACCCTTGCCCAGGTAACCCTCTCGAGCAGCATCATCGCGGACAAGTTCTCGGTATTCCTGACCGTGGTAATCGGCCTGTCGACGGCACTCGCCTTGATGCTGACGCACCACTACCTTGATCGCGAGGAGCTCCCCGGCATCGAGATGCCGGTGCTCATGATGTTGTCGGCTTCCGGCGGAATCATCATGGTCATGGCACATGACCTCATCGTCTTCTTCCTCGGTCTCGAAACACTCTCGATGGCGGTCTACATCCTTGCGGCGATGCACCGCCGCCGGTTCGAGTCGCAGGAAGCCGGCATGAAGTACTTCGTGCTCGGTGCGTTCTCGTCAACGTTCCTGCTCTATGGCATTGCGCTCATCTACGGCTCGACGGGAACGATGAACCTGGCCGAGATCGGCCGAGCCACGTGGCTTGCTCGGGAGTTGGCCGACGGGTCGATCGAGTTCTACTACGAGCCCGATGGGCTGATGCTTGGTGGACTGGCGCTGCTGATCGTCGGGCTGGCGTTCAAGGTGGGTGCCGTGCCGTTCCACTCGTGGACACCCGACGTCTATCAGGGCTCACCCACACCATCGGTGGCCTTCATGGCTTCGGTCGTCAAGGTGGCTGGTTTTGCTGGTCTGCTCCGACTTCTGTCCTTCCTCGGTCGACCGACGATCGACGATTGGGGTCCGCCGCTCGAGGTGATCGCGGCGGCGACGTTGCTCGTGGGTGCGTTCTCCGCAATCGTGCAGACCGACGTGAAACGGATGTTGGCGTACTCGTCGATCAGTCACGCGGGCTTCATCCTTCTGGGCGTAACCGCGGGGACCGACAATGGTGTTGCTGCTTCCCTGTTCTATTTGGCCACGTACAGCTTCCTGGTCATCGGCACGTTCGCCGTGCTGACGCTGCTCAGCGGCGCCGGCGATGCCGACTTCTCCCTTGATCGTTTCCGTGGGCTGAGCCGCCGCCAACCGGCGCTGGCGCTGGCGTTGTTGGTGTTGCTCCTGGCGCAGGCCGGCGTGCCGTTGACCACCGGGTTCGTGGCGAAGTTTGAGGTGATCGGCGCGGCGGTAGACAACGGAACCTATTGGCTCGCGATCATCGCCATGTTGGCGGCCGTCGTCGCGGCGTTCCTGTACATCAAGGTGATTGTTTCGATGTTCCTCGATGAACCTGCCGACGACGCGGCTGCGGTAGAGGTACCTCGCTTGGTTGGTGCGGTTGTTGCGATCGCGGCGATTGTAACGATCGTGTTTGGCATCTTCCCCGGCCCGATCGACGATCTGGCTCGGGAAGCGTTCGTCTTCTTCATCTAGGGCATGCAGGTCTCACGAGACGAGGCCCGTGAAGTCGCAGTCGTCGCGTTGTTGTTGGTGGCGGGCCTGCGTGTGCTTTCGGGCGTTGTGCAGCTCATCGAAGAGTTCGACCGGGAGCACACGTGGGAGTCGTTGGCCGGGCGGTTCCTCGCTCCGGTCGGGTCAACGCTGGGTTTGTTCGTCTTCGGTGCGGCGATGATCGTGGCGCTGTCTCCGTCGGGCAGCGTCTCGCGACGGGTGATGCGGGCTGCCCGCGACGGCAGCGGGTTCGTTGGTCTGTTGGGTGTGGCGTCATCCCTGCTGAGTCTCACAACCGGCTTCAGCACAACTGGACGCATCTGGTTTGCGCTGATCAATGGCTTCGCGGCCACCGTCCTCGGCTTCACCGGCTGGTGGCTGTTGAGAAACCTCGACCCCAACCGCTAACGGGAACGCTTCGCGTTCCTTGGAGATTTTCGGCCTTGCCGAAAACTCCCGGGAACCTGGGGCGATTGTCGCTACGTGCTGGTTCCGAG
>SHLQ01000153.1 GCA_004282895.1 Acidimicrobiales bacterium
GCCCCGGCCCCAGCCGCAGCACCAGCCACAACCGCAGCACCGGCTCCTGCGCCGGCTCCGACCACGACGACCGAGGCGCCTGAGCCCGTGCGAGTGGCACCACCTGTCGGAAACGATCGTGCGACGGTTCTTGTCGGCGCACTGCACGCCGTCGACTAGGCCAGAAACACGAACTGCAGCAGTGCGGCGCCGATAATCGCCACCAACAAGAGGATCACGGTGAGGGTCACTGCTGGTCGCATCTACTGCATCCTTCCCAAGGTGACAGCTGTCGATTGTGGCGGCGGGCCATCGATCTTCTCGATCCGCAGCTCATCACTGGCGGAGATGTGCAGCTTCTCGGCAGCCGACCCGCCGTTCACGGCCAGCGACACCAGCCCGGTGGAATCGATGACGGCGCCAACCTCGCCGCTCGAGATATCGCGGTAGGCGCCTCTGCGAGCAATGGTCTCCCGGTGATCGCCGACGATCAGGGAAACCGGGTCACCCCATTCGGCCAGATCTTCTGCGCCAATGTTCAGCTGGACGTTGCCGTAGTGGTCGATCCACAACACCTCGACCATGAGGCCACCATCCTCGACGCCGATAACCGGCAACAGACCAGGCATTAGCGACGCTGCATCGATCACTGGACCGAAGTCGGCGAGATCGACGCCGTTGGCGATATGGGCCGCAGCCGGGGCGAATACGTCACGGCCATCGAACGTGGATCCGATGCGGGGTAGTTGCAGTTCAGGCGCAGCCAGTTCCACTGCGCGGGAAGCACCACCGACCATCGCGACCGCAGAGGCGAGCAGCCCGTTGTCCGGCCCGACGAGCACCGATGCCCCTTCACCCACCTCGATCGCCACCGCGCGCCGGTCGGTGCCGACACCGGGATCAACGACCGCCAACACCACACCCGGGCAGAGGTACTGCGCGGAGCGGGCCAGGGCCAAGGCTCCCGCACGAACGTCGTGGGGACGGATGCCGTGGGTGACATCAACCACCGCGGCCTCGGGTGCAATCGAGCGAATCACCGAGTGCACAACACCAACGAATTCGTCCGCGTGACCGAAGTCGGAGAGAAACGAGATCGTCGAGTACCGGGTCACGACCTGAGGGTATCCGTCCACTGCTCGTGATCAGCCCGGATCACTCGGTTCGAAAAAGACAAACGGACCGGGCTCATGTCCCGATCCGTTTGTGAAGGCGCTTCGTGGGCTGTGGTGTCAGCCGGCTTCGGTGTACCGATCGCCGAGATAATGGTCGACGTCGCCCGGGCGGAGTCGGTAGGACCGACCCACCCGAACCGCCGGAAGTTCCCCCGCTTTGATGAGTCGATACACCGTCATGGTGGAGACTCGCATCAGTTGTGCTACCTCTGCGACTGTCATGAAGTGTCGACGCTCGTCGGTTTGACCCACGGTTGGATGCCCCTTCTCCGCTTGCAGAACCGACCATATTCGCTCAGCAGAAGAACGCAAATGGGAGGACGAGAAATTGCGCTCGTTTGTGTCACACCACAATTCTTGACACGCAGGCCGTCAGGACTGGCCCAGTTCCACCGACCGTTGGACGGCTGCATCGACGACCTTGCCGACCAGTCCGATGAGGTCCGCGTCGGCGAACACGGCGAGGCCGGCAGCGGTCGTGCCGCCGGGTGACGTGACGTTTTCTCGGAGTACGGCGGGGTCTTCACCGGACTCGGTCATCAACGTGGCCGCACCGAGAATCGTCTGACGGGCGAGGGTGTCGGCGACCTCTGGTGTCAGGCCCTGTTCGATTCCGGCAGCTATCAGACCTTCGGCGAGGTGGAACACGTAGGCGGGACCAGACCCACTGACACCGGTGACCGCATCGAGGTCGCCCTCCGGCAGACGAACCACGAGTCCAACGGACGTGAGGATCTCTTCGGCCCAATCCAGATCAGCGTCGGTTGCGCATTTGCCTGCGGCGATGGCAGAGGCTCCCTTCCCGACGAGAGAGGGGGTATTCGGCATACACCGAACCACGGCGGCGTCAGGTGCCGCGGCTTCGATGGTGTCGAGCGTGACGCCCGCGGCGATCGAGAGCATGCGCTCGCAACCGTGGGCGTACAGATCAGCCGCAACGTCACCGACGTACTGCGGCTTGACCGCGATGATCGCGTCCTCAGCCGACGAGACCGACGCTCGGATCACAAGCGAGGGATGCTGTGTCGCGAGGACAGCTCGACGGTCTTCACTGAGCTCGACCACGGCCACATCGCCCGGTTGGGCCCAGCCGCTGGCGAGCACACCACCGAGCAGCGCCTCGCCCATCTTGCCCCCACCAACAATCTGCAATCTCATGCGCAGATCCTAGGACCATCAGGTTCCGACGGAGTCAACTTCCCCGATGACTCCGCCAGAACCCAATAGAGACAACATAGATCGAAATATACTGAAATGCAACTTTAAGACATGGAGTTGAATCGGCTGGCAAATCCGATGCGCACGGCCGGCTGGAAACACTGCTCGATGGCGACATACACCGAACCAAGAATGCGGTCGAGTGCTTCGGTATCGACGTGGCGAAGGTCCAGCTGGCCCCGGAGAAAGACCGCGCTCTCCTCGCCGATGGAGAAGCGGAGTTCACGCAACCTGTGATTGCGCCGCAGGAGGCTCTCAAAGAACTGCGCATGGTTCTCCTCGGGGGCGGGCATCACATAGGTCTCAAACGTGAGCGTGCGCTGGCCCAGCGTGAACCACACCGAGTACACGTCCTTGGCGTCACCGTTGACCCGCACGAACCAGCGGTCCTCGTCGACCTCCTCGTCGGCGACGACCGCGTCCACGGCGGGATTCTGCTCGACGAGCACCAACAACCAGTTCTCGATGTGGTCCAGGGCGAGTTGTCGCTGCTCGGTCGACGGTGGGGCGAAGTCGTCCATGCGCCGACGCTAGTCAGTTGCAGTCGACGAGTGTTCGTTCGGCCGTCAACTCGGTGTACAGGTCACGCAGTCGCTCGGCCAGACCCGACCAGGGGTACCGACTTGCCGTGCGGGCCGCAGCGCCGCCGAGTGATGCCTGCAGCGACGGGTTGGCCAGGATGCGATTCAGCGCGGCCGCGTAGGACTCGGGATCGCGATCCTCCATCAGGTAGCCGGTCACCCCGTCATCGACGAGCGTTCGAAGCCCCCCGACGGCTGCGGCCACCACAGGGATGCCACATGCCGCTGCCTCCAATGCGACGAGACCGAACGACTCTGACCTCGATGGCATGATCACCACGTCCGCGGCGCGGTAGTACGTGGAGAGGGCGTAATGCGGCTTCGGCGGAACGAAGAGGACACGATCCTCGAGTCCGAGACCAGCGACCATCTCCTCGATTCGTGCGACCTCAGCCGCACCTTCCTGCCCGCTGGCACCCCCGACGACCATCAGCTTCGCGGTCGGGTCGTCGACGGCTGCCAAGGCACCCACGGCGACGTCGAGCCCCTTCAACGGCTGAATCCGCCCGACGAACAGAATGAGCGGCCCGCCCTCGTACCCAATCGCATCGCGCGCTCCCGCCGATGATCCCGGCGAGAAGAGCGCTCGGTCGACACCGGGAGCAATCACTTCGATCCGATCGGCGTAGGCGTGATACAGCTCCACGAGCTGGCGGCGTTCCTCCGGTGCGTTGGCGACCATCGCATCACTGCACGCCACGACCTGGGATTCGGCGTCGATGCGGGCCTGCGGTTCGGCGTCGCCCATCTCCGCCTTCACGCGGGCCAGCGTGTGGAACGTGGTGACCAGCGGCAGATCGAGTGGATGTTTCAGCTGGTGGCCGACCACACCGGACAGCCAGTAGTTGGCATGCAGCACGTCCACCGGGTTCTCGACCAGCCACGCTCGCACCCAGTCCGTGAACTCATCAACGATTCCGGGAAGATCCTCTTTGGCGAGGTCGCAAGCACCGGCAGGTACGTGAATGACCCGAAAGCCCGGCTCGACTTCGACCACGGGTTCGAGCTCGGCGTTCCATTTGCGAACGAACACGTCGCAACTCACACCGGCCTGCGTGAGCGACGAAACAAACTCGCGGATGTAGACGTTCATGCCGCCGCTGTCGCCGGCGCCCGGCTGGGTTAGCGGCGAGGTGTGCAGCGAGATGATCCCAGCCTTAAGCATTCTGACGTCGCCTCGTCACCTCGAACATCGCGACCGCGGCCGCGGCGGAGACATTGAGCGACGCAACCGCCCCCTGCATCGGAATCGAGACGAGCTCATCGCAACGCTCCCGTACCAAACGCGACAGGCCGGGACCCTCCGCCCCGAGCACCAGACAGATCGGTTCGTCGGCCAGGTGCAGGTCGAACAGCGGCCGGGTTCCGGCCTCGTCGAGTCCGACCACCCAGATCTTCGCCGCCTGCAGCTGTGAGATGGCTGCCGGGACACCACCAACCGTGGCGATCGCGACATGTTCGACCGAGCCAGCTGCGGTCTTGGTCACGGTCGCAGTGATGCGAGCCGATCGGTGCTTCGGCAGAACGATGCCGGTGGCGCCGGCAGCGTCGGCCGAACGGAAGATCGCCCCGAGGTTGTGGGGGTCGGTGACACCATCGACCATCACCAGAAACGGCAGCGTGTCGCTCATCAGATCTTCGAGTTCCACCGTGGGCAGCGGTGCCGCCTCGGCCAGAACACCCTGAGCCGAGTCCGTGTCGGAGAGGGCATCGAACGCACCCCGACCGAGTTCACGAACCGGCACTTTCGACTCGGCGGCCAGCTCGAAGATGTCTTCAAGGATGGGGGCCGAGTCGAGACCCGCGGACACGACGATCTCGTTGGCCTTGCGGGTGCCGGCGAGCAACAGCTCGCGCACCGCATGGCGGCCCTCCACTCGGTCGCCGCCTGGTCCCCTCGTTCGGCGACCTTCGCCCGCACTGCCAACGCGTTCGTCACGTATCGGAGTGGTGCCGCGTTGGCCGGAGGAAGGACGCGACCTCTGACCCCTGCGACCCCGATTCTGACCGCCGCGGCCACCGCGCTTGCGCTGCCCGGCCATGGCTAGGAGTCCAGATCGACTGACCAGTTGCCCGAATCGGAGATCACCTGCATGAGCACGACCGCCGGCGGGGTGACCGTTTCGGTGATGACGGGTTCGCTGGTGAAGCTGACCTCGTTGACCGCAAGGTTGCGACCCTGGGCGGTGCTGACGGTGACGACGGCGAAGTTGCCACGGCCGCTCCATTCTGCGGAGAGTGTCCCTACGGCGCTCGTTGGTTTCTTCAGCGCAACGACACGGTTACCAGAGTTGGCCATTTGCGGCGTCGCTATGACGGGCACGCCGGACTTCTCCACGAAGGTGACCGACCAACTACCTCCGCCGCTGTCGATTTCAAGAGCGGCGGGACGTTCCTTGAACAGAAATACTCCGGAGTAGGAGTCGCCCGGCTCGCCGTACACCGCGGTGTGGGCCCCGGCCTCGTTCACCGCCTGGATGCCGAGTGCGTCATAGGTGCCAGCGCCGTTGATCGTGACCTCGGCCACGAAGTACGGATCGCACCGGTTGGTGTTGGCGTGACAGTGCCTGGCAACGACGTACGAGTTGGGCAGCGAAGGTATGACGACGGAGTCTCCGGTACCTGAATAGGTCCGGGAGTTTCCGGTCTCACAGGATTGGAGGACTTCGTCGTCGGTATCGATGATGCAGTCATCGACCCCGTCGTCGCCGAAGATGCGGTCTCGGCCGACGCCTCCGATGATCACGTCCGTGTTGCCCCGTCCGAAGAGCCGGTCGTTGCCGCCTCCACCGTTGATGATGTCGGCCGCGGAGCCGCCCGTGATGCGGTCGTTGCCGGAGCCACCGAAGATCTTGTCCCGGCCACTTCCGCCGGCGATGATGTCCCGGCCTTTGCCGCCGCAGATCGTGTCGTGATTGCCAAGCCCGAGGATTTTGTCGTTGCCGGCCAGGCCGACGATGACGTCGCGCTTGGGTGTCCCGCGGATGATGTCGGGGCCATCGGTTCCAACGATCGTGGCCACAAGGCCGTCGCAACGATGCACCGTCGCACCGGAGGCGGCGGTGGGAAGAAACCACACCAGGCACGCCATAACGGCAACAAGCCCGATGGTCCGTCGATTCATCACTCCCGCACGGTACCCACGGAATCCGCACGGCGACAATGCGGGTGTGGTGGCTACCGCGCGGTGCGTGGTTGAAGGGTTTCGGCGTGCTGAATGCGAAGTCGCCGCAGGAAGAAGTCCACGAAGAATCCCAACGAGATGGCGATCCACACCGTGCCCAAACCGACGTTGCCGCCAAGGATCCATCCCACGGAAAGTGCCGTGAGTTCGATCATGGTGCGAGCGGCCCAGATTGGTAGTCCGCGACGCTCGAGCGCGGTCATCAGACCGTCCCGCGGACCCGGTCCGAGCCCGGCGCCGATGTACAGCCCCGAGCCCAACCCGATCAACGCCGGAGCAACCGCAAGCGCAGGAACGCGGGTCCACATCGAGGTCAAGTCCGGGACCACGGCGATTGTTGCGTCGGTCACGAGTCCGATGATGGCGACGTTGAAGAGAGTTCCCAGACCAAAAGGTTCACGCAACAGCGGGAAACTCAACACCAACACCGCGCCAACCACGATGGTCGCCGTTCCGATGGTGAGCGGCGTGTGATTGGCCACACCACCGTGGAACACCGTCCACGGGTTTACTCCCAGATTCGCCTCGACGGCAAGCCCCAACGCGATGCCGAACAGAGGGAGACCCATCAGCAATTGCCGCAGGCGACGCGCCCGCGGTTCGCGCACGCGATACATGTGAAAGGGCCCGAAGGAGACCGTGCCGGGCTCGGTCATGCAGATGTTTCGCGGACCAGGGCCACGGCCCAACAGGCGACGCCCTCACCCCGGCCGAGCGAACCCACACCCTCGGTGCGCTTGCCTTTGACGGTGACGGGTGCGCCGACGGCGTCGGAGAGGTTCTGTTCCATTTCCGCACGGACGGGAAGAAGCTTCGGGGCGTCGAGCACCACAGTGCAGTCCGCATTCACCGGCTCCCAACCCGCCTTTCGAATGTTGCTCACGGCAGCCCGTAGAAGATCGATGCTGTTGGCACCGAAGAGCGAAGGATCCGTGTCTGGGAAGTGCGAGCCGATGTCACCGAGGCCGGCGGCGCCCAAAAGGGCGTCGGTGATGGCGTGGGCAATGACGTCCGCATCGGAGTGCCCGACGAGTCCGGGACCGGCGTCGGCGAAGGTGACGCCGCCGAGCACGAGGCGGCGGTCGGGGTCCTCCGACCACGGGTGGATATCGAAACCCTGCCCCACTCGTATGTTCGCTGGATCGCTCATATCTCTCGCTGTCGCACGACTGCCTCCGCGGCCGTCAGGTCGGTCGGATTCGTGATCTTGAGGTTCTCGGGTTCACCGTCGACCACCGTAACGGTTCGACCGATCAGCTCGACGAGAGACGCGTCATCGGTTGCATCGGCACCGGTGGCGTGGGCCTCCCGCAAGACGTTCGCGGCAAACCCTTGCGGTGTCTGCACCAAAAGCAGCATCTCGCGATCGACCACCCCGCCGTCACGGTGACGGATCGTGTCGGTCACGGGGACTGCCGGTACAACAGCATCATTTCCGGATCGGACTGCGGCAACCACGCGACCGAACAAATCGGGCGAGGCCATCGGGCGGGCGGCGTCGTGCACGAGAATCACCTCGGCGTCATCGGGCACCGTTCGAAGCCCGGCTCGAACCGACTCCGCACGGGTTGATCCGCCGGCGACGATCTCGATCGCGCAGCCGTCGATGTCGGCCAGCTGGAACGCCGATACGAAGCTCTCGGGAATGGCCACGACCACTCCACCCGACACCGCGGCAGCTGCCTCAACGGACCGTTGCACCACGGATTTTCCGACCAGATCAACGAATTGTTTGTGCTCCCCGAAGCGAAGTCCCGACCCTCCGGCGACCACGACGGTCCAGACATTCGAGCCGCGTTCGCCCGAACAATCTGCATTGGGACCCGACATGCACCTATCATCGCCGATGACATGGTTGATTCCTCACTTCTACATTCGGTTGATCTCTTTCGGGACGTGAACACCGAATACATCGATGAGCTCGCCAGTGCGGCGGTCGAGAAGTCGCTCTGGCGGGGCGACGTGCTCTTCAACGAGGGACAGGAGCCCGACGCGCTCTACATCGTCATCAGTGGACGGATTGCCATCGCCAACAAGTCGATCGATGGCCGCGAGTCGGTTGTTGCCCTCATGGAGGAGGGTGACCTCTTCGGCGAGATGGGGCTGTTCGATGGCATGGGACGCTC
>SHLQ01000298.1 GCA_004282895.1 Acidimicrobiales bacterium
CCGGGGCCGTTTCTTCACCTGTGGAGGGTGAGGGGAGTGGTTATGCGGCTTCCGACGCAGTGTCGATAGCGGGGGTTCCGGCGCCGACCAGAACCTTGCGCGGCTTGGCCGACTCGGCCACCGGGATGGTCACCTTGAGTACGCCGAACTCGTAGTCGGCGACCAGACGGTCGGCGTCGAGCTGCTCGCCCAACTGAAAGGTGTGCTGCAGCGTCGTGGAGCGACGGCGACGTGACACCAGCTCGGTTCCCTCCTCGATGGAATCGTCTCGGGAGGCCTCGAGGCGCAGTGTCCGGCCATCGACGGTGAGGTCAACATCGTCGGGATTGATGCCCGGAATGTCGACCCGCAACTCAATGCCATCGGCGGTGCGAGCCACGTCATAGTCGACGCCGCTGGCCGGTGCGGTGGGGAAATCACGGAATGGATCAAACGTACGGAGCATCAGGAAGTCCTCCTTTGGAACTTGAGTCGGTTGCGCTCAAGATCCTTCAACGCTCCTGGCCGGAAGCTATTCCCGGTCGTGCCGAATTTCCTCCGCTGCCTTCGGTGAACTCCTGCGTCCCGGCGAGGATGTGGAACGGCGAGCTCTTCGGTCCCCGTTCGAACACCACCACGCTGTCGTGGAAGGAGATGGATTGTGTTTGGGTGACGAACGCTTCCTCGTCGGCCGTAAAGGACCGGTCATCGAGGTACCACGCATGGAGAAGATCGATGTGGTCCTTTGCGAACTCGATGAACGATGCCTGGGCGGGGTCCACGTCGGCGGGGGCGTCAGAGCCTCTCTTCCTTGGGCCACCTCCGAAACGGCTCCAATAGCTCGAATGGGTGTCTTCGCAGATGTACACACCGGTCTCGGAGAGTTTCGGGTAAAGGTGTCGAAACGAGGTGATCTGATCCACGTTGAAATGACCGCCGTCATCGATGACAACATCGACGCCACCCATCTCCTCGACCACCCGGTCGAGTAGGCCGGTGTCCGATTGGCTCCCGATGTGGACTCGGTGCGACGCGTTGTCGAACTGGGCGCAACGCTCGTCGGTGTCGATGCCGTGGATGGTTGCGTGGTCACCGAGGAACGAGCGCCAGATCTCGAGGCTCCCGCCGAAACGAACACCGATCTCGAGCAACCGCACCGGCGTTCCCCGGTAGCGGGTCAGCACGCGGTCGTACAGCGCGAGCATGTGATGCCAGCGATGACAGATCGGGCCCTCATGAGCGAAGAACAGGCGTTCCAGGTCGGTCGTGGCGGTGGCTGCAAGCTCCGGAGTAATGGAGCGGGCGAAGGGAGCGATCTGCATCGGCTCAGCCTACGACCTGATGTCGAGAGGTTGAATCAATGGATCAGAAGAGGGCGAAAGCCTTCTCGACCGCGAGCCGACCACACTCGGCACCGATGAGGCGACCGGCGATGTCGTCGGCGCTGATGTGGATACCGCCGTACATCCGAGACTCACCAGCCTGATCCGCGGCGTCCGCATATGTTGCCCACTCCAGAGTGACCTCCTCCGGCGGGCCGTCGTCGAACAGCAGCCATCCCGCCGGCACGGTGAACGACCCCAGTCCGCCCGGAAAGTAGGCATCGCCGGTGAAGGCGGTGAGCACCTCGGCCCCGGCTCGGCTGAATGCGCTGTGGCCAGACACGTACCCCGGAAAGGAGGGCGTCACGAACGTTGACAACTGATAGGGGACCCACGTGGTGGCATCGATCCACGTGACGCCGTCACGGTCCGAATGGAGCACCGGATGGCCGGCCCACGCACGAACGGCGATCGTTCCCGGTGGAAGCTGGAAATCGTCCACGTTGTCCTCCGTCACCAGAGCGATCGCACCGTCGATCAGGGGAAGTCCGTCGGGGTGGTAGCGGTCCGCTTCCGGGTCCGATGACTGACCGAGCTGGGCGAGGTGGCGGATCATGGAGATCGGTCGCGGCGAGTTGAAGTAGCGCTTTGATCCCCAGGCGGCGACGGCGGCGTCGTGCATCGCCCCGTTGAGCGTGAGGTAGAGCTTGATGTCCCACTCGAGCCGATCGAGATCGGCACCCTCGCCGCGGAAGCGGAGCGCAGCGATGTCGTCGCTCGCGGAGTTGGCCAGCGTGTTCCAGTGACCCGGCGGCGTCTCCGAATTTGGCCCGTCCGCCCAAAACTCCGCTACGACCCGTGCGAAGTCCGCCTGGCGAGTCTCGTTGGGTTCGTAGGGTTGGCCGGTCGCAGGGTTCACCTCGTGGCCACTCCCATCGTTGGTGCCGAACGGATTGTTGCCAATCGACCCGGGACCGGCATCGATGTTTATCCCTGAGTCGACGTCGATCAGCTGCTGGTAGAACAAGACTTCGACCGCCGCGTCGACATACGCGGAGGGGTCGACGGCGAACAAGGGTTGTGC
>SHLQ01000299.1 GCA_004282895.1 Acidimicrobiales bacterium
AGCTCGCCCCAGCCCCTTGCCGGTATCGATGTCGAACTCGTCCACGCCGGCGGGTCGGACACAATCGACCTCGGCGCGATCGCGGCGTCGCTCGCTCCCGGCCAGCACATCCTTCTGGCCGAAGACGGTTCCGTGCTCGACCCGGTCGCCGATGCGCTCCTGTTCAGCGCGACGATCGATCCCGAGTTCGGGGTCCGCATCCTCGACACTGGCAGCGGTCTCGTACTGGATGAGGTCGGCAACGCAGAGGACCTCGGTGCCGGCTGGGCTGCCGCCGCCTTCCGCGAAGGAGTCGGCCTTCCCAACCCGATCGGCACCGGCGGCTTCGAGCTGTCGTTCGAACGTAAGAGCGGATTCGGCGCCGGCAACTGCGTCGACACAGAAGACAACGCGGCTGATTTCCTACGTAACTTTGCGACCGGCGCCGTCAACCCCGAAAGCTTCGCCGACCCGGTTGTGGTCTGCGGAACCCATGTGGTGCCCGGCCCCGCCGACCACATCGTGCTCAGCGAGTTCCGCACAAATGGGCCCAACGGCGGCGGCGACGAGTTCATTGAGGTCTTCAACCCACACAGCAGCCCCATCGACGTGAGCTCGACAAAGGTCTTCGCCAACGGGTCCGAAGAGTACGCATTTCCCGCGGTCTCTCTGCAGCCGGGCGAGCACTGGTTGATCGCAGGAGGGAACTTCCTCGGACCGCGCGACGGCGTGTACGGCGGAATTGCCAACGGCACCAGTTCGATCGAACTATGGGACGGCGCAACGTTGGTCGACCAGATCCTGATCGATTCGGGCCCGGGGTCGGTGCCAAAGACGTCCGACACCGACTCCGGCACGGTGCAACGCGCCAACAATGGCTGTGCTGACTATGCCCAGCCAGACTTCAATTACCTGTGGGGCGGCGCACCGACGCCGCGGACGTCAGGGCCAACGTACGCGCCCTGCTGATCTAGACGGCAAGCATCGGCGCGATGAGCAACGCCGCGCGCACACCAGCGTCGCTCGCGGTCAACCGCGATCCGTCCGACCTGGGCGTCGTGAGATGGGCCAAGACGAAACGTGTCGACTCTTCGATAGCCGGCTCCACAGCTGCGTCCTCGACGTTCACGGCCGGAGCTGATCGCAGCGCCTCCGACAGGGACGCCACGGCGTGAGCGATCAACAGCTGCGAGTTGGTGGTGATGAACGGCAGAGTCTCGCGAAGCTCACTTGAGGTGAGCCGAGCGAGAACTGGGTTCTCGCCGATTGCCATCAATGCGGTGGAAACCGCCCCGGAGATCGCTTCATGTGCCGTCGCCGCTCCAGAAATGACCGTGGCCGTCATCGCGAGCACGTGCTCGGACTCTCGGGCGATCACCGCTTGGACGATCTCTGTCTGGCCGCCTGCGTACCGGTACACCGTGGCGCGAGAGACGCCGGCGGCAGCGGCTACGTCGTCAACGGTGGTACCCGCAATGCCGTGCAAAGCGAGGTGAGTCGCTGCCGCGTCCAGCACCGCATCGATCGCTGTCACTCTCGGCCGTGGCATACCCGACACCCTTCACCAAGGAATTGATTTGAAACAAATCTCACAATCTGTATCATAACCCTATGGCAACCGACAGCGTCTCCATTTCGAACACCATCAATCCTGCGACGATTCGCCCCAGTGCATCGCACCGCGGCGCCCCGGCCGGTCCGGTATGGGCCAATCCCACGGTCTGGATGTTCGCCGCATTCCTCGTGACATTTGCGGCGTCTTTGTCCTACCTCTGGGGTGTTGTGCCGGCGTGGGCAGCGATCGGTCTCGGTGCGTTTGCCCGGTACCTCGGCTTCACCGTTATGCACGAGGCATCACATCGGGTTGCCCATCGCAACCGCAGGGTCAACGACTTCCTCGGTTGGCCGCCGGGGCTTGCTCTCACCGTGACCCTCAACGTCTTCCGGACGTGTCACACCAAACATCACACTCACACCAACCAGCCCGACATCGATCCCGATCTCGACGTCGCACGGTCCCCGAGGTGGCTGCGACCGCTCTGGTTGCTCGCTCCGTTGTGGTCCTACCGAGCTGGATATTTCGGGAAGGGCTGGGCGAAGACTCGAAGCCACTGGTGGATGCAGGTCGTATTCGATGTGACCATGCTCATCGCCGTTCTGGCCGCTGTCGTCATGGGCTACACCGTCGAGCTCCTCGTCGTGTTCGTCGTGCCGTTGGTCTTGGCGCTCGCCTTCCTCTCGCTGGCCTTCGACTTGATTCCACACCTGCCCTACGACTCAACGGAGCGTTTCTACGACACGCGGGCCCTCCCCGGTCGAACGCTGAATGTGCTCTTCCTGGGGCAGAACTACCACCTCGTCCATCACCTGTGGAACTCGGTGCCCTGGTACAAGTACCA
>SHLQ01000300.1 GCA_004282895.1 Acidimicrobiales bacterium
CATCGGCACGATCGTGGACTCGAACTGTGATCGCTGCGTTCGCGCAGCGTCGAGTACAGCGTGAGTCGCTGTCAGTTCGCGCGCCAGTCGCTCGAACGTGGTCTCAGCGGCCGCACGGGACACATCGCGTTCGGCTCGCGCTTCGGCAATCCCCGCACGATTCCTGTTGAAGATCGGGATGGGCACTGAGAAACCGAGAATCAGTCTGTCGTCGTTATCCTCGCTCCCGTAGCCGGAACCGATCGTGATGTCCGGGTACTGCTTCCGGATCTCGAGGCGAAGCGCTTCTTCGACGACCTGATACTCCGCACGGCGAACAGCGAGTTCAGTGTTGCTCTCGATCAGCCGGCGCAGTGGGTCATCACTGAGGGGCGGGTCCGCTGTCGGTAGGGCAGGAACAAGCTCGACGGATGCGTCGGCGGGCAGGCCCATCAGACCGAGGAGGTTGATTCGTGACCTCGTCGCATCGAGCTCCGCTTCTGCGACAGCGGCACGACGATCCGCCAGCTCGACCTGGAACAATCGGCTCTCCACGCGGCTGAGTTCGCCGCCCGCCTCGAGGCGATCCGTGATCGCGGTGATGCGCTCGATCTGGGCGATCGCTTCTCGGAGCAGCCGAAGGCGTTCTTCGGCAACCGTCCAGGATGCCCAGGATCGCCTCACGTCTGCCCGGGTGGCCCACTCGGCATCGACGATTCGTCGCAGCTCCGCCTCGTACGCCGCTCCCGCGCGGGTCTTCTCGACTTCGAGGCGTCCTGAGATCGGGATCGTGAGGTTCAGCGTGAGCCCGAACTCGAACGGGCTGCCCGAGGGAGACAGGATCTCTGCGCCGTCGAACCCGAACTCAGGATCATCCCACAGGCCGGCATTCTCAAAGTTCGCGAGTGCCACTCCAGCCGCCAGACGTGCCTCGCGCAAGTCGGCGTTGTAGAAGAGTGCAACGACCTCGCCTTCGGCCGGGGTCAGGCCATCGTCGAAGGAGAAGGGGTACAGGGCTTCTGCCCCGAGCTCGCGCAGACGTTCGAGAAAGCCCTGAATCCGGCCGACCTCAATGCTGCGTTCGTTCAACGTAGAACGATGCGCAGTGAGATCGAGCGGCTGTTGCTCGTATTGCTGACAGCCCGTAAGGAATACAAGGGCGCCGACGGCCAGTCCGCTCCTCGCCACGCAGGTGTGGCGCCATCCAGAATGTCGCATTCAGCAAGTCTCCTGCTCGCACAACGGAATACCGCGAACCTCATCGCCGGGCGATGGATTCAACGATCGTGGGTTGCGAACAGGGGCTTAGAGCAGAAGGCGCGTAGCGCGCACGACAGCGAGCCGTTGAAGGTCGGCCGCCTCACTTCGCGTTCTGGGGGGCATCAACTGTGTCGACCGGTTGATCGACGGGCGATAGTCGTGGACCGGCCCGGCGAACGGGTAGCTCACTGGCGGCGGCGTCTGGATCTCGTCTCGACTGCCGCGGAAGGCGTCGCCGCGATCGATCTCCTGATCGGTGCAGTGGCACCGGTGAGGAACGCTCGTGGTGACGAGCGTCGAGTGGTCGTGGACCTCCTCATGCTCGTCCTCGACGTGAGCAGCCTCTTCCTCGGCATGGCAGCATCCACCGTTCGAGCACACCGCAAAGCCTGCCAGACACGACTGAAAGGCGATGAGGAAGGCGAGGAAGATGGAGAGCGGACTTCGGTCCATTGCGGTAGGTAATAGTCGGCAAACTGTGCGGGTCGGTCAAGAGAAGTTGGGCGTCAATGTGCCCTCTCAGCAGGTATCAACGCCGGTTCTGGCGCGTCTATTGCGTGGAGGAGGCTCCTTCCGGGGCCATGGCCGCGGGTGCCGGCCGTCGCATGAAGGCTGACCCGAGGCAGAGGGTCCGAGGAGACGAACCGAGCTGCGCTCTCGCGCTCTCGGACTTTCTCGCGCGATCGGGTTCACCGCCAGAGGACCGCGGCATTGCGGTGCTTGCGGCTCCTTGCTCGCCCGGCGGCTCCGCTTCGAACTCGCGAAGTTGCAGCGTACTCATGCGCTCAGTCGCATTCGGCGTCAGGCGTCGCAGCTCGCCAACCCGCTTCCGTCCACCGAGGAAGTGGTACACGAGGATCACGGCCCTCGTCAAAGATGACGGGGGCCGTGTCGTTTACAAGGCGAGTTCCCGCTTGCTGAGCGACCACATGGTGAAGCTGACACCGTCCGCTTCCACTCGCTGTTCGCTCTCCACGCCAAAGCCTGCCCGAGAGCGCGCTTCGGCGAAGGCGCGCCGCGCAGCGCCAGCACCAGGAACGGCACCGTCCTTCACCACGACCAACTCGCCGGGGGCCGCGTTGTTCACGCCGCGTCGTGCGGCTCGACCCCCCTTGTCGTGGGTCTCTAATGA
>SHLQ01000154.1 GCA_004282895.1 Acidimicrobiales bacterium
CTGCTCGACGACATCATCAACGACAGCCGCTGGGACATGACCTACCTGGGCATGCAAATCATGGTCGAAGGCCTGGCACTGGCCGCGTTCGGCTTCATGCACCAGACCACCAACGAACCTCTGCTCAAGCAGTTGCTGCGTTATGTGATGGCCGATGAGGCCCGTCATGTCGCGTTCGGTGTGCTGAGCCTTCAGGAGGTGTACGAGTCGTTCTCCGCGGCGGAGATCCGCGAGCGACAGGAATTCGCCTTTGACTCGGCGTTGCGCATGCGTGACCGGTTCCTCCGCCAGGAAGTCTGGCCGGAGTTCGGCATCGACACGCGCGAGATGGTGAAGTTCCAGCTCGAGATGCCGTGGGAGATGAAGGCTTTCCAGCGCCTGCTCTTCGCCAAGATCGTCCCCAACTGCCGCAAGCTCGGCTTGATCGACGCCGGCGACGGCTGGTTGCGCGATCGTTTCACCGAAATCGGTGTGATCGAATATGAACACTACGAGGACACGACCGACGAGTACCAGAGCTTCGAGCTCACGGACGAAGAAACCGCCAACGTCGGCTGATGGGGAGCACCTGCTTCGAGGTCACGGAGGCGAAGGGCACAGCGCACATCGTCCTCAATCGCCCCGACGAGTTGAACTCCATGACCGTCGACTTCTGGCGTGAGCTGCCCCAGATCGTCAATGAGATCAGCGACCGGGGTGCCGCCCGAGCCATCGTTGTTTCCTCGACCGGCAAACACTTCAGCTCGGGCATGGACATCTCCGTGTTCACCTCGGGTGATCTCAACGCGGACGACAACATCGAGATGGGTCGTCGCCGTGCGAACTTTCGAGAGAACGTGCTGCACCTGCAGAACACGTTCAGCTCATTCGAGAACGCACGAATGCCGGTCCTGGCCGCAATTCAGGGTGGCTGTGTAGGCGGCGCGGTGGACATGGTCACCGCCTGCGACATGCGCTACGCCACCGAAGATGCCTGGTTCTGCATCCAGGAGACCAACATCGGCATGACGGCCGACGTCGGCACGCTCCAGCGCCTGCCGAAGCTGATCCCGGAGGGTATCGCTCGCGAGCTGGCCTACACCGGTGATCGTATGTATGCACCTCGCGCCCTTCAGGTCGGGCTGGTCAACGAGGTGTTCGCAGACCACGGCGCCATGCTCGAAGCGGTTATGGCCAAGGCTGAACGAATCGCCAAGAACTCGCCCCTGGCCGTGCACGGCACCAAGAAGTCGATCAACTACACCCGCGATCACAGCACCGCTGACTCGTTGGATTTCATCGCTACCTGGCAAACCGGCATGTTTCAGCCAACGGATGTCATGGAGTCGTTCGTGGCCAAGGCCGAAGGCCGAGATCCCGAGTACCAGGATTTGCCCGAGGTTCGCCGCGGGCTCTGATCGCTTCAGGCAACACCAAACTGTCGGTCGCCGGCGTCGCCCAATCCGGGCTGGATGAAGGCGACATCGTTCAACGAGTCATCGACCGCCGCCGTGATCATGGCGACCGCGGGGTGTGCATCGTGAAGTGTCGCCACGCCCTCGGGTGCAGCCAATACGCACGCGACGGTGATCGAGCCGCAGTTGGCCGACGTCAGGAGATCACAGGTATGTACCAGGGATCCTCCGGTAGCCAACATCGGGTCAAGCACAAGACAGGACAGGCCGCCCAGGTCGTCGGGAACCGTATCCACATACACCTCAGGGAGAAGGGTCTCCTCATTTCTCTTGAGCCCAACAAACCCAATCGTCGACTCCGGCAAGAGCAACATCGCCGCGTCGAGCATCCCCAAACCGGCGCGAAGCACTGGCACCACGAGAGGCGATTCGGCCAGATGTGCGCCCGTTGTTGATTGCAGTGGTGTCTCGATGTCCACGGTTGTGGTCGGCAACGACCGCATGGCTTCGTAGACAACCATGATCGACAATTCGTACAAATTCTGCCGAAAGGCGGCTCGATTTGTGCCGGATTCCCGAAGCGCGGTTAGGCGAATCGCCGCCAGCGGATGGTCAATGATCGTTGTGTTCATTGGGCTCACGCTAGTCGCGTGCCGTTTTGGCCGTATTACGAACGCGCAACAGAACAGAGGGGTGATTTCCATACGGGGTCGCGATATCGCTATGGTTATCACCGCTTAGCGCGCGGGTCACCTGATTCGTGCACAAAACCTTTGGAGGGTTTGCCCAAATGAAGAACAGCAAGATCTACCGCCTGCTCGCGGTACTGCTGGCCATCACGCTTCTCGCGTCGGCCTGTGGTAGCGACGATGCAGACGGCAACGCAGGTGGCGACGACGTCTCGGACGACGCTGGAGACGGTGGCGACACCGATGACTCTGGTGACTCTGATGATTCTGGTGACTCCGGCGATTCCGGTGACACCGACTCCGTCGACGTAACCCAGGGTGGCGTTCTCGCAGCGGTTCTCGCTCGCGGTGAAGTCAACTGTGGCATCCCGACGTCCGCCGTGGCATTCGCTCAGCAGGACGCCAACGGCGTCTGGCAGGGCTTCGACGTGGACTACTGCCGTGCAGTCGCCGCCGCCGTTCTCGGCGACAAAGAAGCCGTCAACTTTGTCCCTCTGACCGCCGCTGAGCGCTTCACTGCTGTTCAGGTGGGCGAGGTCGACCTCCTCATGCGCACCACCACCTGGACCCAGGGCCGTGACGCCTCGGGCGACCAAGCGATGGACTTCGGACCCACCACGTTCTTCGACGGTCAGCAGCTCGCTGGTCGCCGCAGTGACGGCTTCAGCGAGGCCTCAACCCTCGCCGACGTCGACGGCGCGTCCGTGTGCACCAATGCCGGCACCACCACCGAGAAGAACATCTCCGACGGCGTTGCCGCCGCTGGTGGCACCTTCACGCTGGTTCCCGCTGAGGACATCCCCACCGCTGTAGCCGCATTCGTTGCTGGTACCTGCGACATCTTCACCTCGGACGGCTCCGCCGTTGCTGGTGAAGCGGCAACCAACGCCGACAACGCTGACGGCGACTGGGTGGTCTTCCCGGCTACGCCGATCTCCAAGGAGCCACTGGGTCCCGTGTACCCGCAGAATGACTCCGAGTGGGGCGACGTGATCAACTGGGTTGTCTTCGCCAGCATCATCGCTGACGAGAAGGGCATCGACTCGACCAACGCTTCGGACCGTCTCGCTCAGGAAGAGGCCGCACTGGCCGCTGGTGGCGAAGGTCTCGACGCTGAGGCGCTCCGTCTCCTCGGTGGCGAAGGTCAGCTCCAGAGTGCACTCGGCCTCGAGCCGGACGCGTTCCTCAACATGATTGAGCAAGTTGGTAACTACGACGAGATCTACAACGCTCACATTCCGGCCATTGGCCTGAGCCGTGAGGGATCGGCCAACGCACGTTGGACCGAGGGTGGACTCATCTACGCACCGCCTGCACGCTAGTTGTTCTCCGGAGTCGTAAGACTCCGGATGTGACAGCGGACCCAACCGATCGGTAAGGTCCCAGTTCACGCAACAGCACTCGAAGAGGGAGCTGGAGCAATCCAGCTCCCTCTTCATGTTTTGCCACGCAGCTGCTCTGAGGGGAATGCACTGAACATGTCGAAGTCAATGGGGGCAACTTCGTGACGGCAACCGATGGAACGCTGGCCCAGACCCAGCAGCAGCGTCCGCCGCTCTACCGCAACACCACCGTCATCAAATGGGTCTTGCAGATTGTCACCCTGATCTTCGTTCTCGGGACGATGTGGTTCTTCGTCAATGAGGCCGGCGACAACCTCGAAGCTCGTGGTGTGAAGTTCGACTTCGATTTCATCAACATCAACCAGGGCTTCGACATCGGTGAGGGCATCGACAAGAACCCCTCCACCGGCGGCCGTGCGCTCTACGTCGGCATGGTCAATACGTTGCGTCTGGCCGTCCTGGGCATCATCCTGGCCACGATCCTCGGTGTCGTCGTCGGTATCTCCCGCCTGTCACACAACTGGATCGTGAACCGTGTCGCCAGCGTGTTCGTTGAAACGCTTCGCAACATCCCGCTTCTCGTCCAGATCTTCATCATGGTGGCCGTCTTCCAGACGCTGGGGCCGTTGCGCTCACCCGAGGTCGTCGTCGAACAATCCGGCGTTACTGCCACACTCGGCGGCGAGCGCGGTGATCCCATGGTCATCGAATCGGGCGGCGACGTCGTGAAGACGATCGACAGTTGGGATGTTGCTCTCAGCGAACCCGACGAGAACGGCGTGGTCGAAGGCATCGGCCAGTTCGTCGGCGAGGGTGAAGACGCCGTGTTCCAGGTGTTCGATAGCGGCGGCGGCACGCTCATTGAACTCAGCGACCAATCGCTCAACGGCCCGTACCCGGTGTGGTTCTCAAGCTCGGCCAAGGGTTTGGCCATGCCCCGCGTCTTCATTTCTGACGGCTTCTACCAGTGGGCCGTCTTCCTGTTGATCGGCGCGCTGGTGGCGCGCTTCGTCTACCACAACCGGGTGGCCGAACGCGACAAAACCGGTAAGGACACCGAACCAACATTGGTCGCATTCGGCACCTTCGTTCTGATAGCGGCGATCGGCTGGTTTGCAAACCCAGTGTTCGGGTTCCTTGGCGGAATCTTCCAGGCGATATCGGACGCGTGGGCAGAAATCCCGCAGTTCGGTTTGCAGCTAGTCTTTGCCGGGCTCGCCCTGTTCTTCTCCGCGCGATGGATCAAAAAGTTCCGGGACAGTTTCCGAACCCCTGCCGGGCTTGGAAAGATGACCGACGACGACTGGTTCCGGCAGATCTTCGCCGTAATCGCGGGTGGTCTCGGCGCCGCCTTCTTCCTCTGGTTCTGGCCAGGGTTCTCTTCGTGGGTCATCAACTCCGGCAGCGACTTCTGGGGAGTCGCCGCCGATAAGTTCGGCGCCGACGAGTTCGGCGTCGATCGTGGCAGCCAGCCGCTCGACTCCGCCAGACAGATGATCGTTGGCAGCAACGTGAAGAGGTACGGCGACACCGGTGCCACCATGACGATCGGATTCGCCGCTGTTCTGACCGCATTGACGCTCTACACCGCGGCCTATATCGCTGAGATCGTTCGGGGCGGCATCCTTGCGGTGCCCAAGGGACAGTCCGAGGCAGCCGATGCGATCGGCCTCAGCCGTCTGCAGTCGCTGCGGTTCATCATCCTTCCCCAGGCATTCCGGGTGAGCCTTCCGCCGCTCGGCAACCAATATCTCAACCTCACGAAGAACACGACGTTGGCCATTGCGGCCCTCTACGCCGACCTCTACAACGTCGGCAACACGGTGATCAACCAGTCAGGCAGGGCGTTGCCGGTGTTCATCATCTGGATGCTCTTCTACCTCGCCTGTTCGTTGACGATCTCGATAGTCGTCAACACCTTCAATGTCCGCCTAGCAATCGTGGAGCGATAGATGTCTTCAATCGAGGATCTGGGCGGTATCGCCGATCCGGAAGCGGTGTTCGGCCACGACGACGACGAGATAATGTTGCCGCCAGAGGAGCCATCGCTCCCGCCCGCTGAATGGATAAGGAAGAATCTGTTCTCGTCCAAAGGAAGCGGCGTACTCACGGTCTTGTTCGGCCTACTCGTCTGGTTTGCGTATCGCGGCGTCCTGAACTTTGCCTTCCACAATCCGTCCCGCAAGTGGGCGGCCGTGCCAACGAACATCCGGTTGATGTTGACGCAGTCGTACCCCGAGGCGCAGTACGTTCGCATCTGGTTCTCGCTCGGCATCATCATCGTCCTGTCCGGTCTGACACTTGGTGTGGTCCGGTCCCACCCCATGATCAACCTGCGCAAGGTGCTCTCCGGGTCAATGACGCTCGGTGCGTTCCTTGCTCTCTCGGCCCTGATTATCAAGAACAACATTCAGACGGACGCGGACGGTGAATTCGTCCGGGATGAGTTCGCCGAGGTGCTACGGGTCGATAGGGGCGAGGCGCTTTCCGGCCGATGGTGGGTGTTCGCACTGGCGGCGCTCCTCATCGGCGTTGCCGGTTTCCTATGGTTCAAGCTCGGCGACCGCCGCCGGTTCATCTTCATACCGTTCCTCGGGGTCATCTACTCGGTTCTCGGCCTCATGGTGCTGAGCCTGTGGGTCGTGCCCTACGGCAAATACGGTCTGCTTCCCGACGGTACGTTCCTTGCGGAGAAGGGCGCAACCGTGGCCGCCACAACGCAGGGCCCGTGGACCGTCATGTGGGTACTGCTCGGGTTGTCCTGGTTCGTGGGAAACAAGCTGTTGCCCTCGGCTCGGGCGCTGAAGGTTGGGCTGTACCTCTCATGGTTCCTTGCGCCGTACGTGATCATCTTCGTCGTGCTCAGAGACCCTGAGCTCGACTGGGGCCACGTGTTCTCGACGGACATTCCGATGTTCCTGGCCTTTGCGATTATTGGTGGGGCGGTCCTGTACTTCCTGACCAATCCGAGCCTGGGAGAGATTGGGCGAATAATTGCCTTCGGTTTGTTGATGCTCGCGGCATTCCACTGGCTCGCGGCGTTCTTTGGCTGGTACCCGATGCTGCAGAAGGCCAGGCTCAGCTTCCTGGTTCTTGCGTTCTTCGCGCTGGCGGCGGCGAACTTCGCCGGCCCGCGCAAAGTTCGACTCGGCTATGTCGCGACATGGGTCGGAGCCATGGCCGTGATGCACTACCTAATCACGATGGTGAACACCCCCTCGACGCTCGACATTCAGGGCGGCGACGACTTCATCGGCGGCTACCTGCTGTCGTTGGTGGTCGCGGTGTTCTCCCTGACCCTGGCCTTCCCGGTCGGCGTGATGTTCGCTCTGGCTCGAACCTCGAAGTTGCCGATCTTCCGAGTGCTTTCGACGATCTTCATCGAGATGAGCCGCGGCGTCCCACTGATCACGGTGCTCTTCTTCTTCGCCACGATCATTCCGCTGTTCCTGCCACAGGGAATGACCATCACGAAACTCGCCGCCGCCGTCGTCGCCCTCGTACTCTTCTCGGCGGCCTATGTGGCAGAGAACATCCGTGGTGGTCTGCAATCCGTACGTCGCGGCCAGTTCGAAGCTGCGGACGCAATGGGCCTGAACACGTCCCAGCGAGTCGGGCTCATCGTGTTGCCGCAGGCGTTGCGGGTCTCGATCCCGCCGCTGGTTGGTCAAGCCATTGCCACGTACAAAGAAACATCTCTCCTTGCGATCATCGGGTTGTTTGACTTCCTGTTCATCGCGGGTCGCGTCATCCCGGCGCAAACCCAATTCATCAGTCAACGCTTCGAGCCTCTGCTCTTCGTGTCGGCTATCTACTGGATTGGTGCATACAGCATGTCTCGTTACTCGAGAAGCCTTGAACAACGACTAGGGGTTGGTTCCCGATGAGTATTTCTGACGCCACAACGGCCGTAAGCGAAGAGCTTGCCTCTCGCGACGACATGATCGTCTGCGATGGTGTCGACAAGTGGTACGGCGACTTCCAGGCCCTCAAGGGGGTGACCGCGACCGTCAAGGAGCGCGAAGTGGTCGTTGTCCTCGGGCCCTCGGGCTCGGGCAAGTCGACATGGATTCGGTGCATCAACCGCCTCGAGGTCCATCAGGGCGGCTCGATCGTGGTCGACGGCGTCGAGCTCACCAACGACACCCGAAACATCGAGACGATCCGCTCCGAGGTCGGCATGGTATTCCAGTCGTTCAATCTGTTCCCGCACCTCACGGTCATGGACAACATCACGCTCGCCCCCCGCTGGGTCCGCAAGCTGCCTCGCGAAGAGGCGGAGACCAAGGCGATGGAACTACTCGAGCGCGTCGGGATCCCCGAGCAGGCAGAGAAGTACCCCGGTCAGCTCTCCGGCGGGCAGCAGCAACGTGTGGCCATTGCCCGTTCGTTGGCGATGGAACCACGTGTGATGCTCTTCGACGAGCCCACATCGGCGCTTGACCCCGAGATGATCTCCGAGGTCCTCGACGTGATGAAGGATCTCGCCCGTGGTGGCATGACCATGATGGTCGTCACCCACGAGATGGGTTTCGCCCGGGAGGTCGCCGACCGCATCATCTTCATGGAGTCCGGCGAGATCGTCGAAGTAGGCACACCCCAGCACTTCTTCGAATCCCCGGCCGAAGACCGCACCAAG
>SHLQ01000155.1 GCA_004282895.1 Acidimicrobiales bacterium
CAGGTATGGAAGCCCGCCGACGGCGGCGAAGGGGTCTCCGCAGAAGAGTGGACGGACGCGGTGGATTCCGATGGCGAAACGCCGGCAGAATCCAGCGCCGACGAGGAGCCATCAGACACGTCCACAGATAGCGCTTCCGAAGAGGAATGAGCGTAGGCTAGATCGCCGACCACGGGTCTCCCGTGGTCAACGAAAACAAGGAAATTCAAGAGAGCATTGGCAGCAAAGATCCGCGTATACGAACTCGCAAGAGAATTGGGACTCACAAACAAGGAGACCCTCGATCTCTGCGACGCGCTCGGAATCGGGGCTAAGAGCCACTCCTCCAGTGTTGTTGATGCGCAAGCCGACCGTGTTCGACGCAAGGCCGAACGTGAAGGCCTGATCCGCAAGGTCCAGCCCGAAGAAGAAAAGCCGGCCAAGGCACCCGCCAAGAAGAAGGCCGCCGCAAAGAAGAAGGCGCCCGCCAAGAAGAAAGCCGCAGCGAAGAAGCCGGCCAAGGCGGTAGAGCCCGATCCAGAGCCGGAACCGGAGCCCGCCTCTGAGCCTGCGGCCGAAGCCCCGGCTGCACCCCAGGTTGACCTCGATCCGGATCAAGCTCTGCCGAAGCACATCGTCTCCTCGAAGCCGAAACGCCCGCCGGTTGGCGACGGCCCCGTACCACCACCTCCCACGGCCACGCCGAAGCCTGCGCCCAAGCCAGCGCAACCGGAAGCGCCCGCCGCTGAGGCCGCGCTCGCCGAACCAGCCGCGCCCGCCGAACCAGAAGCTCCCGCTGCGGCCGACCCGAGCCCCGAGGCCACGGCTCCCGGTCCCGTTTCTCAATCGGGCAAACCGATTCCGCCCCCTCCCGGACCACCCCGTTCTGCAAGTGGCAAGCCGATTCCACCACCACCTGGCGCCCGCGCCGGTGGCCCCGGTGGCGCGCGCCCCGGTGGCGCTGGCGGCAACCGTCCCGGTGGTTACTCCGGTCCGCCGCGTGGTGGCCCTCGACCTGGCGGAGGCCCCGGTGGCGGTCGTCAGGTTCCCGGCGCCGGAGCCCCACCTCCTGGTGGAGGCCGTCCCGGTGGTGGTGGCCGTCCTGGTGGACCAGCAGGTCGACGCCCACCAAAGCGGAAGGGACGTCGCCGTCGCAACCGCGAGGAACTCCAGCCAATGGACGTTCCGAGCTACACCAGCGAGGATGCACCCGTTCCAACCGGCATGCTCGTCATCGAGCGGGCGACAACGCCGCTCGAACTGGCGCCCAAACTCAACCGCACCGCAGCCGACGTTGTTCGTTTCATGATGCAGCAGGGCGAGATGGTTACCGCGACACAGTCGCTCTCGGATGAGATGATCGAGGCGTTCGCCGTCGACGTTGGCGCCGAGATTCAGCTGGTTAACCCGGGCGAAGAACAAGAAGTGGAGCTTCGCAAGATGCTCGGCTTCGAAGAAGAGGACGAGGAAGTCGAAGAAGACGCCGACGCTCCGGTCCGTCCGCCGGTTATCACCGTCATGGGCCACGTCGACCACGGCAAGACGAAGCTGCTGGACCAGATTCGTCAGGCCAACGTGGTCGAGGGCGAAGCTGGCGGTATCACCCAGCACATCGGTGCGTACCAAACGGTTCGCAACGACCACCTGCTGACGTTCATCGACACACCCGGTCACGAGGCCTTCACGGCCATGCGTTCCCGCGGTGCCCAAGCGACCGACATCGTGATCCTTGTGGTGGCCGCCGATGACGGCATGATGCCCCAAACCATCGAGGCGCTGAGCCATGCCAAGGCGGCCGAGGTGCCCATCATCGTGGCGATCAACAAGATCGACCGCGAGAACGCAAACCCGCAGCGGGTCATGACTCAGCTGACCGAACACGAGCTCATTCCCGAGTCGTTCGGCGGCGACACGATCGTGCAGGAAATCTCCGCGCTGCAGAACATCGGCATCGACGAACTGCTCGATCAGATTCTGGTGGTCGCCGAGCTCGAGGATCTCCGCGCCGACCCCGAGGATCGTGCGCAGGGTGTTGTCCTCGAAGCCAACCTCGACATCGGTCGAGGCCCGGTGGCCACCGTGTTGGTCCAACAGGGCACACTACGGGTCGGCGATCCGATGGTCAGCGGTGCGGCCTGGGGTCGGGTCCGTGCTCTGATCAACGATCATGGCGAAAACGTCAAGGAAGCTCGTCCGTCGACACCGGTGCAGGTGCTCGGACTCAGCGACGTTGCCGAAGCCGGTGACGAGTTTGTTATCGCTCCCAGCGAAAAGGTCGCCTCGAAGGTGGCCGATACACGCGAGCACTGGCAACGTCAGGCAAACATCGGCACGAGCAGCTCGGCCACGAGCGGCGGTGCCCGACTCGAGGACATCTTCGAACAGATTCAGCGCGGCGAGGCAGCCAACCTCAATCTGATCATCAAGGCCGACGTGAACGGTTCGCTCGAAGCGGTCACGGACAGCTTGCGCAAACTCGAAACCGACGAAGTCAAGCCGGCGTTCGTCCACCGCGGTGTTGGTGGGATCACCGAAAACGACATCGCGCTGGCCGCAGCGTCCAACGCAACGATCATCGGCTTCAACGTTCGCCCCGACCGCAAAGCCCGCGAGCTCGCCGAGGCGGAGCAGGTCGAGATACGAACCTACGAGATCATCTACAAGCTGCTCGAGGATATCGAGGCAGCCATGGTCGGCATGCTGGCTCCCGAGTTCGAAGAGGTCGTCACCGGCGACGCCGAGGTGCGCGAGATCTTCTCCGTGCCGAAGGTCGGCAAGATCGCCGGTTGTTACGTACAAAACGGCGTCATCACCCGAAACTCCAAGGTGCGCTTCATCCGCGAGGGAACCATCATCTGGAAGGGCGACATCAAGTCCCTGCGTCGCTTCAAGGAAGACGCCCGCGAGGTGGCCGCCGGATACGAGTGCGGTATTGGTCTGAGCGACTTCCAGGACCTCAAGGACGGCGACATCATCGAGACCTACGAGGAGCGGGAGATCGCACGCTCGATCTCCTAACCCGCGGTCAGGAAGCTGCCCCCGTGAGTTCACGCCGTCGCCACTCCCAGAACAAGAAGGACTTCGGCGCGCAACGTACGTCGAAGCTGAACGAGCTTCTGCGCGAGATCATCGCTGAGGAGTTGACGAAGATCGCCGACGGACGGCTCGAATGGGTAAGCGTCACGCATGTACAAACCGACCGATCCCTTGATCGGGCCGTCGTGTCCTTCACCGCTGCGCTTCTCGACGCAGACGAGGAAGCGGAACTGGCGCAGGTGTTTGAAGAGCATCGCAAGCGGTTGCAGGGAGCGATCGGTCGTCAGACGCACCTGCGGCGGACTCCTCCGCTGCATTTCCAGCCGGACGCGCAGCTCCGCGAGGCAAGCCGCATCGAAGACATCCTGCGTAGCGTCTCCTCCGAAGAGGAGTAGTTCCTCGTGGGGCGCAAGCAGCGACGTGAGGGCCCGACAGGTTTCGCCATCGTCGACAAGGCACCAGGGTTCACGAGCCACGATGTCGTAGCGAAGGCTCGCGGCATCTTTGGTACCCGAAAGGTCGGGCATTCCGGGACGCTCGATCCGGACGCGACTGGTGTCCTGCTTCTCGGTGTCGGGCGTGCGACGCGGTTGCTGCGGTTCCTGGATGGGGCACAAAAGTCCTATGTCGGCGAGATTGTGCTTGGAGTCGAAACCGACACGTTGGACGCAGCGGGCGAAACAATCGCCACCCACGATATGGACGGCGTCACGCTGGCCGAGGTCGTCGCTGCGTCGAAGAGCTTTGTGGGCGACATCATGCAGGTGCCGCCGATGGTGTCGGCCATCAAGATCGATGGGAAGCGGCTACATCAGCTGGCCCGAGAGGGAATCGAGGTCGAGCGCCCGCCCCGCCCGGTGACCATTCACTCCCTGGAGATCGCTCCAACGGATGAGCCCCTCGTGTTCAGGGCAACGGTGAGTTGCTCGTCGGGCACGTACATCCGGTCACTGGCCGCCGACATCGGATCGGCGCTCGGTGGGGGAGCCCACCTGAGGAATCTGAGACGAACCGCGATCGGCTCGTTCGCTGAATCGGAGGCTCATCCGATCGATGACGCGGTCCTTCTGCCGGCGGCGGTGGCTGTGCGCGACCTTGCGCCGGTGACCGTCGACGACAAGACGGCTGACGACATTCGCTACGGACGGGTGCTGGATCGGGAACGAATTGGACTGACCGGGGACGGCCCATACCCTCTACTCGATGATTCGGGAGAACTGCTTGCGGTCTATGAACCGCACAAGGCGAACACGGTGAAGCCGGCCATCGTGTTGGCGCAACCTCTCCCGAAGCAGGAGGCAGATCCGTCGTGAAGATCATCCGCGATAGCGACGACGCCAGTGTTGACGCGAGCGTGCTCACGATCGGTGCATTCGACGGCGTACATCTCGGCCACCAGACCGTGATCCGGGAAGTTATGCGTCGCGCGGCCGACCGAGGTGTGGCTTCGGCGGTGGTGACGTTCGATGTTCACCCGGCCACGGTCGTGCGACCAGAATCGGCGCCCAAGTTGTTGACCACGCTCGAACGCAAGCTTGAACTGCTGAAAGAACTCGGCGTTGATGCGACCTACGTGATCGAATTCGACGAGAGGCGAGCGAACACCACTGCTGAAGAGTTCACAAAACAGGTATTCGTCGACCGGCTCAACGTCGCCGAGATTGTGGTTGGCGACAATTTCCATTTCGGCAAGGGACGTGAGGGCACCGTGGCGTTCCTGAGCGATCGTGGAGCGCAGTACGGCTTCTCGGTCGATGGGCTCGACCTTGTCTGCCACGAGCCGGACGCCACCGAACACGTGTCTTCGACGGCGATCCGGCGGGCGTTGGTGGGCGGAGACATCGATGCCGCGACGTCGATGTTGGGCCGCAACTTTGAGCTCTGTGGTGAGGTGATTCAGGGTGACCAGCGCGGCCGTTCAATCGGCGTGCCGACCGCGAACGTACGGCTCCTGGACGAGATGGCCAGGCCAGCGAACGGTGTGTACGCCGCGCGATATGTGATGCCGGACGGAACCGTTCATGATGCAGCGGTGAACATCGGTGTTCGCCCAACGTTCTACGAGAGAGCAGATGCCGCGGTCATGGAGGCCCACCTGCTCGACTTTGAAGGAGACCTCTACGGGCAGGTTGCACGGGTGCAGTTCGTGAAGTTCCTCCGCGGCGAACGCCGCTTCGACGGGATCGAGGAGCTCACCGCCCAGCTCCACACCGACATCACCGACACCCGCGACGTCCTCCAGCACCTCGAAGGGGTCTGACCCCTTCGGTGCAGTTTTTGACTATTCGTAGTCAGCGACCTCCAGAAATCCCCACGATTTAAACAAATCCGCCACAAAGGGGTCTGACCCCTTCTCCGGTTTAGGGGTCAGACCCCTTTGGTGCTGCGTGGTGGTGCCGATAGGGAAGGGAGTGGTCACCGCTTCGCTAGCCATCGCTGCTAGCCTTACGAGGTCCACAACCGTGGATGGGTCTGCGAATTCGTCGTACGACTCGTTACCAACAGCTCCAGCGTTTGCCATGCGCGGCGTCAGGGGCAGGGTCCTATACCCAGAGGAAGACATGACAACCGTACTCCCACCAAAAGATGAGACAATGGCGAGTGTCCGCGAAGCCTTCGGGCTGAGCGAAAGCGACACCGGCTCACCCGAGGTACAGATTGCGCTGCTAACTGCACGCATCACCCACCTCACCGAGCATCTGAAGGTCCACAAAAAGGACCATCACAGCCGCCGGGGTCTCCTCATGTTGGTGGGTCAGCGGCGCCGCCTGCTCGACTATGTCAGTAACACTGACGTCGAGCGGTACCGAAAGTTGATCGCCCACCTCGGCATCCGCCGATAGGGGATCGAAGCGAGCGGCCCCCGGGGCGCTCGTCCCGCGCACGGGCCATACCTTCTCCGGACTAGGACCCACCGGCTGATACGTCAGCCAACAAGAAGAAAACGCAATACGAGCCGAAGTGCGGCTCGCCCGGCAAGGTGCCGGAAAAAAGGAAACCCGGCAGGGGCCGGGTAAAAGGAGAAGCCAATAGATGGCTCAGAAACATTCCGTCAGTGACGCCGTAATGGGCGCGCCTGACAAAATCATGTCGTTCGAGACAGGCCAGCTGGCCGGACTCGCGGACGGCTCGGTGTTGGCCCAGTTGGGCAACACCATGGTCCTCGTGACCGCAACAGCAAGTGACAAGGCCCGGGAGGGCGCAAGCTTCTTCCCGTTGACCGTCGACATGGAAGAGCGCAGCTACGCCGCGGGCAAAATCCCCGGATCGTTCTTCCGTCGTGAAGGTCGTGCGAGCGAAGCGGCGATCCTCGTCGACCGTCTCACCGACCGTCCACTTCGTCCGAACTTTCCGGACGGATTCCGCAATGACGTACACGTCGTCGGCACCATCTTCGGTGCTGACCAAGAGAACCCATATGACGTTCTCGCGATCAACGCTGCTTCCGCTGCGCTGATCATGTCCCGCATTCCGTTCGAATGCCCCGTGGGCGCCGCCCGAATCGCCTTCACCGCTGATGGCGAATGGATTCCGCACCCCACCTACCAGGAGAGCGCCGACGCGGTGTTCGACATGGTTGTGGCTGGGCGACTGCTCGAAGACGATGACGTCGCGATCATGATGGTCGAAGCCGGTGGAACCGAGAAGACCTGGGCTGCGTTCGAAGCTGGCACGAAGGTTGACGAAGACGAACTGGCACGAGGCCTCGAAGCCTCGAAGAAGTGGATCCGTCAGGCCATCGAGCTGCAGGAAGCGCTCCTCGAAAAGGTCGGCGCACCGACCAAGATGGAGTTCGAAGTCCTCGGCGACTACACCGACGAGGTGTACGAAGCCGTGAAGAGCGGCTACGAGTCACAGATTGCTGAGACGCAGAAGATCGCTGACAAGATGGAGCGTCAGGCTGCAGAGTCGGCTCTGAAGGACGAGATCAAGTCGGCTCTGGCCGATCGGTTCCCCGAAGATGCTGGTGGCATTGGACAGGCGATTCGTTCGCTGACCAAGTCCATCGTTCGTGCCCGAATTGCCAATGAAGGCATTCGTATCGATGGCCGGAAGACGGATGAACTTCGTCCGGTCAGCTCCGAGGTTGACCTCATCCCGACGGCACACGGCTCCGGCCTGTTCCAGCGTGGCGACACGCAGGTGATGAACGTCACCACCCTCGGCATGGGACGCATGGACCAAATGATCGACGGCATCGATCCGATCGATCGCAAGCGGTACATGCACCACTACAACTTCCCGCCGTTCTCCACTGGTGAACCGGGATTCATGCGTGGCCCGAAGCGCCGCGAGATCGGTCACGGTGCGCTCGCTGAGCGAGCCGTGTTGCCGGTCGTTCCTTCGATGGAGGAATTCCCGTACACGCTGCGTCTCGTATCCGAGGTGCTCGCATCGAACGGTTCGTCTTCGATGGCATCCGCCTGTTCCTCGAGCCTCTCGCTCATGGACGCAGGCGTGCCGATCAAGGCACCGGTTGCCGGCATCGCCATGGGCCTCGTCAAGCTGGACGACAAGTACGTCACGCTCACCGACATTCTCGGTGCCGAGGACGCAATGGGCGACATGGACTTCAAGATCACGGGTACGAGCGAGTTCATCACTGCGCTTCAGCTCGACACCAAGATCGACGGAATCCCTGCCGATGTGCTCTCGGCTGCTCTTCAGCAGGCCAAGGAGGCTCGCATGGCGATCCTCGACAGCATGACCGCAGCCATCCCCGCTCCTCGTGACGAGGTTGGTCCGACCGCTCCGAAGATCGTGAGCTTCGAGATTCCGATCGACAAGATCGGCGAAGTTATTGGTCCGAAGGGCAAGGTCATCAATGCCATCCAAGCCGAAACCGGCGCCGACCTCTCGGTTGACGATGACGGCATGGTCGGCATCGTGGCCATTGCCTCGCCCGACCGTGACAAGGTCGATGAGGCTGAGCGTCAGGTTCG
>SHLQ01000301.1 GCA_004282895.1 Acidimicrobiales bacterium
CAAACTCGAGCAGAGCCCACTCGGGGACATTGTGTGCCCAGACGGCGATGTTGTCCCCTGGTTCGAAACGGGCCAGCAACGCTCGAGCCGTGCGGATCGCAGCTTCGTAGAACTGCGCGTAGGTCCACGTTCGGCGAGCATTCGCATCGTGAAGGCCCTCGATCAGCGCCGCCCGATCCGGCACGTTTTCTGCCGCTCGCCGAAGCGCCTCGCCAATTGTCAGGTCAAGGACGGAAGGCTCGGACGGTCCCACCGCATGCGAAGTCGTTCGAGTCATGTCACTCAGCCTGACCGCGCGAGCCAGACCATTCAAGTGGTCCGCGTTGTATTAGCCGGCGGCTTGTGAGCCCTGGGGCAGGTGTTGGTCGTGGTTCTCGGGGTCGAATGTGCGACTCAGTTCGCGCAACCGTCCGTGGAACTCGTCCCGCGGCACGTGGCACAGCCGGATGTGGCGACCGAGCGACGGGTCAAAGGCGGTCCGGCCATGCATCACCCGGTGGTTGTCGATCAACATGCCATCCCCAGCGGCCACCCGTATCGTCGCTGTGAATTCTGGACTGACCATCCGCTGGTTGTAGGCCCGGATCGCGCTGTAGAGCCGGTCCACATCGCCCGCCGAAACATCCAGTGGTGCCAGCGCTCGATCGAAGTACCGAATGCCGGCGGGCCGGCCGAACTCGTCGAGGGAAATGAGCGGTCCGCGATTACGTAAATCGATCTCGTTCGGGTGGCGGCGGATGTGGGCCACCGGGAGTGTTGTCAACGCGTCGTAGGCATCGGGCTCGTCGGCTTCGATCGACGCCGCGATCGCAAAGCCGTCGACATACGTGCTCATGCCGCCTTCCTCGGTGTTGATGAGGCAGTGGAACACATCGATACCCGGCTGGGAGTAGTAAAACGCGTCGTCGATATGTGGCGCTTGGGGCATGCCGGTCTTGGCGCCCAGCTTGGCAACGGGCTCGGCGCGAACGTCGTAGATGCGGCCGTACACCGTCGTCTCGTGTATCGGCCCGACGAGCGCAGCCAGCCTCTCGGTCTGCTCAGGCTCCGTGCCAAGCCCCGATACGCGCACGATGCCGAAGTCCCGCAGCATCGAATAGGCCCGCATCGTTCCTGCAGACCCATCGGATGCGTCGGACCACTCGACGGTGGGAAAGTCACTCGCGAGTTCGGAGCGCCAGAGCCTCGGTCGCCAGCCAGCTCGACGATCCCGATCGTCGTCGTCGTAGGCGTGGTGCCGAAGCCAGTCCGGTCCGTAGGTGGACACGTGTCCGTCCGGCCAGGTCACCTGCAGGTCGCCATCCGACGCGTGCGCCGCCGTGGGTGTGATGTCGCCATCGAACGAGATCACCGTCGCAAAGCGAATACCATCGGCTGGATTGCCACAGACCTCGCAGTAGCAGCAATGCCGCAGCCATTGATGATGGAACTCGCGGTGCCGACCGTCGGCGAATTCGACCCGCACGACCCCGTCACCGATCGAGGCCGACGCCACCGGCGGTGCGTCCGCGATGCCCAATCGGTTGCCGAGAAAGGGATTGTGCGCCTCGATCTCGGCCGCCGAACCCCCCTGCTCGGTCATGCGCTCCAGCCGCCGTCCACGTGAATCGTCTGCCCGGTGATGTAACTCGCTCCTGCGCACAGAAACAGACAGACGTCGGCGTACTCCTCGGCAGTGCCGGGACGTCCGAGTGGCAAAGAGGCGGTGTCCTCGAACACGGAGTCCCACTTCAGCGGGAAGTTGGTGGAGTCCGGATGCACGTAGCTGGGTGAGATCGCGTTGACCCGCACCTCGGGGCCAAGCCCGCGGGCGAGCTCCTTGGTAAGCGTGATGATGCCGCCTTTGGCGACGCTGTAGGGCGAGCTCGATCCCCCGCCGCGCCAGCCCGACATCGAGCCGGTGTTCACAATGGCGCCGCCCGACTCCTGCAAATACGGAGCTGCAGCGTGCGAGGTCCGAAACGCGGACAACAGATTCACCGAGAGCACCTCGTCCCAGAGCTCCTCGGTTTGTGCATCGAGGTCGCTGGCAGGGATCGCCTTGAGGGTGACCGGGTGGCCGGCGATGTTCACGAGATAGTCGAGGCCGCCCATCCGTTCGGCTGCGCCGCGCACCATGGCCCGGGCAGAGTCGCCGTCGCGCAGGTCACCCGGAGCAGCGAAGACATCGAAGCCTTCATCGGCCAGCATCTGGGCCGATGCGTCGAGCCTCTCGCCCGGCAGATCCGCCATCGCCACGGTGCTGCCGTTCTGCGCGAAGGTGCGGACCACACCCAGACCAATGCCACTGGCGCCGCCGGTGACCAGCGTTCGTTTGG
>SHLQ01000156.1 GCA_004282895.1 Acidimicrobiales bacterium
AGAGGGGTCGGAGGCTGCGCCGGAGGCCGACGAGTGTTTCCGCGGATCTCGACCGGAAGTGTCGAGAGGTAATTGTACGGACAATTGGACATTTCTGTGGTACACTGCCCGGACAACCAGGGGGACCACCATGATCTTTGAACAGCACTATCTCGATTGCCTGTCGCAGGCGTCGTATTTCATTGGCGATGAGTCGAGCGGAAAGGCTGTGGTGGTTGATCCCCGCCGTGACATCGCTCCGTATCTGGAGACGGCGGCGGAACACGACATGAAGATCACCCACATCCTCGAGACGCACTTCCATGCGGACTTCCTGTCCGGGCACTTGGAATTGGCCAACGCCACGGGCGCCGAAATTGGCTACGGTGCTGGCGCGGTCACCGAGTTTGCCTCCACCCAACTGGCCGACGGCCACATCATCGACCTGGGGTCGGTGCAGCTACAGATCCTCCACACCCCCGGGCATACGCCGGAGTCGATCAGCATCGTTGTCCATGAGAACGGTACAGAGAACCCACCGACCTCTGTTCTCACCGGTGACACCCTGTTCATCGGCGACGTCGGACGTCCCGATCTTCTCTCCTCGAAGGGTGTTACCAGTGAGGAGCTCGCCTCACAGCTGTATGACTCACTACACAACAAGCTGATGACCCTTCCGGACGAAACGCTGCTCTACCCCGGTCATGGTGCCGGGTCGGCCTGCGGCAAGAACCTGTCCTCGGACACGGTGTGCAGCATCGGTCGCCAGCGAGAGACCAACTACGCCGTCCAGCCGATGAGCAAGGAAGACTTCATCGCCGCTGTGACCGAAGGCCAATCGGCGGCTCCCGCGTATTTCGCCTACGACGCGCAGCTCAATCGTGAGCTTCACACGATGCTCGACGAGCACCAGCCACCAGCATCGCTCACCATCGACGAAGCCATCGCCCACCAGACCGATGGCGCCGTGATCCTCGACTCCCGCGATCCAACCGTGTTCGCCGCTGGACACATCGCCGGATCGATCAACATCGGGCTGGCCGGCCGATTTGCTGAATACGCCGGCGGTGCAATCACCCCCGACACCCCGATCGTCCTCGTCGCTGATGTTGCGACGGAAACCCAAGGCCGGGTTCGCCTGGCTCGCATTGGGTACGACAACGTGGTTGGCGCGCTCGTTGATGTGGCCGACACGATGGCTGCCAATGGCGAGCACATCGCCCACGGCAACCGCATCGACGTGCATCAACTGCGGTCACAACTCGACGAGAACGCGCCAATGCAGTTGGTCGACGTGCGTCAGCCGGGCGAGACCGAGGGCGGCATCATCGAGGGAGCGGTGATCGTGCCACTAACCCAGCTCGACGAGCTGATGGGCACGCTCGACGCAAACGCTCCAACGGTGGTCTATTGCGCTGGCGGCTATCGCAGCTCCATTGCCGGTAGCCGCATGATGAGGGCGGGGTTCACCGACGTCACCGACGTGGTGGGCGGATACACCGCATGGCAGACCGCTTTCGACTCGGTTCCGGGGTAGAGATGTCGTCGGCGACACGATCGTCGCCGGCCATTGTTGCCAACATCGTTGCTGGCGTCTCGGTGGCGATGATCGCGGTGCCTCAGGCCCTTGCGTACGCCGAACTGGCGGGGCTGCCGGCCAAACATGGGCTGTACGCAGCCGCACTTCCCTCCATCCTTGCCGCGTTCTTCGCATCGTCGCCGTATCTCCAGACCGGCCCGGTAGCGCTGACCGCGCTGCTGACCTTCGGCGCGTTGTCGCCATTGGCGGAGCCCTTCTCGGCGGAGTACGTGGCGTTGGCGGCGCTGTTGGCGTTGTTCGTCGGTCTCGTGCGGCTCGCACTGGGCTTCGGACGGATGGGAAAGGTGGCGTATCTTCTGTCTGAGCCCGTCTTGATCGGGTTCACCACGGGCGCAGCGGTCCTGATCATCGCGTCCCAGGCTCCGAAGCTCGTTGACGTGACGACCGGGGACGGTGGAGTCGTCCGCGAAGCGGCGTCGGCGTTGACCGATCCTGCGAACTGGGCATGGCCGGCCGTCGCCTTCTCCGTCATGACCGCCGTGTTCGTGATCGGTGGACGTTTCCTGTCACCCAGGTTCCCCGGTGTGCTCGTCGCCGTCGTCGTGGCGGCAATTGCCAGCGCCGCAGCCACGTATGGCGGATCGATCGTCGGAACCGTCGACGCGTCGCTCATCGAGTTCACCTTGGAACGCGAATCATTCGGTGGTGATGCCGTACGGCTGTTGTTCCCTGCGCTGGCCATCGCCTTGGTTGGCTTCACGGAACCGGCGTCGATCGCCCGCCGGTTCGCGGCCGAGGACCGCGAGCCCTGGGACGCGGACCGCGAGATGGTCGGGCAGGGCGTAGCCAACGTCGCGGCCGGTGTCTTTGGAGGCTTCCCGGTGGGCGGCTCCTTCTCCCGGTCGTCGCTGAATCGGCTCGCCGGGGCGAACTCGCGCCTGGCCGGCGCGGTCAGCGGCGCCACTGTGCTGGTGGCCATTCCGCTGGTAGGTCTGCTCGAAGAACTTCCGACCGCAGTTCTGGGTGCGATCGTCGTCGTCGCCGTGGCCAAATTGATCGTTCCGGCGGCCTTCATCCGTTTGCTGCGCGAGTCTCCCGCCCAGGCATTCGTCGCATTCGGCACACTCGCGGCAGTACTCGTCGCTTCGCCCCGAATTGAGCTCGGTGTGCTCGTCGGCGTCGTGTTGTCGATCGGCGTACACCTCTACCGCGAACTGCAGGTAACCGCGGACAGCACGATCGACGGCGATCGACTGGACATACGGCCCAAAGGGGTTCTCTGGTTCGCCACCGTGCCCCAAATCGGGCGTGTCATTCGGGCAGAGGTTGCATCCCACCCGGAGCTCGAGCGTATCGTGATCGATCTCAGCGGCATCGGTCGGCTCGACTACACCGGGGCGGCCGAACTGGCTCGGATCGTCGCCGAACTCGAAGTGTCTGGCCTCGATGTGACTATTGTCGAGGTGCAGCCTGGCGCCGCACGCGCCGCCGCCGCCCATCTCACCGATTCCGTATCACCCTCAGAAAGGTTGACTAGTGGTTGATGTATTTTCCGGAGATCTAGCCTGGTATTTTGCAGGGCCAGCGCTTGGGCTCCTCATTGTTGGCTTGTTCGCCCTCGTGAACCAGCCGTTGGGCGCGTCGGGCGCCTATGTCCAGACGGCGAGCATGGCCAAGCGACGATCGGGCGTTGTGACGTGGCGGGTCTGGTACTTCATCGGGATCTTCGTGGGCGGATCCATCGTCACCGGAGTGCTCGGATCGACCGCGGAGTTCCGCCCGGGGTACGACGCCCTGACCGATGTCTTTCCGCTTCCGGTCGTGGTCTTGATGGTCTTTGCCGGAGCGACGCTCCTTGGGTATGGCGCAGCCGTGGCTGGCGGGTGCACCTCAGGACATGGCATGTGTGGCACAGCCCAACGCTCACCAGCAAGTGTCACAGTGACCGCAACGTTCATGGCTACCGCCATCGCCACGACCTTCGTTCTCCGACTGCTGACGGGAGGTGAGCTGTGAAACTCAACGCCATCGGCCTTCTTTTCGGTATCGGTTTCGGCGGCGTCCTCGCCTCATTCGACTTGCACGAGTACGACACCATCCATGCCATGCTCCGACTCGACGAATTTCGGGTCTACTTCTTCATGGCCTCGGCCATTGCGGTCTCCGCGCCTCTCCTGTGGTGGCTCGAGGCCCGCAAGACGAACACTCCGTTCGGCGGCCAGCTACGACTCTCACAATCGAAGCCCCAGAAGCATCATGTGCAGGGTGGCGCACTCTTTGGCGTCGGCTGGGCGATCGCTGGCACCTGCCCCGCTCCGGCACTGGTGATGGTGTCATCGGGTGCGTGGCTCGGCCTGGTGGCAATGGCGGGCATCTTCCTCGGTCTGCAGCTGCGTGAGATGCAGCAAGCAACACCGGATCATGTCGGGGATGGCGAACACCGTGAGATCAATCTCGAAGTGAAAGCGTAGGTTAGGCACATGGGAGACATGATTGAGTTTCCGGTCAACGGAACGTCGGCCGGAGGGTACGTTGCCGTACCCGAGTCGGGCTCAGGGCCCGGCGTCATGGTGATTCAGGAGTGGTGGGGGCTGGTACCGCAGATCAAAGGGGTCTGTGACCGGCTGGCGGCCGAGGGGTTTGTGGCGTTGGCGCCTGACCTCTACCACGGGGAGATCGCCGAACATGACGAGATGGACAAGGCCGGTCATCTCATGACGAGCCTGCCGGCCGATCGCGCCGCCAAGGACATGTCGGCGGCGGTGACCGCACTCCTCGAGTTGGATTCCAGCACCGGTGATCAGGTGGGAGTGATCGGATTCTGCATGGGCGGGATGTTGGCCTTTTCGATTGCGGCCGCGGAAGGTGACCGGGTCGCGTCGGTGGCCCCGTTCTACGGCGCTCCGCTTGGTGACGATGGCCCGGATTGGTCCGGCTTGACCGCGAAGGTCGAGGGACACTTCGCTGCGAATGACGACTTCTTCCCGCCGGAGGCATGTACGGCGCTCGGCGAGGAGCTTCGGGGTATGGGCAAGGACGTCACGATTCACGTCTACGACGGCACGGGCCATGCGTTCACCAACGAGGAGAACGCCCTCGGCACCTATGACGAGGCGGCGACGGCGACGTCGTGGGGCCGTGCGCTTGGTCTCATGCGGTCAACCCTGTCCTGATCCGTGGACGTCCTCTGGCTCGAGATCACTGACGAGCCGCAGCTCTGGCGCAGCCTGGGATTCACGGTGTCAGATGATGGCGTTTGTGTCGTTGGTGATGTCGAGCATCGGCTGATCGGACCCCTGCCAGATCGCCGTGGCATCGTGCGGTGGGGAGTCTCCGGGGTTGATGACACGATCACGGACATCGACGGCATCGAGACCGTGGTCGAGAGTGCGAGTCCCGAGCGGCCGCCCGCCGCGACCCACCCGAACGGGGCTGACTGCATCGATCACCTCGTGGTGCTCTCCTCCAGCACACCCCGAACCGCCACGGCATTCGAGGGCGTTGGGCTTGAACGTCGGGGCCACATCACGCAGAACCACGCTGGCGATGCTGTCGACATGACGTTCTTCTGGGCCGGCGACACGCTCATCGAGCTGGCAGGTCCGCCCGAACCGTCTCCCGATGAGGAGCTGGCGCGGCTGAGAGGCATCGCCTACACGTCCGGCGACATTGATGCGTCCAAGGAGTTTCTTGGCGATCAGCTCACAACGCCGAAGGACGCGGTGCAGAAAGGCAGAAAGATCGCGGCGATCCGCCGGGAGGTTGGCAGCACGGTGCCGATCGCGTTCATGTCCCCCCACGTCCGTTCAGAGGACGTCTGACGTCACCGTGACCTGAAAGGACCCCGGCACATCAGTCTCGGAGGCCACGATGAGATACCCGCCGCCTGCGCCGGAGAACACCGAGCCCGGGTGCTCTGCATATCGGCTGCGAAGCTCGGCGGCCGTTCGTGGAACGGTCAGGGGGAGCAGCTCCTGCCAGGCCTCGACGGTCTCGTTGAGGCCGTGCCCGAGCAACGAGAGGTTCTTCTGCACGATGCCCTGCCACGCGGCCTCGCCCGCGTCCGCCAAACGTCTTGCCGACGCCGAGCTCAGGTGTTGCTCCGCCAGCGGGTCGTAGCCGTCGGGGCGTTCGGACAAAGGCGCGAGATGCAGCACCGACGACAGCCACTCTGCCGTTTCCGGGCCGGCGGCCGAGTCGATCGTCTCCGGCCAGTAGTCGCCTTTGTAGTGAAGCCGGTTGGCGCCGGGGAGCATGAGCCCCAGCGCGTCCTGCGAGCCCGATATGTAGGTGCTTCCGGGCGGGTTCTCCAATGCGAACAACATACGAGCGAGGTGCGCCGGATCGCCGACCGGTCGCTTGTCGTGCCATAAGTCCGTGGCGATCTGACGGGTGCTGGTGGCCAGCCCGGATCGCTCGGCGAGTCCGGGCGCAGGTTCGATCTGGGCAACGACGACGGGACCTGGCGCCAGTGACGAGACCCACGGCTGGTCCAGCCACCCGCCGGCGAGACACAACCGGTAGGGCAGCCCCAGCTGGTCTTTCACTGCGGTACTGCTACGAGCGGGGTAGTCCTCCGGGGGAATCCGGTCAAGGACCACATACTCGACGCCGGTCGATACACACAGGGTTTCCTTGGCGGCCGTGTGACCGTCGTGGTTCACCACGAACGTGTCGGGTTGCAGCGTCGCGAGGTCGGGTTCGAAGTCGAGGACACCGGTTCCACCTGCCACCTCGGCCGCGTGGACACACGTGAGGTTGCGCAACATGTACAGCCGCTCGTCCTGAGTGAACATCGGCGCCTTTCCCTTGAGTAGCGCGACGTTTGCGTCGGTCCCGATCCGAACATGCAGATCGCCGTAGGTGGCAGCGTCACGCAGGAAGGCGACGTGACCGGGATGCAGCAGGTCGAAGCATCCGGAGACGAGAACGGTTGGCATCAGGCGATGATGTTGACCAAACGGCCGGGCACGACGATCACCTTGTGTACGTCTGCGCCATCCAGCAGTTCGATGATGCGGGGATCGGCGAGCGCCGCGGCCTGCATGGTCTCCTCGTCTGCGTCGGCGGCCACCATGATGCGTGACCGAACCTTTCCTTTGATCTGCACCGGAATCTCCACCTCGTCGTCGACGAGCAGTGCGGGATCGGCGGTCGGAAAGTCGGCATAGACCACCGAACCTTCTTCTCCAAGGCGGTGCCACAGCTCTTCAGCCACATGGGGGACCAGGGGCGACAGCATCCGAATCAGCGGATCGGCGACCTCGCGCGGTGTTGGACCATCCAGCTTGGTGATCTCGTTGTTGAGCTCGGTGACGCGAGCGATGGCGGTGTTGAAGCTGAGCGCATCCATATCGGCGCGGACCGCATCGATGGTCTTGTGGAGCACCCGCCTCAGTTCATCGCTGGCCGGTGAGTCATCGACGGTCGGTTCACCAGAGTCTTCGTCGACGAGGTTTCGCCAGACCCGCTGCAGCAGACGCTGCGACCCGACGACAGACTTGGTCTCCCACGGACGATCCTGGTCGATGGGGCCCATGAACATCTCGTACAGCCGCAGCGTGTCGGCGCCGTACTGTTCGTACATGTCATCGGGGGTGACGGCGTTCTTGAGCGACTTGCCCATCTTCCCGTATTCGCGGGTGACCGGCTGTCCCTCATACTCGTAGCCGCCGGGTACTTCCACCACGTCTGCGGCTTCGACATAAATGCCGCGCGCGTCGACGAAGGCGAACGCCTGGATGTACCCCTGATTGATGAGGCGTTTGAACGGTTCGGCGGTGGTCACGTGGCCGAGGTCGAAGAGCACCTTGTGCCAGAACCGGCTGTAGAGCAGGTGCAACACGGCGTGTTCGACGCCGCCGACGTACAGATCGACGCCACCTTCTGTTGCGCTGTCGCCGCCCATCCAGTACTTCTCCGACACCGGATTGGCGACGATGTCCGAGCTGATCGGGTCGATGTACCTCAGGTAGTACCAGCAGGAGCCGGCCCATTGTGGCATCACGTTGAGATCGCGACGGTAGGTCTGCGGCCCCTCACCCACGTCGAGTTCGACGGTGCTCCACTCGGTGGCGCGTCCGAGTGGCGGTTCCGGTTCGCTGTCCTCGTCGAGTGTGCGCGGTGCCCAGTCGATCAGTTCAGGGAGGTTCACGGGCAGGTGATCGTCGGGCACTGCAATCGGGTTGCCGTCGTCGTCAAAGACGATCGGGATGGGTTCCCCCCAGTAGCGCTGGCGTGCGAACAGCCAGTCGCGGAGCTTTGTGGTGACGGTGCCTTCGCCGGCGCCGATTTCGATGAGGTGATCGATGATCGCGGCTTTGGCGGCGTCGATTTCCATGCCGTCGAGAAAGCCGCTGTTGATGGCCGGGCACTGTCCTGTGTAGGCCTTGCC
>SHLQ01000022.1 GCA_004282895.1 Acidimicrobiales bacterium
CTGATCGGATCAGCCGCCGCTGGTTCGACGAGATTTCGCAACAACGGAGCATTCGTGGTCGTCGATTCGCCAACGAGTGACGGTCGGCCGTTGTCCGGAGTACAGGCCACGATTCCGAGCGCGCCGAGGCCCGTGAGCACCAGGCGGCGTGGAATCAGGGCTTCGGTCATGCGAACTCCGGCTCGTCGTTGATCGATTCAAGAGTCCGATCGGCAGTTTCCGGGTACGCCACAAGGAATAACACGCCGAGAATCAGCGGACCGGCCAGGGTCACGGCCAGCGCGGGGCCCAGCGCATCCCACCGCTCGTACAACCGACTGACGATCTGCAATCCGGCGACAGACCCGAGGACGGCAGTGGTGCGGATGACACCATTGGCGGTTGATCGCAATCGAGTAGGGAAGAGCTCGGGCCCATACACACCAACGGCCGGGACCGCGATGCCCCCGAACACGACACCTGCAAGCGTCAAGAGCCACAACGGCGCCCCGCTTGTGAACAGTGATGCGAGGAACAGGCTCGCGCCGAGAACCGTCCCGACTGCCGCCGTGAATCTTCGGCCAGTTCGGTCGGCCAGCAGTCCACCGAGAAACACGCCAATGCCGACGGGGGTCGAGCTTGTCAGGGTGAAGATGCTGATGTCGGTTCCGGAGAATCCCTGCTCACTGCGAAGGAAGTCGTTGTGGAGCTGACTCGCCGGCTGGCTGAACACGGCGGCCAGCAGACCGGAGACCGACAGGAGGATCAGGCGATTACGAAGCGTTCGATTGTTCCACAGCTCGCCAAGGGACGATGTCGAACCCGCGGCCTTGTTGTGCGCAAACCGTCGTCCAACCGGCAGCTTGAGTCCGGCCCACACGGCTGGCACGGCGAAGAGCCCCCCGAGGGCGTACACGAGTCGCCACGACCAATCCGCAATGTCAGCCAGGGGCAGCACCCACAACACCATGCCCGAGCCGAGGCCTGCGGCAAGAATGAGCAGGCTCACACCGTAGGCGCGGCTTCGCGCGGGCAGTTCCTCCGTGGCGAGGACGAGCATGACGATGCCAATTCCGGTGGCCAGGCCTCTGGCCACGATCTGGGTGAGTGTCAGCACGGTGAGCGATGGGGCCAACGCCCCGGCGGCCGTCGCGACACAACCGATGCCGACGGCTCCGGCCAGAACGCGTCGACGGCCTTTGCGGTCGGCGAGCGCGGTGAGCCCGACCGACAACAGGATCGCCACCCGCACAATCGAGAAGATGTTGCCGCGCACCGACTGGTCCGCCCCGGGGTCGACGCACGTTCGAAGCCCTTCCGCGTCGAAGCTGAACTCGCCACAGAATTCGTCGGCCGCGAACGTCAGCGTCTGCCCAATGACGGTGCCGAGATAGCCGTTGACCACCGCAATAATCGCCAACAGCCCGACCACGGTTCCCGAGCGGGTGTCCAACCGCCCCGCTGGCGCCCACCACGGACGATCCTTCTTCATCCCGGAGCGGAACCACAGCCACGTGGGCAGCCAGAACACCAGCCACCACAGCGGAATCGACAATGTCCAGTCGATCGTCTCGACCACCTCGTGGTCGTCAGGACCGGAGTTCGTGACTTCGATGGTCCGCTCGTACGAACGAAACGGGCCTTCGGCCAGGCGGTAGGCATCGACGCCATCCGGTTGTTCGGCGAGGATCGCACAATCGCGCGGCTCTCGTAGCGCGGACAACTCGTCCGTGCCCAAGCGGAGTGTCCTGCGTTGTGTTGTCACTCCGGTAATACTGGCAGCGATGATCGAGCCCTCCACTACTCATTATGTGATCAACGCGGCCGGTCCTCTGCAGGGAACCGTGGCGATTGGTGGCGCCAAGAACAGTGTCCTCAAGCTGATGGCGGCCACGACGATGGCCGACGGCACGTACACGCTGTACAACGTGCCGAATATCCATGACGTGTCGGTGATGTGTCGGCTGTTGGAGTCGATGGGTGCGACGACGTCACGTCGTCCGGGTGTTGTCGAAATCACGATTGCTGACCTTGAACCGGTCGCGCCGTTCGCGTTGGTCGAACAGATGCGAGCGAGCACCGCTGTGCTTGGGCCTCTTCTTGGGCGATTCAACCGCGTTGAACTCGGCATCCCCGGGGGCGACGACTTCGGCCACCGGCCCATCGACATGCACCTGACGGGGCTCGAAACGCTCGGCGCATCGTTCACCGCCACGGCTGACGGAGTTTCGGGCACAACGGATGGCCTCGTTGGTGGCACGGTCCGCCTTGCCTTCCCCAGTGTTGGCGCAACCGAGAACATCCTTATGGCCTCGGTTCTGGCCAAAGGCACGACGACGATTCGTAACGCCGCGGCCGAACCGGAGATATCCGACCTCGCATCGTTTCTCAACAAGATGGGCGCCCGCATCAGTGGCTCCGGTACGTCAACCATCACGGTCGAGGGTGTCGATGCACTGGAAGCCGTGACCCACCGCGTGATCCCGGACCGCATCCAGTCGGCGACGTACATGGCTGCGGTCGGTATCGCCGGCGGCGAGGTAGTGCTTGAGCACGCGCGTTACGACCACATGGCGATGGTGTGCCAGAAGATGGGTGAGATGGGGCTACGCATCTCACCCGATCGGGACGGCATCTGGGTGTCCGCCCCTGATCGAATGCGTTCCGTCGACATTTCAACGTTGCCGTATCCGGGGGTTGCCACCGACTACAAGCCGGCGCTCGTTGCGCTCCTGGCGGTCGCGGACGGCACGGGAATTGTCACGGAGAACCTGTTTGCCGGGCGATTCCGCTACGTCGACGAGCTGGTTGCCATGGGTGCGAACATCCGGACCGACGGTAACCATGCAATCGTGCGTGGGGTCGAGCGGTTGCAGGGGGCAACGGTGACAAGCCACGACATCCGGGCGGGTGCTGCGCTCATCGTCGCGGCGCTCGGAGCTGACGGTGAAACGACCGTTGTCGACGAGGGGCACGTGGTACGGGGGTATCCCGACCTTGCAGGCGACCTAACTGCGCTCGGAGCCAACGTCGTCGCTCGAGCGGTCTGACTCTGCGGAGACCTTGTCGGCTCGTCGATTCGCCAGCATCAGCAGTGCGCCCAGGACGACGATCGGACCCAAGACGAGAAGAATCTCGTCCCACCCGCCTTGGTGTGCAAGGACCTCGCTCATGAGGCCAGCCTACGAGGTCAGGACCGCAAGACTGGTTCGGCTATTGCGACGGACAGCGCCAAGGAGACGAGGGCGACCGTGACCAGAACAACGATGACGGAAATGATCACGGCCCGGGGGTAAGGATCGAGGTGTTGCAGCATCGATGGTATGACGCACCACCGGGCTGGAAAGTTGCGCGAAATACCTAGAGGGTCACCGCGGTGCCGTCGTCGTAGTAGAGCTGGCCCTCGTTGACCACCTCGGTTACACCTGGCACACGATCCTTCATGATGCGCTCCACGCCGGCCTTGAGGGTCTGCGAGGACGCCGGGCAGCTGGTGCACGCCCCTTGGAGCTCGACCGTGACAACGCCGGTCTCGGTATTGACGTCTCGGAGCACGATGTCGCCCCGGTCGGCTTGTACGGCGGGACGGACGGCGGCGATGACCTTGGCGACCTCGGCCTCCATGGATCCGGGCGCAGGCGCGTTCGGGGTGGACACGGCGGCCGTTTCGGCGGCAGCGGCGACGGGTGATTCCTTCATTGATTCAAAGTGTACGTTGGTGGGGCCATGGAGCCTTCCGAGACCTGTTATCGACATCCCGATCGCCCTACCGGGGTGTCGTGCCAACGTTGTGGTCGACTCATTTGTTCCGAATGTATGAACCAGGCGTCGGTTGGCGTGCATTGCCCGGAGTGTGTGCAGTCGACCACGCAGAAGGTGTACACCCCGCGCACGCTGCCGGGCGCCCAGGGCTACGTCACCACCGGCCTGGTTGCGATCAACGTGGCGATCTGGGTGGCAACCATCGTGCTTGGCGACGCCACGGCCTCGAGTGCCCGGGGCACGTTCGTGGACTACGGCACGTGGGGGCCGGCGATCGCCGACGGCGAATGGTGGCGCCTCATCTCCGGCGGATTCCTGCATTCCGGACTCATCCACATCGGGTTCAACATGTACCTGCTCTGGCAGCTGGGCAAACAGCTCGAGCGGGTGATCGGTGAAGCGAACTTCGTCGCGATGTACGCCACGGCGCTTCTTGGCGGTTCGTTCGGCGCGATGTTGCTCGAGGCGAACGGCGCCCACGGCGGCGCATCCGGTGCCGTGTTTGGACTGTTCGCCATTACGGCGTTGCTCTACCGCGACCGTGGCATCCAGGTGATGCAGACCGGACTCGGCCGGCTGATCCTGCTCAACCTGTTGATCTCCTTCGCGCCCGGCGTGAGCCTTGGTGGCCACTTCGGTGGGTTCATCGTTGGTGGAATCGTGGGGTACTTCTACTTCGGACTCCACGCCGGCGATGGTTCGCCCTTCGGGAAGAACAAGCAGGCACCATTGCTCGCGACGGTTGGGCTCGGGGTCCTCATGTTCGTCGCAGGAATCTGGGCGGCCAGCGCAAACGTGCTCTGAGCGTTAGGCCGCTACGCGTTCGCCCGCGTGAAATCGGCGCGCGAGATTCTGAAGGTTGCGTTTCCAGATCAGCTTCAGGATGAACCCGCCCACCGGGTTTCGCAACGGTCCACCCATCCAGAACGGAAACTCGAGTTCCTCGTTCCAGCTGAAGAGGGTGCGATCACTTCCGAGGGGTTGCAGGCGAAACATCCCTTCACCGGTGACGATGCCGCTGTGGCGAACGCCCATGCGGTCCGCCTCGACCCAGTCGGTGATCTCCATGACGTCGTTCAACGAGATGGGCCCGACCTTGGTCTGGCAGTCGAACGTTGTCCCGACGCCGCTGGTTTGACCGGACGTGAACCAGATGGATTCCGCATCGTGCATCCACTGCGTGTGCGACTTCAAATTCCGGACGTCGTCCCAGACCACGTCCGGTGGTGCGTCCAACTCTGTCTCGACGGCGATCATGACCATGGGTCAAGGCTACGAGTTACGCTCGACCGATGCCTGCTCACGTGACACACCATCGAGTTCGTTTCCACGAACTCGATCCCTACGACCACGTCAATCACGCGATGTACGTCACGTACTTCGAGATCGGACGGGTCGAGGCACTTCGCGCGGTTGGTCTTGCCCTCGAGGACCTGAAGGTCGAAGGGTTCCAGTTCGTGGTGACGAAACTGGAAGTGCGTTTCCGCAAAGCAGCCAGCGCCGGTGAGGACCTGGAGATCCACACCGGCGTGACCGAGTTCGGTCGAGCGTCGTCAGGGTGGGCGCAACACATCATGCGCGGCAAGGATCGCATCGCGACTTCCCAGGTCACCGCGGCCATCACCGATTCCCACGGGAAACCCACGCGGCCTCCCGCGTTCATCTTCGAGCGACTCGAGAGCCTCCGCGTCGAGTCCTAGACCGCCACCCACACGGAGACATGGCGGGCGCTCGTGCTCGTAAAGGGGGAGTGGTCCCAATCGCCGTGGCGGTCGCCAAGGCGAAAGCCGTGGGCGGCGGCCATTGTGTCGAGCTGATCGGTCGTGGCGAACCGAATGCGCCAGGGGCGAAGTCTGGTGCCGCTTTCGGTGATCTCGATGTGCTGACCCGTGATCGTTTGGTCTTCCTCGTTCCGAATTGTCGCAACCAGCACAACCCGGTTGACGTCGATCGAACGGGTGGTCACGAGCTGGTCGCGTTGAGGGTCTGGTTCGGGGGGAACGAACGCCTCAACGACGAGACGGCCACCCAGACGAAGTACCCGTCGAGCCTCCGCAAAGCAGGCGAGTTGTTCCGACTCGGTTGCCAGGTTGAACAGGGTGTTGGTGGCGATCAGCACGGTGTCGAAGGTGCCACCGCGGAGCGGAACCTGTGACATGTGTGCGGCGACCATACGTCCGGTTGCCCGATGAAGCATCGACAACGAGGCGTCGATACCCACCACGTCGTGCCCCACTCGCTGCAGTGGTGTCGCCAGACGCCCGGTTCCCACCCCCATTTCGAGGACGTTCTGTGACGGGCCCATGTCGTTCACGAATTCGACCGTGGCGGCCGTGTCGCTGATGTCGGGATACCAGTGGTCGTAGACGTCGGCGAAGCTCTCGCCATAGGTCGTCGGCGAGAACCCATCCGATGATGTCATCGCCCAACTCAAGCAAGTCCGTGAAGCCACGTCAACGCTGATGGCACGCATCTCGGTGCACGGCAGACAAGAATGGGGCCGGTGAGCGGATCCACGGCACATGAAACGCAACGCCGGCCCGCCCGCGTGCCGACTCACGACGAGCTACCGCCGCTCATTCCGCGACCCGCGCTGGCGATCATCGACGAGGCGATCACGTTCTTGCGCGTCGATCCGGGTCTCCTCTTCGGCGTCACGTTGATCGTGCTGTTGCCGTTGCGGGTGATATCAGCCGCGATGCCGGGATCACAGCTCCGAGATGCTCGCCCGGACGAGCTGATGGATGTCGTCGTCGGCAATGCGTCGAGCTTTGGTACGGATTTTGCGCCGTTCGCAACGCTGATTCTGGAATCGATCGCGTTGTTCTCGGTGGCGTCGATCTTCGCTCACGTCGCAACGATTTGGTATGCCGGACAGCCCGCAACACTGACCGACGTTCTCGTCGTTTCCGTGAAGCGGTCACCGCTTCTCGCGCTCGGGTGGATCTTCGTGCATGTGCTCGAAGTGATCGGTGCCCTCTTCACCCTTGGCCTCGGTGGCATCGTGCTCGCCGTGTTCGTGACGTTGACGGCGCCGATCATGGGCGCCGAAAAGGTCGGCCCCATCCGGGCGATCCGCCGCAGTTTCAATCTGATGTCCGGGACGTGGTTCCACGGCGCGATCGTGTTTGTATGTGCCGGGCTGGGCGCTCTCGTCATGCGACTGGCGATCGAAACCGCGCCCTCCGTCATCGGGTTGGAGCTGTTGCAGCTACCGCTGTGGGCGGTCGCCGGAGTTGCCGACATCATCGCCAGCATCGTGGTTACGGCATTGGTTGCCGCAGTGAGCACCGTGCACTATCTGGACGCCCGTGTGCGACGGGAAGGGATCGATCTCGACATGGCGGCGACACGTGCGTTCGACGAATCACGCCGGGGGCGCAGCCGCTGATGCAGGTCGAGATCACGAACGACGAAGCCAACGAACTCGCTGATGAGATCCTGCTGCGCGGGGAGTTCATCCCGGCGCGCGATCCCGGCTTCTTCCGTTCCAGCATCAACCAGGTGTTCGAGTGGATTGTGGAATTTCTCGACTGGCTGTTCGGCGGGATCTTCGGTGCCGCCGGCGGGGGTGCGGGCTCCGTGATCGCCTACCTCCTTGCCGGCGTCGCGCTGGTGCTGGTGATCCTCGCGATCGTGAAAGCCGTACGCGGGTATGACCGACCGGAGAAGGTTGTCGAAGGAACCGGGACACGCGTCATCTTTGATGAGGTTGTTGATCCCGTGGTCTTGCGTCACGACCTGTCCGCTGCTGCGGCAGCCGGGGATTGGCGGGCTGCGGTCATCGCCGGCTTCCGCCTCGCGATCGTCGACATGATCGACCGCCGACTCGTGGCGGAGCGCCCTGGCGCGACGACCGGTGACTTTGGGCGGGCATTGGCCCGACGCGAGTCGTTCCTTGCGTCCACCTATGGTCCGGCCAGTGGTGCGTTTGAGCGGGCGTTCTACAGCGACACCCCGATCACCGAGGACGACCTCGGGCTTGTTCGCAACCTGCTGGCACAACTCGAACCGGCGACGGTCTCATGACCGGCCCGAGCGGGGCACCCCGCAGCGCATCATCGAGCGGGCTCCTGATGTTGTTCGGCGTCATGGTTGTGGCCACCATGCTGTTTATTGCCTTCGCCGGACAGGACGACACCGAGATCGGCGGCTTCGCCGACGCCGACGGAACCGGTCGCGAGGGTTTGTTGGCGTTGCGGTTGTTGGCAGAGGAGTCCGGCGGATCGTTTGATCCGACGGTGTCGTTTCCCGGACCCGAACACGACGTCGTGTTCCTTCCCGCCCCGCTCTACGACGACTTTCTAGCCGAGTTCGATGGCAGTGAAGACAACACGGAAGAGAACCATCAGCCGATCCTGAAGTGGGTCGACACGGGCGGCGTGCTGATCACCTCAGTGGACGTCCCCGAAGCTCCCCAAGGCGCCGTGGCGTTTCAGGACGATGAGCGGACGATCGAGCGAGGCGTCTGTTCGATCGATGTCCTCACGGACGTGACCACACTGCGCGTGTTGAGTCACACGCCCATCGAATCCCGAGCCGGTGACGAGACCTGTTTCCCAACAGACCAGGGTTTCACCGTGGTTGCCCGCGAGCGAGGCCGGGGCATCATCTATCGAATCGCCACCCCGGAGCTGTTCTTCAACCGCAGCCTTGACGACGAGGACAATGCGGCATTCGCCGCCCGGCTGATGTCCCTGGGCGCTGGCCGCAACATCGGATTGTTGACCGGACCCGAAGCCACTGGCTTCGGCGACGGCGTGCCGCTCGACGACGATGGCAACCCGATTGGACTCGGCGACGACAATCTCATCGACCTGGTGCCCGACAAGGTGTGGGCGATGCTCCTCGGCCTGGCCGGCGCCGCGCTGATTTACGCGCTGGCCCGCGGTCACCGGCTGGGTTCGCCGGTCGAAGAGACGCTGCCGATCGAGCTGCCAAGCTCGCACTATGTGGAGGCCGTGGGACGGTTGTACCGAGAGGTGGAGGACCCACGCGGCACGACCGCAGACGTCTTGCGGACGGATTTCCGGGCCGTTTCTTCACGCAAGGTCGGCTTGAACGCGGCTACGAGCTCCGCGGACTTGTCCCGCGCGCTCGCGATTTCCAGCGATCTGGAAGCCGCCGAACTCGTGCACCTCATGGACGGCCCAACACCATCTGACGACGATGCTCTCGTCGCGCTCGCTGCACATCTCGCTCACCAACGCTCCCGGCTCACGGGAGTCCATTCCGTCACTGAAAGGCACGCCGATGACTGACGTACCCACACCACCTACTTCCACACCACCTCCTTCCGCTCCGGAACCAGGGCCGGCACCGGTAGTGGCACCGCCCGCGGAGACGATGATCGACAAGATTCGAGGTGAGGTCGGCAAGGTCATCGTCGGGCAGGAGGGAGTGCTTGCGGGATTCCTCGCCGCCCTGTTGGCCGATGGCCACATCCTGCTCGAAGGTGTGCCCGGCGTGGCCAAGACGCTGCTCGTCAAGACGCTCGCCGCCACGTTCAGTGTGGACATGGGTCGAATCCAGTTCACGCCGGACCTCATGCCCTCCGACGTGACGGGTCAGCTCATGTACGAACAACACACGAATTCGTTCACGTTCCGCAAAGGCCCCGTGTTCACAAACTTCCTGCTCGCGGATGAGATCAACCGGACGCCACCAAAGACGCAGGCTGCCCTGCTCGAGGTGATGGAGGAGCGCCAGGTCACCATTTCCGGCACACCGCACGCGTTGCCGAACCCCTTCATGGTCATCGCCACGCAAAACCCGATTGAATACGAAGGCACCTACCCGTTGCCCGAAGCGCAGCTCGATCGTTTCCTCGCCAAGATCCACGTCGGTTATCCCGAGCGCGACGCCGAGCAGGAAGTGTTGGCCCGTCACAATTCGGGGCTGAACCTGCACGACGTGACCGCCAGTGGCGTTCGCCCGGTTGCGTCACCGGCGGACCTCGCACAGGCGCGGGCCGAGGTGCAACAAGTGCAGGTCGAGGCATCGATTCTTTCGTACATCACCGAGATTGTTCGAGCGACGCGCGTGTCGCCGATCGTTGATCTCGGGGTCTCGCCTCGTGGTGGTGTGGCGTTGCTCGGGCTCGCCAAAGCCTGGGCCTGGATGGGTCGGCGTACGTTCGTGACCCCGGACGACGTCAAGGCGATCGCAAAACCCGGGCTGCGTCACCGCATCCAGCTGCAGCCGGAGGCCGAGCTCGAAGGGGTCACGCCCGACATCGTGCTCGACGGTCTACTCGAGTCCGTACCGGTGCCCCGCTAGTGATCTTCCGGCCGCGCCTCGCGCTGATCGCCGCCTTGCTGTGCCCCGTGGTGCTGCTCGTGCCGGACGACCCTTGGTGGGCCCTGCTCGGTGTTGGTCTGGCGGTCTTCGTGGTGTGGTTGGCCGATTTCCTGCTAGCCCCGTCGACGAGCACGATCGGCGTGGCGCGCCGGCTGCCCCGGTCGCTCACGCTCGAGCGCCCGGCGTCGATCTCCTGGACGATTCGCAACAACGGACGCAGTGGCGGCCGCGTGGGGTTCGCCGACGCGTTGGCGCCGTCTCTGCGCGCCGAGGCCCGTCGAGCGGAACTCGATCTGGCCGCCGGTCGCACGGCCACCGTGGAGACCGACGTGCTGCCGGCTCGGCGAGGTCGATTTCACCTGGGGGAGCTCGTCGTGCGCACCTACGGGCCGCTGGGGTTCGCCGGACGACAGAAGGCCCGGTATTTGCCCGCCGAACTTCGGGTACTGCCCCGTTTTCCAAGTCGGGCGGAGGCGGAGCTGCGTCAACGCAAGAGCCGACTCGAGGTTGGTCTTCGTTCGGCCCGAGCTCGAGGTGGCGGCAGCGAGTTCGAACAGCTGCGGGACTTCACGATCGATGACGAGTTCCGCAAGATCGACTGGAGTGCGACCGCTCGCGCCGGGAGGACGATCGTCCGCACCTACCGGGCGGAACGGAACCAGACCGTGATCAACGTGCTCGACAACGGTCGACTCATGGCGGGCCGGGTCGCGGACGTGCCCCGGGTGGAGTACGCGATGGATGCGATCATGGCCCTCACGACCTTGTCGACCGGTCTGGGTGATCGGGCCGGCCTGCTCGTGTTCGACAAGGAGGTTCGTGCTTCCGTGCCGGCCTCGAACCGCTCCACCCAGCTCGGTCGAATCACCGACGCCATGTTCGACATCGAACCCGAGTTGGCAGAGAGCGACTATCGCGGCGCGTTCACGGAAACGCTCGTCCGATTCAACCGTCGAACGATGCTGGTGATTCACACCGAGCTGGCCGAGCAGACCGTGGGCGAGTTCCTGCTGCCGGCGCTGCCGCTGCTGACCCGCAGCCACGTCGTGGTTATTGCGTCGGTGCGTGACCCGTTGGTCGAACAATGGGCGTACGGCATTCCGAGGGACGAGGAGGAGACGTATCGCCACACGGCGGCGATTGCGGCCCTGGCCGAGCGCGAGCGCACAAAAGCGCTTCTCACGCGGAGCGGGGCGAGTGTGGTTGATGCGGCGCCCGGCACGCTTGCCGGCCGGTTGATGGACAACTACCTCGAGGTGAAGGCCACCGGACGGCTCTAGCGGTCGACGTCGCCGAAGCGGCCGGTGTGGCCCTCGGCAACGGCCGCCGGGCCGTAGGAGACGACGTAGGCCCAGAACGCCAGGAACGCTGCCGCGCCGATGGAGATCCGCGCCTCGGTTGGCAGCGAGGATGGCGTGACGAAACCCTCGATGAGCCCGGCGAGTATAAAAACGAGCACGAGTCCCATCACGATCGACACCGAACGTTGGGCCTCGTTGACGAGGCTCTTGGTGCGAGAGAGGTCACCCGGGACCACAAGGGACCAACCAAGGCGTAATCCCGCCCCGCCGGCAACGATGATCGCACTGATCTCCAGAAGGCCATGAGGAAGTATCAGGCCCCAGAATTTCGTGGCTTGCCCCGCGTCGTGAAAGAGGCCAGCAGCGACACCGATGCTTGCGCCGTTGTAGGCGAGTAGCGCGATGGTCGGAACGGCCCAGGCGATACCGGCGACGAACGCAAGGAAGGACACGCGGATGTTGTTCGTGAACACCTGAGTGGAGAATTCCGCTGCCGGTGAAGAGGAGTAATACGCCTCGAAGTCGTTGTTGAGATACGCCTCGCGCAATGCGGGTGGCGCAAACGCCTCGACCGCGTCCGGGGAGTTGGCGATCCAGACCGCGGCGACTGCCCAGGGGATCAGCAACGCCGCTGCCGACAACAGGATCTGCTTTCGGGCGATCCACACCGACGCGGGGAAGACGGCACTGAAGAACTGTCGGATGGCGCCGCCCGATCGGGCTTGGCCGCCGTAGATGGCGGCCCTGGCGTCGGCGACGGTGCGAGTGAGGCGGGCGGTCAGTGGTTGATCGGCGTAGGTGGCCCGTACATGACTCAGTTGTGCGGACGTACGTTGATACCCGACGAGCAGTTCGTCGAGTTCCTCGGCGGTCAGGCTGGACCGTTTGACGTTGGCTTTGCGAACCAGTTCCTCGAGGTGCGCCCAGGCCGCCGAATTCTCGTGGACGTAGCTGTCGAGGGCGCGCACAGCGCCTACGGTAGTCGTCGTGAGCTCCGAGATGGTTCTTGCCGGTCGCGGCATCGTCACCCCCCAGGGTGTGGTGTTGGACCTCGAAACCGCGGGGCTCGGGTACCGATCCATGGCGAAGGTGATCGACCTCGTCGTGGTCGGACTTGGTATCGGTGGCCTCGCGGGGGCGGTTGCGGCTCTTATCCCGGGCGTCGGCGCCAATGTGATGGTGCTGATCGCCATCATGATCGGCCTGTTCGGGTATCCAGCGTTCGCGGAGACGTGGTGGCGCGGCCGCACGATCGGCAAGGCTGCCATGCAGTTGCGCGTGGTGACGCTCGAGGCTGGCCCCGTCGGCTTCTATGAGTCGTTGATTCGTTCGCTGTTCCAGTTGCTCGAGTTCATGACCCTCGGTGTGTCGGGTTTGCTCACGGCCTTCGTGACCGATCGTTCACAACGTCTCGGCGACATCGCGGCCGGAACGTTCGTCATCCGCGAACCTGACGCCGTGGCGTACCTGCCGGCCGTGCCGTTCACCCCACCGATGGGAACCGAAGGTTTGGTGGCCGAGCTCGACGTGTCCCGACTGCGCCCCGATCAGGAGCGAGTGATCCGTTCATTCCTGCTGCGGGTGGGGGAACTGTCCCGAGCATCGCGACTGGACCTGGGTCCGCGTTTGGCAACATCGACCGCGACACACCTCGGCCACGACAGTCGTATGTTCGGTGATGCAGAGCGATACCTCGCCGCAGTGATGGCCGCCCGCCAGCTGCGGGAAGGCGGCTTGGCCGAGCTGGCGATCAAGGTGCCGAAGGCGAAGGGACGTCGCTTCCGCCGCTCGTAGACTTCTCGTCATGACGGCCTATCTCGATCACGCGGCTTCGTCGCCGCTGCGCCCGGAGGCGCTCGAGGCGATGTTGCCGTGGTTTTCCGAAGTTCACGCGAACCCCACGGCTTCACATCGCCGTGGTCGCCGCGCCCGACAGGCGCTCGACGATGCCCGAGCCGTCATCGCAGAGGCGACTGGCTTTGAGCGGGGTGAGATCGTCTTCACGGGCGGAGGAACCGAATCTGACAACATGGCGATCGGGCGCGACCACTCGCCCGGAACGATCATCGTGGGTGCGACCGAACATCCCGCTGTCCTCGAGCCCGCCGTTCGACAGCATGCACGCATTGCCGCCGCGAACGCCCATGGCGTCGTCACGGTTGATGCGATCAAGGAGGTTGCGACTCCGGAGACGGAGGTGGTCTCCGTCATGGCGGTCAACAACGAGCTTGGTGTCATCCAGCCGGTGTCGGAGATCGCGGCCGCGGTGCACGAGGTTGCACCTGGTGCTCGTATGCATACCGATGCGGTGCAGGCCCTTCCGTGGCTCGACCTGGCGTCGATACTCGACGGTGTGGATGTCGTGTCGGTGACTGGCCACAAGCTTGGTGGCCCTCAGGGGACGGGTGCGATTGCGATGCGCGCCGGTCGGGCGCCTCGACCACTGCTCGTCGGCGGAGGGCAGGAGCGCGACCATCGCGCCGGAACGCAGAACGTCGCTGGCATCGTCGGCTTCGCGGCTGCGGTCCGAGCATCGATCGACGATCGCGACGAGCGCCTCGCGCGGATTGACCGATTGGCCACGCGGCTTTTGGACGGACTCGTCGATCAGGTCGACGGTGTCCGACCGACGGTTCCCCGTGAGATGAGGGTTCCCGGCATCGTGCATGTCTGCATCGAACGTGTCGCCAGTGAGCCGCTGCTCTTTCTGCTCGACGAGCGGGATCTCGCCTGCTCCGCTGCTTCTTCATGCGCGAGTGGGGCGCAGGGTGCCTCTCATGTGCTCTCCGCGATGGGGCTCGATACGACGAACGTTGCGCCTCTTCGACTCTCGCTGGGTTGGAACACCACCGAGGCGGAGATCGATGAGGCGCTGCGGATCATCCCGGCCGCCGTGAACACCATCAGGCAGCGCAGTCATGGCTGAGCGGGTACTTGTCGGTATGTCCGGTGGCGTCGACTCGTCTGTCGCGGCTGCGCTTCTTGTCGACGCCGGCTACGACGTCGTTGGTGTGACGATGAAGCTCTGGGGTGGGGAGAGCGACTCGGGTTGCTGCTCCGTCTCGGACGTGGACGATGCCCGTTGGGTCGCCGCCGAGCTCGGTATCGAACATCACGTGTTCAACTTCGGCGATGAGTTCACCGAGTTCGTCGTCGGCCCGTATGTGGACACACACCGCACCGGCGGCACGCCAAATCCGTGCATCGAATGCAACCGGCATATCAAGTTCGACCTGTTCTTCGAACGGGCGTCGGTGATCGGCTTCGACTACATCGCCACCGGCCACTACGCCCAGGTCGCCGAGCGTGGCGACGATACCCGCCGGTTGCGCCGCGCCGTCGACCCACTCAAGGACCAGAGCTACGTCCTGCACATGCTTGGACAGGACGTGTTGTCCCGTCTGCTGCTGCCGATCGGTGGATGGACGAAACCGGACCTACGCGCCGAAGCCACGCGCCGAAAGCTCTTCACCGCGGCCAAGCCGGATAGTCAGGACGTGTGCTTCATAACGAAGGCCGGCGGGCGCGAGGAGTTTCTCGAGGCCCGGGGTGGTCTTACCCCGGGCGTGATCGTCGATCAGTCCGGCGCGGAAGTTGGCACGGTCGCCGCCACCGAGCTCGTAACCGTCGGCCAGCGCAAGGGCCTCAACGTGTCGGGTATGGGAGAGCCCCAGTTCGTGCTCGACGTAAACCTCACCGAGTCGATCGTCACGATCGGACCCCGCCGATCGCTTCAAGACGGCGAGACTGGCTTCTCCCAACCGGTATGGGCGCACGAGCCATTCACTGGCTCGGCGAACGTCCAAGCGAGTGCTCACGGCGAGGCCCGTCCCGCGATGGTCCACGAGGACCGCGTCACCTGGGACGCTCCCCGCGATCGCATTGCAGCCGGCCAGTCCCTCGTCTTCTACGACGCGGCCACCAATACCGAAGTCGTCGGCGGCGCCATCGCCCAGTGAGGGTTCTGTGGAGCATGAGCTGCACATAGCGCGCCCCAGACTCCACAGATCTTGTGCTTAGCGGCCGGAGAGCGCTTCGACGATTGGTGCGAATGTTTCGAGCTCGCGCACGACATAGTGGCTGATTCCGAAGCGCTCACGGAGGCGTTCGAGCTTGTCGATGATCTGCTCCTGTGATCCGACGAGAACATACGGCGTTTCATCGATGACCTCGCCGGGAAGGTTCATGCGTTCGATGCCTTCCTCGCGTTTGGCGGCCGCGCCGTCACCGATCTCCGCCACTTGAACCAGTGCCGACCGTTCGATCACATCGATACGGTTTCCGGCTGCCTCCTCCAACCAGTCGCGACGCTTCGCCACCTCGTCGAGCGTGAACGAGGATGCGCTGAGCTTGCCGTCCTCGTCGTGGGACATCCCCATGAACTGGAAGATGTCGGCGTGACGACTTGCGATCGATACGACTCGCCGTCCGTTGCCTCCGATGAGGATCGGTACGCGCTCCTGCACGGGCTGGACGCCCAGATCGTCCAAGGCGATCTGATGATGCTCCGAATCGAACGTGCACGAACCCGTATCGAGCAACGATCGAATGATCGTGATGGATTCCTCGAATCGGGTGACTCGTGGACCGGGCGAACGCAGTTCGATGCCGGTTGCATCGTGCTCCGCCTGTACGAACCCAGTGCCCATTCCCAGGATCAGGCGACCGTTCGTCATCTGGTCGACTGACGCCGCCGTGCGCGCCAACAACGAGGGACGATGCAGCTCGTTGTTCAGTACGAGCGGCCCGACGCGAAGGGATGGGGCTGCCGCGGCGGCGATCATCAGCGAGATGAATGGGTCCTCATGACCAATGTGATCCGACGTCCAGTACTCGGCGTACCCAAGATGTTGGGCAAGGCGAGCGAGCTCGGCCACTTTCTCCGGAGTGTCGGCGTTCCGCATGCGCTGGACGCCGAATCGAAATGGTCTTTTCATGCCTTCACCCAACCACACAACACAGGATCTGTGGAGTCTGAGATGCATATACCGCCCGCCAAACTCCACAGATCTGGAGAGGAAACCATGATGTCCGATTCCCGCTAGCAATCGCGTTCTGACGCAGGCAGAGTAGGGGTGTGAACACGACCACCCTCACCGATCCGACACTTGATCGGGACCGCTGCTACCGGGCAATCGAAAGCGGCGATGCTCGATTCGACGGCTGGTTCATCGTAGGCGTCATGACCACGGGGATCTACTGCCGGCCGAGCTGTCCGACACCCGTCAAGCCCAAGGCGAAGAACGTCAATTACTACCGGACGGCTGCTGCGGCGCAGCAAGCCGGATTCCGGGCGTGCAAACGATGTCGCCCCGACGCCACGCCAGGGTCGCCTGAGTGGAACGTGCGGGGCGATCTCATCGGTCGGGCCATGCAGCGAATTGCTGACGGGGCGATCGATCGTGGGGGAGTAAAGGGCCTCGCAGAGGAGCTCGCCATAGGCGAACGCCACCTCCACCGCCTTCTCGTCAGCGAAGTTGGCGTGGGACCACTCGCCATCGCCCGGGCACACCGGGCACAAACCGCGCGCACGCTCATCGAGACCACGACGATGCCGTTCGGTGACGTGGCGTTTGCCGCCGGCTTCTCCAGCATCCGCCAGTTCAACGACACCGTGAAGGAAGTCTTCGCCCTGCCGCCCCGCGAACTTCGTATCCGGTCGAAACTGTCGCAGTCCACCGAACCCGGTTCCGTAACCCTCCGATTGCCGTACCGCGAACCGTTCGACGCAGAACCACTGTTCAGCTGGCTGCAGAAGCGATGCATCGACGGACTGGCTCGACCAACCGAGGATGGCGCAGGGATCGTTCGCAGCCTCCGGCTGGCCAACGGGAGTGGCGAGGTCACGTTGGAACCGACCGACCCCGATGAGGGATACATCATCGGCCGCTTCCAACTCGACAACATCGCCGACCTGGCCTCCGCGGTCACCCGCTGTCGCCGCCTGTTCGACCTCGACGCCGACCCGGCCTCGATCGCCGAGGTACTTCCGGCCGAAGCCCGACGCGGGCTGCGCGTTCCGGGTACGGTCGACGGATTCGAGACCAGCGTCTTTGCGATCCTCGGCCAACAGATCAGTGTGGCCGGCGCGGTGACACTCGCCGGGCGAATCGTCGAGCGGCACGGCATGGCTCCCGAAGCGCTCGTCGATGCCGACCTCGATGGCATCGGCATGACCGGCCGGCGCCAGGAATCGATCCGGGCGGTTGCGCAGGCATGGCTCGACGGCGTGCGAGCCGAACCCGGGGCGGACCGGGCCGAGGTCCGAGCTCGACTCTTCGAGTTGCCCGGTATCGGTCCATGGACCGTCAACTACATCTCGCTGCGAGCCATGGCCGACCCCGATGTCTTTCTCGCCGGCGATCTGATTGTCCGCAAGGCCGCAGAGAAGCTGGGCCTACCCACGAACCAATCCGACCTCGACATCTACGCCCAGCGATGGGCACCGTGGCGTAGCTACGCCACGCACTACCTTTGGGAGAATTCATGAGCACCAACACCATCACCAGCCACGTCATCGATTCGCCGATCGGCCCGTTGACCGCCTTCGCCTCGGACAAGGGGCTCGTGGCGATCTCCTGGGCTGACGATCCAATGGTCGATGGCAAGTACGACGATGCGACGGACGGCATGAACGATGTGCTGGCGTCGACCGAGGAGCAGCTCGACGAGTACTTCTCCGGTGATCGGACCTCATTCGATCTCCCACTCGACCTGCGAGGCACTGAATTCCAGGTGCAGGCGTGGAAAGCCCTCGCGGAGATCCCGTTCGGTGAGACGACCAGTTACGGCAAGCAGGCGCAGAAGATCGGTCGACCCACGGCGGTCCGTGCCATCGGTGCGGCCAATGGCAAGAACCCCGTGCCGATCGTGCTTCCTTGCCACCGTGTGGTCGGCGCCAATGGTGCGCTGACGGGATTTGCCGGCGGCCTCGAGATCAAACGGTTCCTGCTGGACCTCGAGTCCGGCGCATCAGCCGATGGCAACACCCCGGCGGGTCGCCTCTTCTAGGACCGCACCCGGACGGTTGGGTGTGACCAACATGCCCGTCACGTCTGTCAGCTCGATCTCGTCATCGCGGGTGTTCTTGATGATCTTCGATTCGGCGGTCAGCGCGATTCGCAGGACCAGGCCGGGTGCGTTCAGCGTGAGGTCCTCCACATCGGCATCGACCGGTGCCGGACCGAATGCGGCGATGTCCTCCATACGGAACAGCTGAGGTTCGCGAAGCGCAGTCTTGTCGTGTACGACGAGGCCGGCGGGCACGAACACGAGCCACCGTGTCGACAGGCGATGGATGGCTTGTGAGCCGAACCACGTCAGCGGCCAGCCGAGCACCAGCAGCAGACCACCGAGGATCCACCATTCGGCCAGCAACAGCAGTGGCCCGGCAACAGCTCCGGCGACGACCACGGCCCAGAGCACGGCCAGTGGGCCCATCAGCAGGGTGCCGGGTGTTCGCAACAGGAACCGTGACTCATCGCCATACGACGAACCATCGACGAAGACGTCACCAACGGTTGCCCGGAGCGCACCAAACGCCACGACGACGGCCGTCGTCCAGCCGAGGGCGATCACGGTTGAAGTCGAGTCGCCGGAGAATGCGGCCCACAACGCAGCGACCGCTACCGCCGGACCAACGATTCGCAGCGCGGTCAGTGTCTCGGTGCGGGGAACCATCAGCGCGACGAGCATCACCCCCCACACGATCCACAAACCAATGGAGACACTGCTGCGGAAGGGCTGCTCGGTGTCGTCCAAGGCGTCGGAGAGGAGACGGCCGGTCGTGAAGGGGAGCACGAGCCACGCGGCTCGGAGCACCCAGAGCTCGATCGTGGTTGGGTCGAGGTCAGTCACCGCCCCAAACGTACCGACACACCGCCGGGATAACATCGCCGTGTGTCCAAAGATGTTGACTCCGCCGACCCGGCTGTTCGTATCGCGGAGTTGCGCGAGTCGGTCGCTCGACACAACGCGTTGTACTACGAGCAGGATTCACCTGAACTGCCCGACGCCGACTACGACGCGATGGTCCATGAGCTGCGGGCGCTCGAAGAGGCCAACCCCGAGTTGGCTGAGGCGAGCTCGTCGGGCCAGACCGTGGGCGGCGCGCCGTCGACGATCTTTGCTCCTGTTGTTCACGAAGTGAAGATGGCGTCGCTCGACAATGCCTTCGATCTCGATGAGTTGCGGGCCTGGGGGGATCGGCTCGACCGTCGGCTCGGTGACGACACGTCCATCGATGAGTATGCGATCGAGCTGAAGTTCGACGGGCTGGCCTTGTCGGTTCGTTATGAGGATGGTCAGCTCGTGCGGGCCGCGACCAGAGGCGACGGCACGACCGGTGAGGATGTCACCCACTCGGTTCGGACCATCGCCGACATCCCGCACACGCTGGTCGGTAATCCTCCACCTGTCGTTGAGGTCCGGGGCGAGGCCTACATGCGCCGGTCCACGTTCGATCGCCTCAACACCGAACAGGTTGCTGCCGGGCTGAAGGAGTACAGCAACCCGCGCAACGCTGCCGCGGGGAGCATCCGCCAGAAGGATGCGGCCATTGCCGCCACTCGCGGTCTGTCGTTCTGGCCGTATCAGCTCGGCCAGGTCGTTGACGGTCCCGAGCTCCACACCCACAGCGAGACGTTCGACTTCCTCACGTCGATTGGTTTCACGGTCAACGAACACACCCGTGTCGTCAATAAATTGGATGCTGTTGTCGAGTTCATCCAGGAGTACGAGGGCAGACGCCACGATCTCGACTACGAGTTCGACGGGGTCGTCACGAAGGTCAACCGGCTTGAACTTCAGAATCAGCTGGGTAGCACTGCTCGCGCACCTCGGTGGGCGATCGCCTACAAGATGCCTCCGGAAGAGCGAGCAACTCGCCTCGAGGAGATTCGTATCTCGATTGGCACGAACGGGTCGGCCACTCCCTTCGCCTATCTCGACCCGGTCTTCGTGGGCGGCGTCACCGTCACCACCGCCACGCTGCACAATCAGGATCAGGTCGCTGCGAAAGACGTACGGCCGGGCGACATGGTCATTGTTCGTCGTGCCGGTGATGTGATCCCCGAAGTTGTTGGTCCCGTCCTGTCGGAGCGGGATCCCGACTCCGAGCCGTGGACGTTTCCTACGAATTGCCCAATCTGCGACACCGCGCTCGTTCGCCCCGAGGGGGAGGCCCGGCATCGCTGCCCAAACTTCCACTGTCCTGCTCAGGTGCGAGGTCGCATCGCACACTTCGCGCAACGATCGGCCATGGATATCGAGTACTTCGGTGATCGCACGGTCGATCTGCTCGTGACGGAGGGGTTCCTCACCGATGTGGGTGATGTATTCAACCTGGATCCTGAGGTCCTGCGGGGCTTCGAGGGATTCGGGGACATCTCGATCACAAACATGACGAACTCGTTGGAGGCGTCCCGCAGCCGTCCGTTGGGCAAGCTCATCTTCGGACTTGCGATCAACCATGTGGGCTCCACAAACGGCGAGGTGCTGGCCAAGGCGTTCGGTTCACTCGAAGCACTGGCTGCGGCCACGGTCGAGGATGTTGCCGCGATCGACGGCATAGGCCCAACGATTGCGGAGAGCGTCGTCGAGTGGTTCAGCTCAGAGACCGGCAAAGAAATCGTGGCCAAACTTCAGGCCGGGGGAGTGCGCCCCGTTGCTCCCCAAGTCGCGACGAACGAACAGACGCTCGAAGGCAAGTCGATCGTGGTCTCCGGAAGTTTGGCCAACTACGGCCGCACCGAGGCGAAGGAAGCGATCACGAGTCGCGGTGGGAAAGCGCCCGGTTCCGTTTCGGCGAAGACGTTCGCACTCGTCGTCGGTGCCGATCCGGGCGCATCCAAGGTCACGAAGGCCGAAGCCGCTGGAGTGCCGGTTATCGACGAAGCCGCGTTTGAGCGTCTGCTCGACACCGGCGAGTTGTCCTAACTCAGAGGACCTCGAAGCACCAGCGAATCTGGCCGACGTCATTGCGGTCGACGACCGGCCAGTACGTTGCCCGCACACAGGTGGCGGTCGCGGGGAACTGCGTGATGATCTTGCCGTCGCCGGGCTTGAACGTATATACGCCGAGGTTCTGCAACGTGTCGTCCAGCTGATCGCTGGGGATTTCGACATCCTGACCGTTGATTTCGAACGTCAGGGCGGCCACGTAACCCTCTTTGAGGTCAATACCCACGCGGTCGCGCTGGAAGATGCTGTCCTCGCGTCCGGGGATGATTGCCTCGATCTCTTCGACGCCGTCTACCGTGATGTCGGTGTCGTCGCCGCCACCGGCCATGAAGCCGATGATGATGACGCCTATGCCCAAGGCGAACATGGTGCTGATGATCAGGCGCTGCTTCTTGGGCATGGTCCCAGCGTAGGGCCGTTTCGGCGTACGGTTGGGTCTGTGTCGACGATTGAACGCGTACGGGAATTGGGTGATCGTTATCGCCTGATCGCGTCCGTGGGCCGAGGTGGCTCCGGCGAGGTGTATCTGGCCGAGGACACGAGTCTGCGACGTCAGGTCGCGGTGAAGACGCTGCACGAGGACCTCGCCAACGATGATCGTTTCCTCACCCGCTTCCGCTCGGAGGCGCAGTCGGTCGCGTCGCTGAACCATCCGAACGTGATGGCGGTCCACGATTGGGGTGAGGACGACGTTCCGTTCCTGGTCATGGAGTACCTCGGTGGTGGGTCGCTGCGAGCGATGCTCGACGTCGACAGCCGCCTAACGCCCAGCCAGGCGATCGCGATCGGGATCGAGGCATGTAAGGGCCTGCATTTCGCGCACGAGGCCGGGCTGGTGCACCGTGACGTCAAACCCGCCAACCTGATGTTCGGTCATGAAGGCCGACTTCGTATCGCCGACTTCGGCCTTGCGCACGCACTCGCGGACGCGGACAGCGCGGCGGTGGCCCGACTCGTGGGTACGGCTCGGTACGCATCGCCTGAACAAGCCCAGGGCCTGTCGATCGATGGCAAGTCCGATGTCTATTCACTCGGTGTGACCCTGCTGGAGGCCATCGCCGGGGAACTGCCGATGCCACGGCAATCGGCCGAAGACACGCTCGTATGGCGCGTCGAGAACGACATCGAGATCCCCGACTCGCTGCCGGAGAAACTGGGCGACGCACTTCGGGCGATGACCGACCGAGATCCAGCGGCGCGGCTCAGTGCCAGTGACGCCGGCAAGGCGCTCTTGGCGTCGGCTGAAGGTCTACCGCGACCGCAAATGCTTCCGCTGGTTGGTGCGTCGGCCAAATCGCTGCATCCATCCCTCGATGACATGACCGTGCATGATGATCCGGATGCCACCGAGGTGGCACGGACCCCAACGGTGGCGACCCGCGCCCACGAAGATGAACCGGCACGGCGCTGGCCCCTCATCTTTCTGGTCTTCGTTGGCATCGGTGTCGCCGGCTGGTTCCTCTACAACCAGACCGAAGCCGCACAGCCGAGCGACGTCGAGGTCCCGGCGGTGGTCGGCCTGCCGCTGGCGGACGCCTTGACCCAGTTCGGCGATAGCTGGATTTTGAGCGAGAAGTACGACCGATCACCCGACGTGGATCAGGGTGCGATCGTACGCACCGATCCGCCAGCGGGATCACTGCTGACCGAAGGCGAGGAGCTCCGCTACTGGGTCTCGCTTGGCCTGCCCCTCATTCGCGTGCCGAAGGACGATCTGATTGGGCGCAGTCAGGCCCAGGCAGAGTCCACGATCGTGGCCGAAGGCCTCACCGTCGGCGCGATCGAACGCATCAACAGCGAGGACGTCGGTACCGGTCTTGTCATCTCGGTGCAGTCGGAAGCCGCCGAACTACCGCAGGGCGATCCGGTTGACCTCGTCGTGTCGCTTGGGCCCGAAGCCCGCATCATCCAGGAACCGACAGGCGATGCCGAGAGCTACGTCGCGTTGTTGGTGGCCGCCGGTCTGGGCGTTGAACAGTTGGAGGACTGGGATCCCGACATCCCCGAAGGTGGCTTCATCTCCATCATTCCCGAGGTCGGCACGGCGGTCGAAAAGGGCGAAACGGTCACGGTCACGATCTCGATGGGACCAGAGCCCGTTCCGGTGCCGGCCAGTGCCGGACGAGATCTCGGCGACGTGCTGGATTCTCTGGACAACCTCGGACTCCTGGCCGGCGCGTTGGAGGGATCCGGCAATGCAGGCTGCCCAGTAAGTGGCACCGATCCGCCTGCGGGAACGCTGCTACAGCCGGGTAATTCCGTCACCATCTTCCTGAGTGAGTGCGACGCGCCGTAGCCTTCCTACGGTGAGTCCCTATCCCTTTCTTTCGCCCGAGTGGATCGAGGCCGCGCAAGCGATCCGCGAGGAGTACCGCGACCAGGTGCCACCGCCCACGATTGTGGTGCGGGCCAACGTTGTTCTACGCGACGTCCCGTTCGGAGACGGCGAGCTCTACGGCTTCGTCGACACGAGCGACGGCGCCATGATTCTCGAGCCGGGGGCACTGGATGACCCCGAGGTAACAATCACCACCGACTACGCCACGGCCCATGCATTGTTCGTGTCCCAGGACGCCAGCAAGCTCATGGAATCGTTCATGCTGGGCAAGATTCTGATCACGGGTGACGTCGCCAAAGTCCTCGCCCTGAGCCCCAAGGTCGAACCCGACCAGGCATCGCTCGCGCAGGAGATCGGCGAGCGCCTCGAAGCAATCACTGCTGGCTAGCGTGGTGCACGATGTCTGATGCCAAAGAGCCCCATCTCACCCGCGAAGAGGTCGCATTCGTGGCCCATCTCGCCCTGCTTGAGCTGACCGATGAGGAAGTCGACCAGTTCACGTGGCAGCTCGAAGAGGTACTCGACACCGCCGACGCTATGACCGCTCTCGACCTCGATGGTGTCGAGCCGACGCACCATCCGCTCGGGTTCACGAACGTGATGCGCCCTGACATCGTCGTGCCGTCGCTTGACCGAGACGAAGTCCTCGCCCAGGCGCCTGACGTCGAGGATCATCGGTTTAAAGTTCCCCCGGCCCTCGGAGAGCAGTGATGCACGCCGCCCCCGCCGCCTTTGGCACCGCCGCGCAGATCGCTGACGACGTTTCGTCCGGAAGCACGACCGCGTCGGCCGTGATTGAGCAACACCTGGCTCGTATCTCGGAACACGAGGAAGACATCCACGCCTTCAACCTCGTTCTCGCGGAGGAAGCCCGGGCAGCAGCCGCCGCCATCGACGAACGAATCGCCGCTGGCGACGAGGTCGGTCCTCTCGCCGGTGTACCCGTCGTCTTGAAGGACAACATGTGCACCCGGGGGGTGGAGACCACCTGCTCCTCCAAGATCCTCGAGGGTTGGAAGCCGCCCTATTCGGCAACGGTCGCGGACCGGTTGACCGACGCGGGCGCAATCGTGGTTGGCAAAGCCAATCTCGATGAGTTCGCCATGGGGTCCTCGACGGAGAACTCGGCGTTTGGCGCCACGCACAACCCGTGGGATCTCGACAAAGTGCCCGGTGGCAGCAGCGGTGGCAGTGCGGCTGCGGTTGCGGCGGGATTCGCGCCACTCTCACTCGGTTCGGACACCGGCGGCTCCGTTCGACAGCCAGCATCGTTCTGCGGCATCGTCGGCGTGAAGCCGACGTACGGCTCGGTCTCCCGCTATGGCCTGATCGCATTCGGCAGCAGCCTCGATCAGATCGGTCCGTTCAGCACCACGGTGGACGACGCGGCCCTGAGCTTCGAGATCATCGCCGGACATGATCCGCTCGACGCGACGTCCGCACCAAAACCAGCCCTGCCCGTTCGATCCAAGCTCGACGCCGGCGTTGAGGGGCTGCGTGTTGGTGTCATCAGCGAGATGAACGGCACTGTCATCGAAGGGCTCGATGCCGACGTTCTAGCCCGGTCCAGGGCCGCCGCGGAAGCACTCGCGGCCGCCGGTGCGATCGTCGAGGAATGCTCGATCCCGTCGTCGGTGTACGGCCTGTCGGCGTATTACATGGTCGCCCCCGCCGAAGCGTCCTCGAACCTGGCACGTTTCGATGGCGTGCGTTACGGCCTGCGAGAAGATGGCCCCAACACCGCGCTCATGAACCAGGCCAGCCGCACGGCCGGCTTTGGCCCCGAGGTGAAACGCCGCATCATCGTCGGTACTTACGCACTCTCCGCGGGCTACCGCGATGCGTACTACGGCAAGGCTCAGCGGGTGCGCACGAAGATCATCGACGAGTTCAACGCCGCCTACGAAAACTTCGACGTGCTGCTGTCCCCAACGGC
>SHLQ01000157.1 GCA_004282895.1 Acidimicrobiales bacterium
TGCGGACACCGGCACCGAGTCGATCGAGGTCGGTCGGGCCATTGCCCGTTCGAGTCCCGTGTTGGAGCTGCGGAGGCCCCCGATTGTCTTCTCGAGCCGCGCTTCGGCGACATCGTCGGCCACCGTGTCGACGATGAGCCGCATGTCTTCACGTAGGGCGTCGTTGTGATCCAGCTGCGAGGTGATGAACCGGTAGTTCATCACCGCGAGGAGGAGCGCTATCAGGCCCCACATGCCGAAGAACTTCCAACGGAATCCGCGTAGCCGTTTACCTAGTTCGGGAATCACCACACCCCCTCTGAGCAAAGGTCTACCCTACTCCGGTCGCATGCTGAGGCTCGACAGATAACCAGAACGGGAGCGGAATAGCCCGACGGATGGCTGTCCGGCCGGTGGTTCGTGGCAAAAAAGCATTGGCCCCGGAAAGCGGCGGGAGCAATCCGGGGCCAACGAAGGTGTGAATTCTCGGCCCCGGAAAGCGGCGGGAGCAATCCGGGGCCGAATAACAGAGCTGAAGGCCGCCAAACCTGATGAGGCCGCTACCTCATCAGCTCTATACGTAAGTATCGGGACAATGACGGCCGGGGTAATTAGGTACATACTCCCGACGGCACATCACCGCAAAAAAGGTTTGGCCCCGGAAAGCGGCGGGAGCAATCCGGGGCCAAGATAGAGCGGAGATTCACTGCTCTATACGTAAGTATTCCGCACCAGACCTGATTCGGCATTGGGTACATGCTCCCGTGGGCTGGTCGCGCCGTCTCAACGTGCTGCGGGTAGGAAATGGGTGTGTAGCTCAACGGGCGCATCGACCGGCACCGCGTCGATGACAGAGCACTGCGCGTGCGGTCCCCGAATTGGCTCGATCAGATCAGGAGGATCGAGCTGCAGAGTCCGCCGAATGTCCTCGGGGTACGGATGCCGAGTGCCCGGATCCCCGACACGGATGGTGGTGTTTCCGCTGTCCGCCGTCGAAAAGACGATGCCGGCTCCTTCGTCCACTCCGAGGTTCGCCCAGATGGCGCGGATCGGGACTCCCGTTTCCGAGGGGAAGGCGAGCTCCTCGAAGCGGCCACCGTCATCGGTGACGTACAGTCTCGAGCGATCGGCGGCCGAGCTCAGGACCGACCATCCGCCGCCAGTCGCGAGCGGCCACACCGAGACGTCGGTCTCCGGTCGGATGGCAGTGACATCGATGGCGAGCTTCAGGTCATTGCTTCCCGGCTCGATAACCCACGCCCGGTGACGTTCGACCAGATGGACGGTTCCATCGCCGCTGGTGACAAGCTCGCTGTGGCCGGCTCGGGGGAACTGACACCAGAGGGCGTCGCCAAAGCTGCGGGTGACGAAGTTGAGCGTGGTGTTGGATGCGGTGTCGGTGGTGAACAACACGAGGTCGCCGGACACCGCGAGAGCGGTGATACGCGAGACATCACCCACATCGAGAATGCGCGTCGAGTCGCCGTCATTCAACAGAAGCGCGGGACCGCGGTCGCCGACGTCGTCGATAGCCGCCCACCCAGTCTCATCGACCGCACCTCGTCGCAAGGGACTGCTGCCGTCGTTGGTGAATCCTTCGCGAGCAACGAGCACATGGACGCCGTCGCCCGACGGGTCAGCGGCTACCGCAACGGCGCTCCTCACTCGACCATCGGAGCGCCAGGTGAGCAGGTCGGTCGATCGCATTAGCCGGCCGTCTCCAACCGTTAGCCAATTCGCGCCTTCGGAAACGATCGACGTGAGTTCGCTCGGTGAATCGATGACGACGACACGTTCCGGACCGATTGCGATACCAGCGAGCTCCTCGGTGATCGGTTCACGCATCGTCTCCTCGCGTGGTGGATCAATGGGCGGGGGGTCGGGCCGGTACGCGGCAAAGAGAATCCAGATCGACGCGATGACCAACGCGATCACCGCGGGACCAACGCGTGATCCACCGCCCGAAGGCGCTTCGACGGTTGGCGGCACCAACGCACGATCGGCGCTCTCGTCGCTCAGGTCGACTCGGACAATCGGCGGCCGGTGCACACCTCTGCCGTCTAGGTCTGGCATGACGCCAGCTTAGGTTTACGCGCTGGGTCAACCGAGGGTCGAAGTGGCGACAACTTCTCGGAGCTGCCCGGTTGCAATGTCGTAGACGTGGCCGGACACCTTGAGCTCGCGTGGCATCGATGCATCGGCTCGCAGGCGCTCGATGTCGGTGCTCACCGCCTCGTTCACGTCCGCAATCGCATAGGTGTCGACCACATCCGAGCTGCCGAAGATCTCGGTCACTTTGGCGGCGATCTCCGGAACCGCGAAGCGCTCCATCCCACACTGGGTATGGGAGATGATGACGAGTTCCAGGTTGGGCGTCGCACCCGTGGCCATACTCATCAGCGTCCACAACATACGAACCTCTAGCGCGGCCCCGTCGGTCACCCGAGCACCCGCGGTGCGAATCACCAGGGCGTCTCCGAGCGCCACACCCGCGACATGTTCCGGGCTCACCCGGGCGTCCACGCAGCAGAGGATGATCATGGACAAACTCGGCTTGAGCGGCAGATCCCCCTTGTCGAAACCGTCTGCAAACCTTGCGTTTCGCTCATACAACTCACCCACACCTGACATCGCACTGTCCCCCTTGTTGTCGCACTGTCTTGTTGTGCCTGTTTCCGACTCTAGGCGAGGAGTTGGTGTGGTTTCCCAGCCTCCACTAGCCGCAGTCCCCGTCGAGGGATTCAATCCACTCGGACACGAGGTCGACGCCTTCCTGGTGGGCAAGGGCGCGGCCGAGCTCGGGCATCATCGCTCCGGGGTCAGCAGTCTCCATACGAAAGATGAAGATCGACTCATCTGGTTCGCCCGGATCGATGCCCACTCGACGGTTGCCAGTGCCGGTTCCCGCGGCGATTGGTGGTTTGCAGATCCCGAGGCGAGGGCCGAGCTGCGTGGAGTATTCAAGAAACAGTCCTGACGTATCGGCCGGCCCGTTTTTGTTGTGGCAGTGCGCACAGTTGATATCGAGGTAGGCCCGCGCCCGGTCGTTCAGTGGTATGGACGGGTCTTCCCACGCTGCGGACTTCGGGACTTCGTCGTCCGCTGGCAGTTCACCGACGATCCCCAGGTCCTGCCAGAGTGCGAGTTGGGGCATGAGACCGCCGCCAAGGTCCACGTCGAGATTGAGATGTCGGACCTTGGGGCCGATCGGCAGGATCTCCTTGGTCGTGTGGTTGGTGGCGTGGCAGCCCGAACATTGGTTGGTGTTCGGGACGACATACGGGAATTGTGTCTCGGTGTTCTCCTCGGCGTCGACGAGCGTGAGCCGCACGAGGTCCCCAGTGCGGCTGAGGGTGGCTTCGGTTTGTTCGTCATTCCAGACATAGGGCAATGCGACCCAACCGGTCTCGCGATGGGCGAGTATTCGTGTCTCCACGAGTCGGACCGATGAGAGGTTGATGGGTTCGGCCAGCGTCTCTGCTGCCGCCGCCCCCTTCGCGACCCGGAGGTCGGTGGCCGAAGCGCCTTCGGGGAGCGGGTAGTAAAAGGTCTTCGTGATCACGGTGCCCACCGGAAAGTCGAGCGATTCCTCGGCGTCGTAGGTGGCCGGTGGGCTTCCCTCGGGCAGCCATACCGTCCGGAGCTTCTGGGTGTAGTCGGAAAACAATGCCGAGTTGAGCGCGTACGGAGTGATGCCGTCGCTGAGCACAAGCTCGCCGTCGCTGACCGCCAGTTGACCCCACTCGCTCAGCGCCACCGGGTTGTCCGTGGCATGAAACACCGGCACGGCCAGAGCCGACAGCTCCTCTTCTAGCAGACTCGGCTCTGGCTGCGTCGTCGTGGTTTCAGTCGCGGCCTCGTCCGCCGCGTCCCCGGCGACCGTTGCGGGCTCACCGCTGGAACTGCAGCCGAACAAGATCCACGCGGCCAATGCGACCGCCAGCACGGGACGCGCCCGATGGATTGGTCTCATCACAGGACGGGCAGAACCACCGGTTCGAGTGACTCCAGCGTGCAGTCATGAGCGGCGGTGTCGATACCGGCCGCAGCAAAGTCGTTGGACCCGTCGGCGTTGAGCACTTCCGCGTCCGCCTCTTGCACGCAGATGCGGTTCTCGGGTGCGATCTCACCGTCCACCAGCTTGTCTCCGTCGACCAGACCGTCCCAGACGATGTCCGGCAATGGGTCGTCGGGGAAGAACAGGCTCTTGATGACCCTCAGGATCGAGTCGGGGTCATCACCTCCACCGGCGTATTCGTTGTCATGGATGTAGACACCTTCGGGGTAGGCATCGAACGCCGGATCCGCTCCCCCACCATCCAGGCCAACAACGATGGCGCTGGCGACGATGACATTGGCCGAGCGGTTGTCGCTGATGCGGTTCTCAAAGATCTCGACCTTGTCGTTCGAGAGCACAAGGATTCCCGAGCCGGCGGGGGTCTCGGCGACCGACGTACCTTCGTGACCGAAGTTCTCGGTGTTGTTCGCGAAGACATCGTTGTCGTAGACCCGTGTGCCCTCACCCTGCTGGGTGAGACCCGGCAGGTTGAAAATGAGGATGCCGCCGGTGTTGTCGGTGGCCACGTTGCCGTAGACATCGGCGTTGAACGAGTTCTCGATCTCGATACCGGCCACATTGAATTCGGCCCGGTTGTTGCGAACGACGATCTCGTTCGACTGCCCCACGTAGATGCCGGCGTCGGACGCACCGATCGCCACAGACTCCTCGACCAGAACGTTGGTTGCCTGCACGGGGTAGATGCCGTAGGCGCCGTTGTCGGTGCTGTACCCGCCGGTCCATTCGGTGCGGACTCGGCGAATGACGATGTTCTCGCCCTCGTTGATCTTCAGGGCGTCGCCGATGCTGTCCTCGATGGCGAGATCCTCGATCGTGAAATCCGACGCGCTGACGAGCAGGCCTTCGGCTCCGGCGACCTGGTCGGCGAAGCTGAGGATCGTCTCGTCCATGCCTGCGCCGCGGATGGTCACGCCGTCGACTGTCAGCGACAGGCCCTGTTCGAAGGAGAAGGTGCCAGCGGGGATATCGATCACGTCGCCGGGCTGTGCGTCGAGCAACAGCTCCTGCAGGTTGGTCTCGTCCACGGGAACGGTGGTTGTGGTGGTTGGCGCCGCTGTGGTCGCCGGCGCCTCCGTCTCTGCTGGGGCCTCGGTCTCGGCGGTGGTTTCCGCGGGAGCCTCGGTTGTAGCCGCTGTGGCGCTGTCCTCATCGCCCCCGTCGCTGCCGCAGGCCGTGGCTGCCAACATCGCACATCCGACGATTACTACTGCAGTTCTACCCATCGGTAGATATTGACGGTTGGTGTGACCAATGGCAAACATCGGCCGACGCGTGGGCGACGTCACCCGACCTGGTAGAGCTCCTCGACATAGCCGATCCGCAACCAGAACGGCATGCGATACCAGCGGTTCAGATCGCCGGATTCGTCGGCGAGATCGCCGACGACGAGCTGTTTGGCCGCGGCGGTCTGGGGCGCCTCGTGCTCCTGGTTGATGCTGAGAAACCATAGGGTCGAGGTGGTGAGAGCTTCGACGTAGCGCGTTGCCTCTGCCCGGGAGATCTCCGGCAGGGAATCCTGATTGATGGTGATGTCGGATTTCGTCGGTGAGTCGAGGTGGATGTTGTTCGACACGATCGACACGGCATGCTCTGGCGTTGACGACTCGCCCCACAGGTGAACGCGGTCGGGTCCGAGCAACGTCATGAGGTTGAAGGCTTGGATGACACCCATTTCCGGCAGGTCCACGCTCGTCCACCTACCGACGCCGGCTGCGAGCCCGTAGTAGGCGGCGAGACCTGCCCCACCGCCGATCTCACACACATGCAGCTGGTCGACCGACGTCTCCAGCGGCCCGCGAGCGAGCTCACGAACGCGCCATGCCAGATACGCCGCGGTCAGATGGCGAAGGTGCAGGATGCCGTCCCCCATGATCGGCCCAAGCAGGCCGGTCGAAACGGGCGGCAACACGATCGGAAATCCGACGGCGGAGTCGAGGTCGCCAACGATTGTGGCCAGGTCGAGATCGGGCGACCCAGTCGAGGTCTGTTCGGGTGAACGGGGTCGCATCGTGCCCACGGCCTCCGCGAAGCCGAACAGCGCGTTGAGGGTGTTGAGTGAACGTCCGAGGCCGGACTTGTGGGCAGCATCGTAGGCGGGTTGACCCTGGTAGGAGCCATGACCGGCCTCGCGTCGCGGCAGTTCCGCCAGGTAGTCGCGGAGCGCGTTCACGTCCGCAGTTTCGAGCAGCTCGATCAGCGGGCCGAAGTGTTGTTGGCGCAACACCGACCACATGTCATCGTCACCTGCGCCGCCACCCGTAGGTGCGACTCGTCCGTAGAACTCGATGATCCGGCGAATTGCGGCCTCGTCGAGGGGAACGTCCGCTGACGATGACTCCCCGATCGTCACCTCGACCGCGGCCAACTCGGGTCTGCGAGCAATGAAAGGGTTCTTGGACATTGTCTGGACGCTAGTTGAGACCAGAGGTCGCCCAGCTGACGGGCACCGTTGTCTAGCGTGAGCCGCACATCTCGCGCGGACTCAGGAGGTTGCGATGGACGGACTGCAGGACTGGCTCACGACGAACGGGCCCACCTATTTGGTGAGATTGGCCGGGGCGCTTGTTGTGTTCTGGATCGGTCGGAAGGTGGTCAACTGGCTCGCCGGTCTAGCGGAGAAGGGGATGGAGCGCGGCGGCCTCGAGGGGACCTTGCGGGGCTTCCTGGTGTCCATCCTTCGAGCGATACTGCTTGTCCTTGTCATCATTGCCGCCCTCGGCACACTCGGGATCGAGACGACGAGCTTCGCGGCGATCCTTGCCGCCGCCGGTCTGGCCGTCGGTTTGGCGTTGCAGGGCACCCTCGCCAATTTCGCATCGGGCGTGATGCTGCTTCTGTTCAAGCCGTACAAAGCAGGGGACCTGGTTGAGATCGGCGGCGTTCTCGGCGTCGTCGACGAGATTCAGATCTTCAACACACTGCTCACGACCCCGGACAACAAGCTCGTGATCATGCCGAATGCACAGGTGACCAGTGGACCGATCACCAACCTGTCCGGGAAGGGATCGCTGCGCGTCGACCTCGTCGCGGGCATTGGATACGACGACGACCTGAAGCAAGCCAAGTCAATCCTGCAGGACATCCTCGATTCACATCCCAAGGTTCTGGCCGAACCGGCGCCCGCAGTCACGGTGATGGAGCTCGGCGACAACAGTGTGAACTTCGCCGTGCGGCCCTATGCGACCGTCGCTGACTATTGGGACGTGTACTTCGATGTGACGGAGTCGATCAAGCTCCGCCTCGACGAAGCCGGGATCTCGATCCCCTACCCCCAGCGCGACATCCACATCATCGGACCAGAGGACGCCGCCGGGGCTCTCTGACCTCAACTGGGTGGGCCAACCCCGCCTTGGCTCAACAGGAGAAGTCAAAGAGCTTCGCGACGTAGCGGACGTCTACCGCTGCGCGACAGCAAAACCAAACCTCATGGTTCTCTCGGGTGGTTCTTACCTTTGACCTGTTGAGTATCGGGATGAACAAACGAAATGTGGTGGTTGGCGGCGCGCTTGGCCTTGTGGTCGTCGTGCTTGGGATGGCGTGGTGGCTGGGTTTCTTTTCGGACAGTCCCGAAGCGGTCACCCTCGACGCGGCGGTGGCTGCCGTCGGCGATGACGCTGGCGAAACGACATCCACCGAAGCCGCGGTGTCTGCGAGCGACGAATCGACGACCGTCGAAGACGCGCCCGGAATCGACGGTGAGTGGACCGTGCAAGCCAATGCCGACGCCACCTTTGTCGGCTACCGGATCAAC
>SHLQ01000302.1 GCA_004282895.1 Acidimicrobiales bacterium
CGTGTTCGTGGGGTGGGCATGGGCATGGGCTCTGATTTCCTTCGTATGGACAACTGATCGGTCTGGCCAGACGCTTCCTGAACACTAAGTGTTTCCGGATTCATTCCGTTCGCGTGCGCTTCGTGATGTAGTTCTCAAAGTGTTCTTACCCGCGGTGGCGTAGATTCCCAGCGTGGATCACAGCTTCGTTCCTCTACCTCCGAGCGGCCGCACGTTTGTCACCGAACGACGCGTGTCCATTGCCGACTGTCGGCCCGACGGACGGATGGAACTCGACGCCGTGGCCCGGTTCCTTCAGGACGCCGGCAACGACGACACGGACGATGCGGGAATGGCAGAGCTCGGATTGGCATGGATCGCCCGTCGCGCCCAGATCGAGGTGCTCCAGAGCGCCGTTGCCCGCGAACTGCTGACCCTCACCACCTGGTGTTCGGGCACAGGGAGCCGCTGGGCCGAACGTCGCACAACAATCCGCGGGGAACACGGCGCCCACGTGGAGGCCGCGGCGGTGTGGGTCCATATCGACGCGGAGACAGGACGGCCGACCCCATGGGGCGAGTCCTTCGCCGCGTCCTACCTCGAGGCCACGGAGGGTCGAACGGTCGACAGCAAACTTCGGCATCCGAAACGTCTTCCCGAGGACGGCGATCGAAACGAGATGCCCTGGCGGTTCCGGCGCACCGATCTGGATGGCTTCGGCCACGTCAACAACACCGCCTACTTGGCGGTGATTGAGGAAGCATTTGGTGAGCACGCCCCCGAGGCGATGTACGTGGAGGTCGAGTGGCGAAAGCCGTCAGACGCCGGCGAGGACCTCACCGTCACGGAGATGTTCACCGACGATGGTGCCCAGATGTGGATCCGGGCCGGTGAGGAGATCCGGGCAACGATTCTGGCTCGCCCGTTGTAGATCAGACAGGACCGCGGTTTGCATCAACCACTGCGAGCGCATCGATCTCGATCAGGAAATCGCCGGTGGCCAACCGCGCCTCAACCGCTGTAGCCGCAGGGAACGGCTCGACCAGATACCGAGACCTCACTTCGCGAAGGGTCCCGAGCTCGGAGATGTCCTGCAGGTAGCTGCCCAGCTTGATCACATCGGCAAACGTGGCTCCGGCGCTGTGGAGCGCGGCCTGCAGGTTCTCGAACACCTGCACCGCCTGCGCTTCGAAGTCGCCAGGGCCAACGAGCTGCCCATCGGCATCGAGCGCTACCTGCCCGGACACGGCGACCAGCCGGCCGCTCGCGCTGACGACGTGCGACATCGCGGAAGCGGACGCGTCCCAGAGACGGTCATTGTCGTGCGCTCGCACCGTCATCGCTGACTCCTGTTTTCAGTCACTGTTCATCCTTCCCTGTGCGGACCGCCTCTACGGCACCGCCGAAGATGTCGACCATTTCGTCGACCTCGTCCTCGGTGATGATCAACGGCGGAGCGAATCCGAACATGTCGCCGTCGAACAGCCGGGTCATGAGTCCGCGGCGGTGCGCCTCGAGTCGGATTCGCCTTGGCGCCTCGAGTCCGGGGTCGAGTTGCTGGTCAGTCGTGGTGTCGAATAGATCTACTCCAGCCGCCAGTCCGCGACCGCGCTCGTGCCCGATCCATGGCTCCCGCTCGGCCAATTCCGAGAGACGAGACAGCAAGCGCTCGCCGAGCCGGGCGGAGTCATCCACCAAGTCGAGATACAGGTCGATGCACTTCAAGGTGACCGCACACGAGGGTGGATGCCCGCTGTGGGTGAACCCGTGCCCGAAGACCGTCTCGGGATCCATCGCTGCGGTCATCGCGTCGAAGATCTCACCCGAGAACAACGCCGCCCCTTGCGGGATGTAGCCCGAGGTCATGCCTTTGGCGAGGAACATCATGTCGGGTTCGACATCGTCCCACTCACAGGCAAACATCCGGCCGGTTCGACCGAACCCTGTCACCACCTCATCGACCATGAAGAACAACCCCAGCCGTTTGCAGGTGTCGGCCATCGCACCGAGCCAACCGATTGGAGGCACGATCACCCCTGCGGTGATCATCACCGGCTCGCACACAAACGCGGCCGCCTGGTCAACACCGATCGTGGCAACGACATCCTCAAGAGCCGCAACGCTCTTCGAGATGATCTCGTCGGGGGACGCTCCCTCATTCGCGCCGAAGTGCCACGGCGATGGGATGTGGTGCTGATGCGGAAGCGGAACGTCGAAGTTGTCGTTGCATTCCGGGAAGTGGGTGAGTCCCGCCACCATGGAGTTGGCACCGTGGTACGCCCGATCGAG
>SHLQ01000303.1 GCA_004282895.1 Acidimicrobiales bacterium
GGGGTCGAACGTCCGTTCGACGCGGGTGATCTGGCTGGGGTCGAGTTCGCCGCCGCCGCTCAACCGACCCGCCGGCCAGCCCATCTGGCTGCCGATGTCGGTGGCCCGGCGCGTGATTCCCTGCACCACTCGGAACAGGACCAGGAAGATCGGCAACTGGATCAGCATCGGCAGACACCCACCGAGCGGGTTGATGCCGTTGTCCTGGTAGAACGCCATCAACTCTTCGTTCATCTTCTGCCGGTCGTCCTTGTACCGGTTCTGGATCTCCTTGAGCTCGGGCTGGAGCCGCTGCATCTGCAGCATCGACTTGGTGCTCTTGAGCGTCAGCGGCGTGGCGACGATCATCACCGCGAGTGTCAACCCGACGATCGCCAACCCGTAGCTGGGGAACAGGTCGTAGAAGAACGCGAGGACGTCGGCAATGAAGTTGAACATCTAGGGCTCCTGGGAGGCGGGGACGGGGTCGTAGCCGTGGGTTCCCCACGGATGACACCGGCACAGTCGTTTTGTGGCAAGCCAGCCGCCACGCACCGCGCCGTGGCCGTCGATGGCCTCGAGCGCGTAGTTCGAACAAGACGGGACGTGCCGGCACGGCGAGGGCCGTCCGGCGAACACGCGTTGGTAGCCACGCACACCAGCTCGAAGCACGCGCGCGACCGGGCTCATCAGCGAGACTCGCCGATCGGGGCCTCGGAGCCGTCACGGCCCGGTGTGAGGAGAGCGTTCATGGTGTGGCGCAAGGTGGCATGCGACCAGTCGTCGATCGGCGCAGTCACCCGGATGAGATGATCACCCGGAGCGGGAAACGTCGGATCCACTCGGTGCAGATCCTCGAGAACCGCTCGGATCCGCCGACGGATCCGGTTTCGTACCACCGCGTTTCCCACAGATCGTGGGATTGCGAACGCGAAGCGTGCGTTCGTGCCAGTATGGTCAGGCACAGTGGTCGTGTCGAACCGCGAGACCAGTCGGATCGGCCCACGGCCGTGACGAACGCCTTCCGCACGCAGTCGTGCGAAGTCCGCTCGGCCGGTGAGCCGTTCGATCATGCCGACAGGCGGGCGCGACCCCTCTGGCGACGAGAACGAAGGACGGCGCGTCCTCCACGGGTGCTCATGCGCGAGCGGAAACCATGCTTCTTTGCCCGCTTGCGCACGTTGGGCTGATACGGCCGCTTCATTGTTGTGATCCTCCGAACACCGCGGGCAGGAGTCGGCACCGCGGGAATGACGGTTCCGATAGGTGGGAACCGATGACGTCAACCCGTCACGGTATGGCCCGCGAACTACGGCAACAACCAGGCGGGGCAAGCTCTCTGCGGTTCCCGAGAGCCCCGCGAACCGGGGCTCCCTGAATGACATTGGTGTCATTTGATGTTCCAGAGGTGTAATTCGATTGGGGAAAACCACGTCTGTACAGGCACTTCACAACAACCTCGGGCTTCGGCTTGCGGCTATCCACAGCGTTGATATGTTGCCCGCCCACACCGGTCGGAGTGCAGATGTGGCGCGTGGCGTTTTCGCTATTCGTCACCGTCTCCTTCCGGTGGGAGTACGGAGGGTCGTCCACACCTGTGGACGCGGCTGTGGAGACACAATTGCACGTGGAAGAGATGGGCGACGCCGATGGTCTGTGGACCACCTGCGCAGAAAGCATTCGCGCACAGGTGAGTGACGCCGTTTGGCGCACCACCTTCAGCGGGGCGAAGGCGGTGGCGTTCGACGAGGGAGAACTCGTGATCGTTGTCCCCAACGGGCTCCAGAAGGAACGGATCGAGGGTCGTTACCTCGGTCTGGTCCAGGACGCGATCGAGGAGAACAGCACCGACGTCACGGTGCGGGTCGAGATCGACACGGATTGGGACGAGGTGGCGTTCGACGTCCCCGCGGCCGATCTTCGGTCACCCGACGATCCTGCTCCGGAACCGGCGGTGGTCGCCGGCCTCGAGGGCATGCGAGACGAGAAGTTCACCTTCGAGCACTTCGTGATCGGCCCGTCGAACCGTTTCGCCCACGCCGCCGCGCTGTCGGTCGCCGAGACACCGGCGGCCAGCTACAACCCGTTGTTCATCCACGGTGACAGTGGACTGGGCAAAACCCACCTTCTGCGGGGCATCGCCCATTACGTGGCGGATCACTACCCGACCTATCGCGTGCGCTACGTCTCGACGGAGACCTTTCTCAACGAGTTCGTCGAAGCGATCCGGACCAACACGCAACCCGAGTTCAAACGACGTTATAGGGACAATGACGTCCTGCTCATC
>SHLQ01000304.1 GCA_004282895.1 Acidimicrobiales bacterium
CGTTTCGCCGGCATGGCTACGAGCGAGTCGAGGGCACCGCGCATGGATGTGGGGTTGGCGTTGTACGCATCGTTGATGATCGCCGCACCACCAGCCGAGCGCATGACCTCCATCCGCCATGGGGACAACGGAGCCGACGCCAGTCCCTGTTGCACGTCCTCGGGGGAATACCCAAGCCACAACGCCACTGCGGCGGCCGCGGTTGCATTCGGAACCAGGTGTGCCCCACGAGTCGACGGCGTCACCTCGAACGTCCCCCATTCGCTCTCGATGGTGAACGTCGCCCGAAGCTCCCGGTCGAGCCGAACGTCGCGGAATCGCACATCGGCCTCTGCGGACTCGCCGAACGTGAGGGTGGGAGCAACTGAGCGAGCCGAGATCCCCAACGCCAGCGGCACATCGGCGTTGAGCACCGCCAGGCCATCGGCGGGCAGAGCTTCAATGAGCTCGCCTTTGGCAACGGCGATGTTCTCGACGGAGCCGAACTCCTCGGTATGTGCGCCCGCAATCGTCGTGATGATGCCGATTGTCGGCTGGGCCAGCGCACAAAGCTCGGCGATGTGCCCCACTCCCCTCGATCCCATCTCGATCACGGCCACGTCGGTTTCGGCTGGTGCGTTGATCAGCGTGAGCGGCACCCCAATCTCGTTGTTGAACGACCTGCGGCTGGCGTGGGCGTTCTTTGTTCGCGACAAGATCGCAACCAGCAGATCTTTGGTCGACGTCTTTCCGACCGAGCCGGTGATGCCAATCACGGGACAATCCAGGCGGCCACGCGCAGCCTGCGCGATGGCCCCCATCGCCACATGCGTGTCTTCGACAACGATGGCCGTGCCCGCGCTGGGCTCTCTGGCCGTGAGATAGGCGGCTGCGCCCGCGTCCAGCGCCGCGTCGATGAAGTCGTGACCATCACGTTCGGCCAAGAGCGGTATGAACAGGAGTCCGGGCTGCACGGCACGAGAATCCTGCGTCGCTCCAGAGACCGTCACCTCTGGGCCGTACACCCGGCCGCCGGTGAGTTCGGCAAGTTCGTTGGTCGTGAAACGCATTCGGACTCAACGCTAGACCGGCCGACAGATAACATCGGTCACCGTGACCGAACGCCCCACCGTCTTCGTCGTCTTCGGAGGACAATCCGCTGAACATGACGTGTCGTGTGTGACCGCGAAGCACGTGCTTGCGGCGATCAATACCGATCGCTACACGATCGTGCCCATCGGAATCACGCGATCAGGTCAGTGGTCGAAGGCATCGGTGGATCTCGACGCGGAATCCCTCGACCCGGCTGGTGATCCTGTCGACCCATTTGCACTGTTCTCCACGACGCCCAACGCGGTGGTGTTGCCCCTGTTGCACGGCCCCTTCGGCGAAGACGGCACCATTCAGGGCCTCTGCGAAATGGCCGGCGTTGCGTACGCCGGCGCTGGTGTTCTCGGCAGTGCGCTGGCCATGGACAAGATCGCCGCGAAGAACGCGCTCGATGCGGCCGGTGTGCCTCAAGCCCGTTGGCTCGGAATGAACGCCGACGAGATCAGCACCTCGACCGCGTCGGACGTGATCGATCAACTCGGCAGCCCCGTGTTCGTGAAACCGGCAAACATGGGGTCGTCGGTCGGTGTAAGCCGCGCCGAAACCATCGACGAGGTGAACGCGGCCTTGACTCTGGCGGCGAGTTACGACGAGTGGATCGTCATCGAGGAAGCGGTCAACGGACGCGAGATCGAGATCTCGGTACTGGGCAACCGCCACCCCCGTACCTCGCTGCCCGGCGAGATCGTGGCCGGCGCGGATTTCTACACGTACGAAGACAAATACCACGACGGCGTCGCCGAGCTCCTGATCCCCGCGCCGCTCGAGGACTCGGAGATAGCCGCAATGCAGGACATGGCGGTGCAGGCGTACCGGGCCCTGCGGGTGGAAGGCCTTGCCCGCGCGGACTTCTTCTACGAGCCGGACGGCCGAGGGTGGCTCGTCAACGAACTCAACACGATGCCCGGGTTCACGCCGATCTCGATGTATCCAAAGATGTGGCAGGCATCAGGACTCGAATACGCCGAGCTCATCGACGAACTCATCGAACTTGCCGTGGAGCGCCACGCCCGAAGAAAACGCAACACCAACCGTTAGGCCAGCGGGGAGTTTCGGGGAGTTTTCGGCGCAGCCGGAAATCTCCAAGGAACCCGAAGGGTTCCCAGTTACCAACCGCCGGAGCTTCCGCCGCTGAATCCACCACCGCCGCCGCCCCAGCCACCGCTGGAC
>SHLQ01000023.1 GCA_004282895.1 Acidimicrobiales bacterium
CGCCTCGCTGAACTGCTCGATGAACTCGCCGAGGACGTCGACCGTCGCGACGGCACACCGGAGTGAGCCGATGTAGGACGTGGTGCCGTGGGGGAGCGGTGAACCGTCGTCGGGGTGGGCGGTGGCGAAGTCGAAGAGCACCGCGGAGCCATCGTCGCGAAACCCGATGTTCGTCGGATTGATGTCGCCGTGCATCCACCCCTTGCTGTGCATGATCTTCACGGCGTGGATGATCGGGAGCATTCGATTGCCCACGACCGCGGCGAGCTGAGGGCCATCGACCGCGAGGGTGGAGGCGAGGGTCCCGCCCACACAGAGTTCGGTCACGATCGAGCCGTTGCGTAGTGGGCCGTCATACAACCGGACAACACCTGGGCCGGCGAACCGCCGAAGCATCGCCGCTTCATGTGCCAGGGAACCGGCCACGGGGATCTTCACCGCCACGGCCATCGTGGTGCCTTCCTCATCCACGCGACGCGTCGCGGCAAAGACGGTGCCATGGCAACCGTTGCCGATCAGGTGATCGAGCCGGAGATCGGGCCTAGCCACCAGGGATGTTTCGGATACAGGGAGGGAAGTGGACATGAACTGAAATATACTGAAACATACTCAAAGGGTCAAACGGGTCCTGACTGGTCTCGGCGGCGATAACGTGCAGACCCATGAGTGAGGCACGAGAGATTCGGCTGGGCGTATTGGGTTGCGGCACCGTTGGCACGTCGTTTTGTCAACTGATCGCCGACCAGGCAGAAGTCATCGAAGCCCGAACCGGCATACGACTTCGCGTCGTGTCGGTATCGGTCCGCGACCTGGCGAAACCGCGGGCCGGAGTCGACGCTTCCCTGCTGACGACAGACTCCGCCGCGCTGGTCAGTGATCCCGGGGTCGACCTCGTGGTTGAGACCATGGGCGGGGTCGAGGGCACCAGGGAGCTGGTGCTCGCAGCGCTGCGCGCTGGCAAGCCCGTCGTCACCGCCAACAAGGCCTTACTTGCTGCGCACGGACCCGAGCTCTACGCCGCGGCTGATGAAGCGAACGTGGATATCGGATTTGAAGCGGCGGTCGCCGCGGGAATCCCCCTCATCGGACCTCTCCGGGAGTCGCTGGTCGGCGAAGACATCAGCCGGGTCATGGGCATTCTCAACGGCACGACCAACTACATCCTCAGCCAGATGACCGAGAAGGGCGCCGACTACGCCGACGCTCTCGCCGATGCCCAGGCGCTGGGTTACGCCGAGGCCGACCCGACGGCCGATGTCGAGGGCCACGATGCCGCGGCCAAGGCATCCATCCTCGCCACGCTGGCATTTGGCCGCAGCGTCCTCGGGGACGATGTCCACACCGAGGGCATCTCCAAGATCACCGCGGAGGACATCGACGACGCGGACCGTCGCGGGTTTGTGATCAAGCTGCTAGGCGTCGTGGAACGATTCGACGATGGTTCGATCGGCGCTCGGGTGTTCCCGGCAATGGTGCCGAAGCTGCACCCACTTGCGGCTGTCCGTGACAGTTTCAACGCCGTGTTCGTGGAGGGAGTCGGCATCGACCAGGTCATGTTGTACGGACGCGGCGCCGGTGGTCACCCCACTGCCGCAATGGTGGTTGGCGACACGGTCAACGCCGCCATGAACCTCGTTGCCAAGACGCATCGGCGGGTCGTCAACCTCGGCCCTGCAGTGGTGCGACCAGTCGAAGACATCGAGTCGGCCTTCTTCGTGAGTCTCGAGGTAGCGGACGAGCCTGGCGTACTCGCCGCGATCGCCAACGAGTTTGGCGAGCACATGGTGTCCATCAGCTCGATGGAGCAGGAGGACCTCGAGTCGACCGCTCGGTTGCTCTTCATCACCCATCACGCGGTCGAATCCAACTTTCGAGCCACTCTTACGGGCATCGAGGCCCTACCAGCGGTCAAGTCGGTCGGCCGGGTTCTTCGCGTCATCGGCAGCTGAACGCCATGACGATCTCGTATCACAGCACGCGAGGAAGGGCTCCCTCGATCGCGTTCGCGGATGTCTTGTTGACCGGACTCGCCCCCGACGGCGGACTCTACGTTCCCGAACAGTGGCCAACATCGGCTCCGGCGGTTGCGGGCCGCGGCTACGCCGCGTTCGCCGCGGACGTCATGTGGCCATTCGTGGAAGGGTCGGTCGAACGCGACGCGTTCGAATCGATCGTGGCCGACGCGTACGCCACCTTTGACCATCCCGAGGTCGTGCCGGTCTCCACACTTCCCGACGGCATCGGTCTGGTCGAGCTCTTCCACGGTCCCACGCTGGCGTTCAAGGATGTCGCCATGCAGTTGCTCGGTCGACTGTTCGATTACGAGCTCGCGAAACGGGGGAGCACCGTCACGATCGTGGGCGCCACCTCGGGCGACACGGGTTCGGCCGCCATCGAGGCATTTCGTGGTCGGGCCAATGTTCGCATCGTGATCCTCCATCCCCACGGCCGCACGTCGGAGGTGCAGCGCCGCCAGATGACCACGGTCGTCGCGCCCAACGTCCGAAACGTTGCCGTGGAGGGAACGTTCGACGACTGTCAGGACATGGTGAAGGCCATGTTCGGTGACGAGCAGTTCCGCCAGGACGTGGGCCTCGCCGCAGTGAACTCGATCAACTGGGCCCGGGTGATGGCCCAGGTCGTCTACTACCACTGGGCCAGCCAGCGCTTCGCCGAACGCGACGAAACACTCGATGTCGTCGTGCCCACCGGGAACTTCGGCAACGTCTTCGCAGGCCGTGTCGCCAAACGAATGGGTGCACCGATCGACCGTTTCGTCGTCGCCAGCAACCGCAACGACATCCTCACGCAGTTCTTCGCCGATGGTGCCATGACGATCGGCGAGGTGGAACCGTCGCTGTCGCCGAGCATGGATATTCAGGTCAGCAGCAATCTCGAACGGCTGATTCACGAGCTCCTCGGAGGAGACGGTGCCCAGGTCGAAGCACTGTTGCGGACCTTCCGGGCCGAAGGCCACATTCGCATGGACGAGTCGATTCGCACTCGTGTCGGTGAGCTGTGGGCCGGTGAGAGCCTCAGCGATGAGCAGACACTCGAAGTGATCGCCGATGTGTATCAGGAATCCGGAGTCTTGCTCGACCCCCACTCCGCCGTTGCCGTTGGTGCCGCTCGACGCCGTTCGAGCGCAAACCGGCAGATCGTCATGGCGACCGCCCATCCCGCGAAATTTCCCGACGCGGTCGAGACTGCCACGGGAATCCGGCCGGACCTTCCCCCCGGTCTCGCCGACCTCTTCGAACGCGACGAGCACTACGACGTAGCACCCAACGACCTCGACGCGGTCAAGGCGCTGGTGAAATCCGCCTGACGTTGTAGGCCGTCGGGTCTTGGCGTTACCCTTCACGATGTCGAGCCGCAGCCCTGCGCCGGTTCGGACCGCGCCGGGCCTCCGGCGTATCGATTCATCGGTGACAACACTATTCCTGTCCGTCATCGACTTTCACCCAAGGGGTACCTGTGGAAACCACGGAATTGCGGCGGTCAACGCTTGAACGCAAAGACCGCGACGAACTGGTCACGATCGCGACGGCTCTCGGCTCGAAGCCCCCATCGAGGGCGCGCAAAGCAGAGATTGTTGACCTGATCCTGTCAACCGCAACCACCGACGCGGCGACCGATTCGGATGCGGGCAAAGAGGCGGGAGAGGACGAGGAGAACGGCGAAGCCGGTACCTACCATGCCGGAGACGAGGAGGAGTTTGACTTCGGCGAGGTGACCACCAAGGGCGGACAGAACAAGGGCAAACGCGACCAGAAGGGTCGCGGCAATGATGGTGGTGGCAAGAGCCGTGATGAGGCCGCGGGACCAGGCAATCGCCGCCAGCGCCGCCGGGGCCGAGGTCGCGACAACAGCCAACGTGACAGCGAGTCATGGGACGGCGAGCCGGTCAACGTCGAGGGTTTCCTCGACCTTCGCGACGATGGCTACGGCTTCCTTCGCGTGGGCGGATTCAAGGGAACCAAGGACGATGCCTACGTTTCGGTGAAACAGGTGCGCCAGCACGGCCTACGCAAGGGTGACCATCTCGTCGGAACGTCACGACCGGCGAACCGCAACGAGAAGAACCCGGCGATGCTGACAATCGCCAGCGTGAATGGCGACGACGCCGAAAAGGCCAAGGATCGACCTCGTTTCGACGACCTGACACCGCTGTTCCCGGACGAGAAGCTCGTACAGGAGATGCCGGGCGAACCCGACAACATGACGGCCAGGATCATCGATCTCCTCTGTCCGATCGGTAAGGGCCAGCGAGGGCTGATCGTCTCTCCGCCGAAGGCGGGCAAGACCACGATCATGAAGAACATCACCCGTTCGATCGAGACGAACAACCCCGATGTGCACCTCATCGTGCTGTTGGTTGACGAGCGCCCCGAGGAGGTCACCGATATGAAACGGTGGCTGCTCAATGGCGAGGTTGCCGCGTCGACGTTTGATCGTCCCGCGGACGAACACACTGCGTTGGCCGAAATCACGATCGAACGCGCGAAACGCATGGTCGAGAGCGGCAGGGACGTCGTCATCATCCTGGATGGCATCACCCGTCTGGCCCGGGCCTACAACCTCGCCGCACCCGCTACCGGGCGTGTGATGTCCGGCGGGGTCGACTCCGGCGCGCTGTACCCGCCCAAGAAGTTCTTCGGCGCGGCTCGCAACGTCGAGGAAGGCGGCTCGCTAACGATTCTGGCGACCGCGCTGGTCGAGACCGGCTCGAAGATGGACGAAGTGATCTTCGAGGAGTTCAAGGGCACCGGTAACATGGAGCTGCGACTCGACCGGCGATCAGCCGAGCGTCGCATCTATCCCGCCATCGACGTCGATGCATCGTCAACTCGTCAAGAGGAGCTGTTGTTCGAACCGAAGCAGCTCGATCAGGTTTGGAAGCTGCGTCGCGTGCTCTCCGGTATGGCCGGTGACGGCGACAAAGGTCCGGGGGCCGGCCTCGAACTGTTGATGGACCGTCTGCAGTCGTTCAAAACCAACGACGAGTTTCTCAAAGAAGTAGCAAAAGGGCCTCTGGCCTGAGACACTGAAAGACTTATGAAGCCCGACATTCACCCTCAGTACCGCCCCGTGGTTTTCCAGGACCAGTCGTCGGGCGACAACATCATCGTGGGCTCCACGATGCAGACCAGCGAAACCATCACGCTCGACGGCGTCGAGTACCCGCTGGCCAAGGTCGAACTCTCCTCCCGCAGCCATCCGTTCTTCACCGGTCAGATGAAGATCGTGGATACGGCCGGACGCGTCGAGCGCTTCGAGCGCCGCTACGGTGCCCGCCGCAAGAAGGCCGCAGCACCCGAGGCTGACGAGAGCTGAAACGCGAGCAGGCTGCACAACTTGCTGCCGCGAAGCTTCGCGGCCTCGTTCGTAACCACTTGGCAGCGGAACCGCCCGAGCCAACCGCGCTCGGCAACGGTTCGTCCCTGATCATCGGGAACGTCGGCTGGGTGTACACCCCCGAGCGCAAACGGGGTTTTCTGGGAACAGCGGTCGTGTGGGCGGAGCGCAACGAGCTCGACACGCTGAATCTGATCGTGGACGACCACTCGGCATCGCTGGCGGCCGTCGCCGCCGGATTCCAGGACTCCCCGGTGATCTGGGAGGCGCAAGGCACGGAACTGCACGCCGCGGAGCCGGTGCCAGCGGCCATGCCGGTTGCACCGGAGACCGACGAGTTCGTGAGTGTTCTCGTCGAAGCTGGCCTCGAGGTTGTTGCCGATCATGGCGTGTGGATCGGAGAGTTGAATGGGTTGGAGGTCGCTCGCATCGGTCTCATCCATGGCACCCCAACCATCGATCTGGGTGTTGGTGCCTACGACCAGTTCGCGTCGGCGGCGATCGACCCGGACCGCGATCCTGCCGAAGCGCTGCGAATGATCATCGGCCTCGTCGCTCCACACCGGCGGGCCGGGTCGGAACCCCATCCCATGGGTCGCCTCGTTCGATCCCGTTGGCTGCGGGCCCAGGCCGTCCGGAATCCTTCGCTCCTCGGACTGGATTCGCTGCATCCTGTTCCGCTGCTCGAGGCACGGCCCGGACTCCAGGAGGATCAACCGGCCGCTGCACTCGGAGCGGTTCGTGATGACGAAGTGCTGGTGGTGTTCGCCGTTGGCCTCGACCTTGGTGTGAGTGAGACCGCCGCAGGACTCATCGGATTACACGAGCCCACACGGGTCATCGTGGCCATGCCGAGCCGTGATCACCACGACCGGATTCGTTCGTCCCTCGACCGGCTGAGCGTGCCCGTCGACCTGATCGCCCTCGAGGGTGAGTGGGCTGGCTGAGCCACCCGGTTAGCGTTGCACCCGTGTTGTCTCGACTCGAAACCCTGGAACGTGAATTCGCCGACGTCGAGGCGCGCCTGGGTGATCCCGACCTGATCGCTGATCAGACCCGCTTTCAGGTCGAGGCGCGTCGACACAAGGAACTCGACGCCATCGTCTCGATCGGGCGGACGCTACGAGGCGCCACGGAAGACCTCGAAGTCGCACAGGAGATGTTCGCCGAGAGTGAAGGCGATGACCGGGAGACACTTCGGGTCGATGTCGCAGAACTTGAGGAGCTGGTCGCAACCTCCACGGAGGAGTTTCGCCTGGCGCTCCTGCCGAAGGACCCCAACGACGATCGCAATGTGATCGTGGAAATCCGCGGCGCGGAGGGGGGCGAGGAGGCGAACCTCTTCGCCCGTGACCTGTATGAGATGTACCGAGCCTTCGCCCCGGGTCAAGGATGGAAGTTCGAACTGCTGGAGGGCACCGAGTCCGACATGGGCGGCTACACGGCCGTGACCTTCACGATGTCTGGCGACAACGTGTGGAGTCGCATGAAGTTCGAGGCGGGGGTTCACCGGGTGCAACGTGTGCCGGTAACCGAGTCACAGGGTCGCATCCACACGTCGTCGGCCACGGTCAGTGTCCTGCCCGAGGCGCAGGAGGTCGACGTGCAGATCGACGACAACGATCTGCAAATTGACGTCTACCGGGCCTCGGGGCCCGGCGGGCAATCCGTCAACACCACCGACTCCGCGGTCCGTATCACGCATAAACCGACGGGGGTTGTGGTGTCGATGCAAGACGAGAAGAGTCAGCTGCAGAACAAGGCGAAAGCGCTTCGTGTGCTTCGCAGTCGCATCCTCCAGGCCGAACAGGACCGTCAGGCAGCCGAGGCCTCCGAACAACGCAAGAGCCAAATGGGCGGCGGCGGCCGCTCGGAGAAGATCCGCACCTACAACTTCAAAGAGAATCGGGTGTCGGATCACCGCATCAACCTGACGATTCACAAGTTGGACAGGGTGCTTGGTGGCGACTTGGGCGACGTTTCTGATGCGCTCCTGCACGACGATCAGCAGAGGCGACTCGCCGGGGACGATGTCTGACGATCTGACCGGCACTGCGCCGTGGCGGTCGTTTCTGACGGAGACCGAGCAACGGCTGAGCGGATCGTCGGACGTGGAAGACCCGCGGCTCGAAGCTCGCTGGCTCATGGAGGAAGTTGTTGGCGTCGACGGAGCGGATTTCATGGCTGCGTTGGGTCAGCTGGCGACAACTCGCGGTGTCGCCCGGCTCGACTCGATGGTCGAGCGCCGACTCGGTGGCGAACCAATCCAGTACGTGCTCGGACATTGGGCGTTCCGACGTCTCGACCTGATGGTCGATCGACGGGTCCTGATTCCTCGACCCGAAACGGAGGTCGTCGTCGACTACGCACTGATCGAGCTCGATCGACTGCATCCGGAGGGTGGAGGAGTGGTCGCAGACCTCGGAACGGGTTCTGGGGCCATCGGTTTGTCGATCGCCACCGAACGGCCGGGCGCGCGTGCAGTCCTCACCGACGTCAGTGAGGACGCCCTCGCCGTGGCTCGAGCGAACCTGGCTGGTCTTGGGATGGCGGGCTCACATGTGGAGGTCTTTGGCGGTAGGTGGTTTGATGCGCTCCCAACAGAGATGAGCGGGCAGATCGATGTGATTGTGTCCAACCCGCCCTACGTCGCAACCACCGAGGACCTGCCCGCATCAGTCCTGGACTGGGAACCGGAAGGAGCGTTGCGCGCCGGCCCCGACGGACGGAACGATCTCGACCAGCTGGTGGCTGGTGCGGAGCTTTGGCTTCGTCCAGGTGGCGCACTGGTTCTGGAGATGGCGCCAACCCAAACCACAGTTGTGGCCGAGCTCGCTCGCGCACGTGACTTCGAGGTTGCGGTGCACGAAGATCTCGCGGGAAGGGAACGGTTGATCGTGGCTCGGTGCAAGGGATGAATCTTCATGAGCTCATCGCGGACACCCTTCGATCAGGGGAGGTGGTTGTTCTTCCCACGGACACCGTCTACGGACTGGTTGCGGATCCTCGGTCGGCCTCTGCCATGCAACGCCTCTTCGACCTGAAGGGGCGCCCGGAGGGTGTGCCGATCGCCGTGCTGGTGGGTTCGACCAGCGATGCTCGGGAACTGGTTCGTGCCAACGGCCTCTTCGATGATCTCGCGGCCCGTCACTGGCCTGGTTCACTCACGCTGGTTGCCGATGCGGTCGATGATTCCCTCCTGATTGGCGAGGCCCAGGGTTCCCTAGGGGTTCGGGTGCCTGACCATCCGCTGATCGCCGCCGTCACGTCCATCTTCGGCGCGATTGCCGCAACAAGTGCAAACCGTCACGGTTCGCCGACGTTGACGCAGGCCTCTGACGTGGAGAAGGAATTCGGAGGCTACGTAGACCTCATCGTGGACGGAGGACGGCTCGACGGGGCCCCGTCGACCGTGGTCGATGTGCGGGGTTCGTCGCCAATCGTGCTCCGAGAGGGTGCAATTTCGCTCGATCACGAGTGAGTCATTTGGGTCAGTACAGAGGGTGCGGACTCGTGAGATCATTGAGGCACACGAGCTAGGCGGAAACGCACGAAAGGCACCAGCCATGAGTCAGGTCGATCCCGCGGATATCCCGGTTGTCATTCTTGCCGGTGGTAAGGGAACCCGAATTCGGGAAGCCTCCGAGGCTCTTCCGAAGCCAATGATCGACGTCGGCGGCAAGCCGATCGTCTGGCACATCATGAAGACCTACGCGCATCACGGCCATCGCAAGTTTGTCCTCCTGCTGGGCTTCAAGTCGTGGACGATCAAGGAGTACTTCCTGCGGTATCGCGAGAACGTCAGCGACTTCACCATCAACCTCTCCAACAGCGAAACCACGTTTCATGGTGACTACGGCGGCGAGAATTTCGAGATCTCGATGGTCTACACCGGACTCGACACGTTGACCGGTGGCCGGTTGTCACGAGCCCGTGCTCACCTCGAGGATGCGCCGGCGTTCATGCTCACCTACGGCGACGGCGTTGCCGACATCGACGTCGCCGCCCAGCGCGCGCATCATTTCGCGGAGGGGACCATCGGAACTGTGACCGCGGTGCACCCGACGTCGCGCTATGGCGAGCTTCAAACCGATGGTCACAAGGTCATGGACTTCGCAGAGAAGCCCGATCTGAACACCGGTGTCGTGAACGGCGGCTTCTTCATGTTCAGCCCAGGCATCTTCGACTATGTCAACGACGACAGCGAGATGCTCGAGAGCGGCGCGTTGCAGGCACTGACGAAGGACGGCGAGCTCACCATGTTCCTGCACGAGGGCTTCTGGCGGGGTATGGACACGTACCGCGAGTACGTGGAGCTCAACACGCTCTGGGACTCGGGCGAGGCTCCGTGGCGCGTCTGGTGATCCGTTAAGCGGCCTGCGCCTCGTCGATCGATGAGGCGAGTGCACCTTCGATCGCCTCGACCTCGATCGGTCGATAGAACAGGAACCCCTGGAGGCGGTCACAGCCGAGCTTCTCGAGAGCAGTCATTTCCTCGACGTTCTCGATGCCTTCGGCCACGGTGATTGCGCCGAGACCCTGTGCGAGTTGCACAATCGCGGACACGATCTCGCGTTCCTGGGCGTCGTCGTCCTTGCCGAGTGGCCGAACGAAGCCGGAGTCGATCTTCAAGTAGTCAAACTCGTAGCGCTGGAGATAGGACAGCGATGAGTAGCCGGTGCCGAAGTCGTCGATGGCAAGAGCGAGGCCAAGTTCGCGCAATGATCGGATGCGGTTGGCGACGAAGTCGGTGTCGTCGATGAGAACCGATTCGGTGATCTCGACGATGATCCGGCTTGGATCCACACCGGTGGCCTCGAGGATCTCACGCACACGCTGAATGTAGTCGTCCTCGCGGAGCTGGTGTCCGCTGACGTTGACACTCACGGTGAAGAACGAATATCCGGCCTTGTCCCACGCGACGACCTGCTTGCAGGCCGTCTTCAGTGCCCAGTCGCCGAGTCGGGAGATTAGGCCCGAACTCTCGGCGATCGGGATGAAGACACCTGGTGAGATTTCGCCTCGGTCGGGGTGGGTCCACCGAGCGAGTGCCTCCAGCGAGACGATCTGCCCGGTGAACGTGTCGATGATCGGTTGGTAGGCGAGGCGAAGCCCTCGGGTCTCCAAGGCGATTTCGAGTGTGGTGCGAAGGTCGAGTCGCTGCTCGACGGCCTCGGCCATGGTGTCTTCAAACAACACCGCGGACCCGCGATTCGTGCCCTTGGCTACCGTCAGGGCGGTGTCTGCGTTCTTCAGGAACCCGATCGCGTCTTCCAGGCCGCTGGAGTCAACGAAGACACCGGCGGTTGCTTTGGCGATGATCGTGAAGTCCGAGATGGTCATCGGCGCGACGAGCTCTCGAAGGATTCTTTCGACCTCGGCTACGGCACCCATGGAGGAGTCGATGTCGGCGAGAAGAACGCCGAACTCGTCGCCGCTGAGTCGGGCGATGACGTCGTTGACACCAACCGATTGGCGAATGCGGTGGGCGACTTCGACCAGCGCACGGTCGGCCTGAACCGGACCAAGAGCGTCGTTGATGGTCTTGAAGTCGTCGAGGTCGATTATTGCAACACCGATCGGGTCGCCAGTAACCGAGGCCCGGCGGTTGGCGATGTCGATCTCATCCAGGAACGCCTTGCGGTTGTACTGCATGGTGAGTGGATCGATGGTCTCGGCGTCTTTCAGATCACGCTCGAGGCGCCGGCGATCGGTGACGTCGGCGGCGTTCAGCACAAAGCCCTCGATGCCTTCGACTTCACGCATGTCCGTCACCACCGACTCATACAGGCGAACTTCGCCTTCTGCGGTGAGTCCACGGAATTCGTATCGACGCTGGTGGGCGGCGCCATCGACGACGGAGAAGAAGAAGCGCTCAGCGGCGGGGCGGTCCTTTTCGTGGAGAATTCGCGAGAGGGGTTGGTCCAGCAGCTCGTCGACCTGGTACCCAAGGCTTCGTTCGGTTGATTCGGTGGCGAACTTCACGCGCCCGACCTCATCCATCACGATGACGACATCGTTGGAGTTCTGGACCAGTGCCCGGAAGCGGCGTTCGCTGGCGGCGAGGCGTTCGTTCGCCTCCCGTTCGGAGTCCTGCTTCGCGGTCGCAGCGATGCCCTCTAGCGAGGCGGCGATCAGCCCAGCATCTCGTATGAGCGATTCAGAGGCTTGGCGATGCGCCGCGTGGATCTCTCGGCCACACTCGATCGACAAGAAGTTGCCGGAGCTCTTTTTGAGGTTCTGCGGCACCTCATGAACGAGCTGGGCGTTGACCCTCTTCTCATGAGATTGAATCAGCGCTCCGGAAGGGAGAACGCTCTGAAGCGAAGTCGGTAGTCTTTCGGCGACGGCCGTGTCCGAGTCAAGCCCGCTGAGCACGCGGATCTCATCAACGAGAAGTCGATCCAGCTGGACACTTAGTTCCTGGTTCCGGAGTAGACCTACGACACGGACAAGGATTAGTGCGGCGAGCAGGATTGAAAGCGAGATCAGGATCGCCCGCTTGCCTGAGTGATCGAGATCAGCAACAAGCAGGATCGACGCGGGGGAAATCAAGGCTGCACCGAGCACTACGATCCTGAAGGGACCGACGCTGGTATCTGCATCTTCTGCGGGAACAATCAAGTCATTCACACTCGGATGCCATACGGCCGCGAGCAGAAGCCCGAAGGTGATGGGGCTGAGAGCAATGGCAATCGAGGCTGATCCACCGTGAACGTCGGTGAACGTCCCTGCCAGGTCAGCAACGGTGAACGCGGCAGTGGCCCCGCCCAAGAGGTAGTAGGACGTCGGGCGGTTGCCGGGGGTTGCTCCGACCCGTAGCGCGATGCCGAACACGCTCAAGACGAGGAACGTGTAGGACAGCACGATGACTCGACGACCGAGATCGACCGAACTGTCAAAGCCAAACTCCAACAGGAACGAGACAGAAGCGACGATCAGCAATGCGACAATTGTTGCCGCGGTGTCGAGCCATGCGCCGCTGTCGTCTTTCTTCGCACGATGCTGGAACAATCTGCTTGCGGCGACGACGCACAATACGTATGCAGGAAGGTGGATGAAGTCGGCGGGAGATGGAATTGGTTGGTCCACTCCGATGAACGCGCCGTGGATTCCACGAACGATGATCCCAAGCGATATCAGCGACGCGACGGTAGCGAACAGGGTGAAGACGCTACGGGCTGAGGTCTTGCAGCGGCGAGCCCCGACCAGGGCAAGGATGGAAGCGACGATTGACCAAACAACGATCGTGGCATCAGCAATGGATTGAGGCGCCGTGAGCCCGGTGATGGATACTGCCATGGCGACAGAGACCACCGCAGGGGCGTTAAGGAGCTTCGACATAGTGGTTTTGTCGGCATCAACTCGCCGAAATGAACCAAAAATGTCACTTGCTTAGAGCAAGAACTGATCTTCCATGGTGGGAGAAGCGAGGAGATTGATGAATGGCTCGTGTCTCTCGCCGTATTTCTGCGGCCGATTTAGAACCTGGCGGTATTGTTCGCGGGAGATTGTTCTTGCGAAGCGGTTCAAGGAAAGGTACGCCGGTTGGGAAAGAAATGGATCGGACTCGATGTATTGCGTTGAGCCAAGGCCGCCGAGGTCCTCCCATGGCATTCCGAGCGTTGAACGGAAGTGGCCGAGCAGCCCCTCGTGGATAAACGTCACACCATGTTGAGCTTCGATCTTCACTGCGGCTCGGTAGGACGCCGCGTAGAGCAGTTCGCCAATCTGTTGAATGTCGATTGGGCTTCGATGTTCCTTCGGGACCACGACCGTCGCCATATCGAAGATCAGGTCGCCGATTTCCATCGCATGGAATTGTTCGAGGAACTGCCGGCTGATCCCGGGCGATGTTGTGCTCAACTGGCCGAGCAGGCCGATGTGCGCAAGCGGATTCGGAACTTCGTCCCGAAGGTCGATCACGTCACTGAACTCACGCCCATAATGTTCGATTGACAAGCAGTCGCGCATCGTCTTGCACATAGGGCCGATGCCAGCCCAGCTCACAACGCCACGCAACGTACCGACCGCAACCTCTTTGTCCAGGTCGATCGCCACGAAGAAGACGCTTCGATCCTCGTACGGGCCGAACTCCTTGCTCATCAGCTCTGGGCTGTTGCGATGCCCGCCATAGTCTGCGTCGAAGACGGCTTGCTCAATGGTTCGTCCAACATCAGAAAGGGGATCTGAGCCATCGATTGAAACAACAACCGTACGTAGACCGCGGTCGCGAGCCTGGCCGATCTGCTTCTCGTGGCGACCAACGAGCTGTCGCACGCTCCGCTCCATGTCCGCGGTAGTAAGTGAATAGGCACTGGTACCGCCAAGGAGCGTCGTGGAACTCATCGTGGTCTCTCTTGTCGTGGATGTGTCGTCCGGCTTCAACACCCACCAGGTCGGGCCGACTACGGTCAGTCTTCACCACAACGCCGTGCGTGAACAACTCTACATACGTTGGATAAACCTGGTTGGGAGTGATTGCCCAATCGGCCGACTACCTAGGTGGCGAGCGTCGGCCAGCCCTGATCCTTGTCCGAGACGTGCACAACCGCTGCCGGCCAGTCGACATCGATGACCGGGTCATCCCACCGAATACCGTTCTCGTTGCCGGCCTCATGCGGCCGGGAGACGTTGTACAACAGGCGGGTGTTGTCCTCGAGAATCAGGAAACCGTTGGCGAACTGTTCCGGCACGTAGAGCATCCGCAGGTTCTCGGCGCTGAGCTCGGTGCCGAACCACTGTCGGTAGGTGGGCGAGGCGGGGCGCATGTCGATGATGGCGTTGAACACGCTTCCGGCGATGCAGCGCACGGTCTTCGTTTCGCCGAAAGGCGGTTCCTGCCAGTGAAACCCTCGGAACGTTCCGGCGAGCAGCGATTCGCTCATGTTCATCTGCGCGATCGTGGGATCCAAACCTCGCTCGGTGAACTCGTTGGCGGCCCATGCCCGAGCGAAGAACCCGCGATGGTCGACGATGGGATCGAGATCGATCACATAGGCGCCAGCCAGCGGGGTCTCGGTGAACTGCATCAGCCGTTGTGCAGGGCCAGCCACTCACGCACGACCGTGAGTGAGGTGTCGAGCGTGACTGAGGTGAGCGGAATGGGGTCGTCCTGTGGCACGGCGTCGGTCATGGTCGCAAACTCCACGAGACCGATGGGCAATAGGCCGGTGGCATTTGCGGCGGTGTCGATGTGGCCGTAGGCGGTGAAGCCGCCGATCGAATCCAGATTCTCGCCGGCCACCAGATCCTTCTTTGCGATGGCCAGAACTTCGGCGGTATGTGGTCCGTCGACGCTCGCCAGAGGTTCATTGTCGAGAACGGCTTCGGCCACCGTCATCGGGATTTCCAAGTGCACCAGGTGGTACGGCCGGAAGAAGAAATAGTCGGGGCCGTCGCCCATCTTGTAGAAGCGCATCGCGGCCTCGTGCAGTTTCGCGTTCGGGTGTTGTGCAACGATGCCGACACCAGCCCCAAAGTCGCCACCGAGAGTGAAGTCCACGCAACCGGGGCCGGAGAGCGCGGCAGGAATGTCGACGGCAGCGGTGGCCACAGTGGACTCGATTCCGTGCATACCTCGAACGTCGGGCACACAACCGGTCGCATTGGCGACGACCGCCTGCTCGACCTGCATCTTCGTGCCGTCGCCGAACGCGGTTGTCATCAGCGCGGAGGTTGAATCACGTGCGGCGTAGCCGGCGCCGGTCTCTGGATTCTGATGAACGTTCAGGTGGCGTTTGCAGTTCAGGTAGGCCGTCACATCGAAGCCCATTGCCTCCACCTGCTGCTGGAGCCGAAACAACACGCCGGGCTGATCACCATCGGCGATGGTGTAGATCACGCCATTCTCCGCTGCGCATTGGTGAAGGCGCCAACCAAGGAGTGCGTCCACCTCGGCGTTGAAGGACACAACGTGTTTGCCGGCATCGAGCATCGACAGCATCGTCTCGGTGCCGTAGTTGAGCGCGCCGGTCGCTTCGATGACGACGCTGATCGGGAGTGTGGCGAGATGTTCGGTGGAGTCGGTGACGCAGGGCGTACCAGCCGTGATTGCGTCGACGAGTGTGGCTCGGTCCGAGGACACCGTGACGTCGTCCACGGAGTATCCAAGCGCGGCGAACGCGGCGACTCCCCGTGAGGTGTTTCGGTTGACCACGATGGCGGGTCGCATACCGGGGGACTGGTGGATCGAGTGGACCACCCCCGTGCCGACATAGCCGGCACCCACGATGGCGAGCGCGGTGTCGCCGACGGAGTCAGCGTGTCGTTGGAGTCGGTGCCAGATTCCCATGTCTCACCAGATGTAGTCGAAGTGTTCGAGTTCCGCGCCGTCGGCCTCGTCGGGGCGATGCAGGATGTTCGCGAGGTTGAGGACAAGTCCCCCCTCTTCGCCTCCCTTGAAACCGAACCAGATCCCAGGTTCGATCGTCAGCCGTCCGTAGTCGTGCTCCGGCCCAAGGTCGAATTCCTGAAAGGTCTCATCATCCACGGCGACGACGAATCGTACGTGTCCGACGGGAACAACGACGTTGACCGTCATCTCGCTGTGGCGTTTCCATGCGCGCACGGCGTCTGGGTCGACCCGGGAGAAGTAGGCCTCGTGCACCTCGGCGAAGCCAGCGGCGTCGCTGCGCGTTGCTTTCATCACTTCGCCTCCGCCGGTGCGGATGCGTTCGAGCGGCGTGAAGGTGACGCCGTCCATTCAGCTGGCCCAGGCCAGGTTGCGTTTGGCGGCGAGCGAGGTGTAGTGCTCGAGCTGTCCTTGGCTGTAGTCGGCGATTCCTTCGGCGCCTTCGTTGTAGTACCGCGCGAACCACTCGCCACTCATCTCCATGGTCTCGTCGAAGTCGAGCACGGGTGTCCACTGCAGATAGCTGAGCGCCTTGTCACAGCTCAGTTTGAGCAGGCCGGCCTCGTGGAAGTGCGCCTGCGATTCGTCGATGGTGAGGTCGAGGCCGGGGAGGTGTGCCTTCAACGCGACGACCACGTCCCGAACCGGATACACGGCCTCGGCCGGGGGCCCGAAGTTGAAGGCCTCACCGTGGAGCTCGGGGCGGGTGGCCAGCTCGGCCCCCATTTGGAGGTACCCGCTGATCGGTTCGAGCACGTGCTGCCACGGCCGAGTCGCTTGCGGGCGCCGGATGGTGACGTTCTCGCCCTGAGACCACGAACGCGCCACATCGGGGACCAGACGGTCGGCGGCCCAATCGCCGCCACCGACGACGTTTCCGGCCCGGACCGAACAGATCCGTACGGTGCGATCATCGTTGTCGAAGAAGGAACGGGTGTGACTCGAGATGAGGAGTTCGGCCGCAGCTTTCGATGCGCTGTACGGGTCGGCGCCGCCGAGGCGGTCATCCTCGCGGTAGCCGTAGTAGGTCTCGATGTTCTCGTAGCACTTGTCGGAAGTGATGAACACCGCGGTGCATTCGTTTGTGAGGCGACGGAGGCCCTCGAGCATGTTGGCGGTTCCGATCGCATTGACGGCGTAGGTGCCGACGGGATCGTCGTAGCTGGCCTTCACCAAGGCCTGTGCGGCCATGTGGAACACGAAATCGGGCGCTTCATCAGCCACGATTGCCGGGATGGCGTCCGTGTCACGGATATCCACCCAGTGCGTGGTCATCGTTGCATCGAGGCCGGCGGCATCGAAGTGGCTGGGATCGGTGGGAATCGCGTCCGAGATGCCGACCACCTCGGCCCCCAGCGCCTGAAGCCACATGGTCATCCAGGTGCCTTTGAAGCCCGTGTGGCCGGTAACAAGGACTTTTTTGCCCTCATACGTGCCGTTGAACATCTCTGGATTGATCATGCCTGTCGTGTCCTCTTGTCGCCGACGCGTGTACACCGCACCGGACCATCCTCGCATCCCAATCGGACGTACGGGGGGCAACATTGAGGGGACATCCGGCACGTGACAGAAGGCCGTCGATTTTGCGCCACCCGCTCGGTCGTGGACCGGGTCGAAGCGATAACCTGCCCCGGAACCCTAGCTTCCCGGAGTGCACCCATGCCCTGGCCGTCCAATCGCGATACCGAGATATTTGACCTCATCGAAGACGAACGGGCTCGTCTCAACTCCGGCCTGCAACTGATCGCATCCGAGAACTTCACGTCTCCGGCCGTGATGGAGGCAACGGGGTCGGTTCTCACCAACAAGTACTCCGAGGGATATCCGGGCAAGCGGTACTACGGCGGCAACGAACACGTCGACAGCGTCGAGACCATCGCCATCGAACGGGTCAAGGAGCTGTTCGGCGCGGACCATGCCAACGTGCAACCCCACGCCGGAGCCAATGCGAACATGGCGGTCTTCCTCGGGCTGCTCAATCCGGGCGACACCGTCATGGGGATGAGCCTGGACCACGGCGGCCACCTCACCCACGGCTCGCCGGTCAACGCCAGCGGAAAGCTCTACAACTTCGTCAGCTACGAGGTGACCAAGAGCGACGAACGAATCGACATGGATCAGCTCCGCGATCGGGCGCATCAACACAAGCCGAAGATGATCATCGCCGGCGCCACGGCCTACCCCCGCATCATCGACCCTGCGCCCTTCCGCGAGATCGCCGACGAGGTTGGCGCGCTCCTCATGTTCGATGCGGCCCACATCGCCGGGTTGATCGCGGGCGGTGCCCACCCGAATCCCATGCCATACGTCGACATCATGACGTTCACGACCCACAAGACCCTGCGCGGTCCCCGTGGTGGCTGCATCCTCTCCACCGCCGAACATGCCAAGGCGGTCGACAAGTCGATCTTCCCGGGCCTGCAGGGTGGCCCGTTGGAGAACCACATCGGCGCGAAGGCGGTTGCCTTCCGCGAGGCGCTCACCCCCGAGTTCAGGGACTACGCCGCCCAGATCGTCAAGAACGCCGCCGCCTTGGCGGAGGCGCTGGCAACCCGCGGCTTCCGCCTGGTTTCCGGGGGAACGGACAATCACCTTCTGTTGGTGGACCTGCGTACGTTCGATGAGGACCTGACCGGCAAAGAAGCGCAACTCGTGCTCGACGAGGCAGGAATCACGCTCAACAAGAACACGATCCCTGATGACCCGCGGTCACCCTTTGTCACCAGCGGTGTCCGAATCGGTACTCCTGCGGTCACCACCCAAGGCATGGGAGAGGCGGAGATGGACACCATCGCCGATCTCCTCAGCCGCACGCTCCGTCATCGCGAAGACGCGGCCGCAGTGGCTGCGATTCGCCAAGAAGTCGCTGACCTTTGCGCTCGGTTCACGCCGTATCCTGACTGAATGCGGGATACTGGAAACCTATGGACCAGGTAGGCGGTCTGCTGCTCGTGGGCGCCGTCGCGATGACGGTGACCCTGGTGCTGACCCCCATATCCCGACTCATCGCTTTTCGCATTGGTGCGGTTGCGAGAACCAGCGAACGTAAGGTTCACAGCGTTACCACCCCCAGCCTCGGTGGGCTGGCCATGCTTGCCGGCGTTGGTGCAGGTCTGCTGACTGCGTGGGTTTCCGGCAGTTTCGAGGCGGTCTTTCGATCATCGACCGACATCGCCGGCATCGTTCTCGCGGTCCTGATCATCTTTGCCGTGGGCCTGGCTGATGACATTCGAGAGGTCTCCGCTCCGGCCAAGGTGGCGGGGATCGTGCTCGCCGGTGTGGTCCTGGCGTTCGGTGGTGTCAGCCTGTTGTGGATGCGGCTTCCCTTCGCCGGTCTCGTGCAACTCTCCGCCGATCTGTCCGTGGTGCTCACGGTGATCTGGCTGCTCGTGATTGCCAACGCGGTCAACCTGATCGACGGCCTCGACGGCTTGGCAGGGGGGATTGTGGCCATCGCCGCCGGCTCGTTCTTCGTGTACGCCGTGCAACTCGGCTCGGACGGCGTCATCCTCTCGAGCAACCCGGGCGCCCTGCTGTCGATCATCACCGCCGGGGTGTGTTTGGGCTTTCTGCCATTCAACATGCACCCCGCCAAGACGTTCATGGGGGACAGCGGTGCTCTGCTCTTGGGATTCATGTTGGCTGCCTCCACGATCTCGGTCGGCGGTCGTATCGACCAGGCCGTTTCGGGTCAGGTGTTCTTCTTCTTTGCGCCGCTCGTGATTCCGCTGCTGTTGTTGGGTGTGCCGCTCGCCGACTTGTCCCTCGCCGTGATGCGCCGGGTCAGTCGCAAAGGCGTATCGATTTCCGAAGCGGACAAGGAACACCTGCATCACCGATTGATGCGGCTCGGTCATGGACATCGCCGCACGGTGCTGATCCTCTGGTTGTGGACGGCCTTGCTCTGTGGCCTGGTGCTGTATTCCACCCTCACCGGTTCAGGCGATGGCATCCTGCCGTTCGCCGGCGGCGCCCTTGCTCTGGTGCTGTACACGGTCTTCCACCCGATCACCGAGTCGCCACCGAGCGCCGCCGCACCACACGACGTCTGAGATACGACTCTGGTCGGTGGCTAGTAGCTGCCCTTTTGCAGCAACACTGCAGGAATCGTTCGCAGGATGATCACGAGATCGGTAACAAGCGTCCAGTTGTCCACGTAGTAGAGGTCGAGCTGGCCGTACTGGTCGCCATCTGCGTCGCCGTCGAGACGTCCGCCGACCTGCCACATTCCCGTGATACCCGGCTGAACCCGAAGCCGGTTGCGAAGCGTCGGGTCCCATTCGTCGACTTCACTGGGGAGCGCGGGACGGGGACCAACGATGCTCATCTCGCCCCGGAGCACGTTGATGAACTGCGGGAGTTCATCGATGGACGTCTTACGCAGGAACTTCCCGATCCTGGTGATGCGAGGGTCGTCTTTGATCTTGAACAGCGGACCCTTTGCTTCGTTGAGGTGGAGAACGTTCTCCAGCTGTTGCTCCGCGTCGACCACCATTGTTCGGAGCTTGTACACCTCGAACGACTTGCCGTCGCGGCCGATGCGCAACTGCTTGAAGAACACCGGGCCAGGGCTTGGCAATTTGATGCCGATCATTGACACGAGGAGGATCGGCAGCGTCAGCAGAAAAAACACCGCACCCATGACGTAGTCGAAGGACTGCTTGGCCAGCGCTCGCCAGCCGTGCCGTTCCACGGGCTCGATGTACACCATGGGAAAGCGGCCGAGAGGGCGGATCGTGAGTCGGTCAGACGCAATGTCGCACAGTGTCGATGATAGTTCGACATGGATGTCGTTCTCCGTGAGTGTGCGGATCAGCTGGTTTGAGGTGCCCACTTCGATCCCGGTGGCGGCGATGATCACGCCACCGGCGTTGGCCCGCATGATCGTGTCCAAGGCGAGCTCTGTGTCCGCGAGGGAGGCAATGCCGCCGGGAAGTTCGTCTTCGAGGTACCCCAGCACCTTGTAGCCGTGAGAGGCATCTTCATCGAGCATCTCGCGCACGAACGCACCCTCGGCGTTCTTGCCGACGATGAGCACGTTCCGCAGGTTCTGACCAGAAGCGCGATCTCGTTTGAAGATGGACCGGGCGATGCCGCGTTCGATACCCACGATGATCAACATGATGAAGAAGGCCAGCGCAATGAGCGACGGCGCCAGAATGAGCCGGTCACCGAGGAAGATCGAGATGACGATCACGCCGACGAAGCCATACAATATGGCCTTCACCACTCGTTCGGCCTCGTCCGCACTTCGGGCGATGTGGCGGGAGCGGTACAACAGCTGGCGGGTGAAGCTGATCGGCCAGACAAAGAACGTGGCAACAAAGAACCAGAAATAGCTACGACCGCTCACCGGGTCCGCGGAGTTGAAGGCCTGGTGAAGGGCCCCCGCTACCAACAGCGAGGAAGCAACGGCGTTGAGGTCGGCGAGAAACACCGCGGCCTTGCGGGAGTTGAACCGCGACGGCCGCTCCCGTTCGGCATACACCGCGGAGGCTGGCTGAAGGACAACACCTTTGCTTTCCGTGGTTCCGTTCGGCGAAGCCATTACCGTCGTTTCTTGTCGTGGGGAACGATGCCGATTGTAGGACCCACCCGGATCGCGTGGGGCAACTTCAGCGCATTTGGACCATACAGGAGGGAACATCGGCCCCTTTGGCCCCACGCGAGACGGGCCATATGGCTCTGGACACTCTGGCGGCCCCTACATGGGCCGAATCAGGAGGTTGGAATCCAGATCAGCGAGAACTCGTCGACGCTGATGTCGGTCTTCTCCAGAGGTACTTCGAGGGTCTCGATCTCTCGTGCTCGTTCGTCCCAATCGGACTGAATCTCCCACATGCTGTCCGTGAGTTCGGACTCGAGTTCTTCGAGCTGGTCCATCTTCTCGGCCATCCGGTTTTCCGCGGTGCGAAGTCGTTCCTGCGCGTTGGCTTTGGTTCTCTGCCGGCTGGATGCGCGCCGGGCGCCTCCGAGAATGCTGCGCGTCGAGCGTCGACCACCCAGGACCGCGCCGAGCACCGAGGTTCCGATGTCGATCAGCTGATCCTTGCCGCGGGCATCGGCGTCGTGTTCCAGTTCCCGGACGCGGTCTTCGCTCTTTTCGATCGCGACCTTGACCCGGTCCATCTTCTTCTCGATCGAATCGCGCAGCTTCGCAACGTCTTCATCGGCGCGTTCGGAGCCAACAGCGACACATCGTTTCTCAAAGTCCTCGCGCGACTCGCCAACGCGGGACGCCACCTTCAGCTCCCGATTGGTGAAGAGCTCGAGTGTTTCGTTGCGGTAGAGCGCATCCTTCAGCTGGGTTTTGGCTTTGGAGAACAGCGTCTTGTTCTTGATCTTGGCGTCGGGTAGCACGTACACGACGTCATCGTTCAGCGGATCTCGGCGCAGGTCCCGATCATCGAAGTCGACCTCGACGGCGTGGTCTGCGTCGATGTTGTCCTCGATCGGCGTGATGATTGCCTCGTACTCGACCTCATGGCGCAGATCGGCTTTGGTCTCGTCGAACAACATTCGGACGCGCGCCGCAACGCCAGCGACGAGTCGACGGCCGTCGGGGTCGCCTTGTACGTCAGCCAACCAGGGTGCAGCCGGATCCACGTAATACACGGAGGTACCGTCTGCGACGTCAGGAGCCAGCGCCGATTCATCGTCCGCGAGGGGTGCCGCCTGCGGCTCGGGGGCGGCCGCGGTCGATACTGGCGCGGCTGCGGCGCCTTGGGCGGTGGCGGGTGGCGATTCGGCGCGGCCCTCCATGAGCGAGCTGATTTGGTTTCGGGTGAGTGGCCCGGGCAGGTAGCTCATTGCCCAGCGAGTACCGAACACCGTTGGGGTGTCGCTTCGGGTCTGGTGCAGCAGGAACTGACGTTTGTCGAGCCCGGAAATGATGTCGGAGAGTGTGCCCTTGTCAGAGCCGCCGCCCGCGGACGCCATCCCGTCGAGGAGGCGGTCCTTGTCCCGCTCGGTCTGCAGCCGGCCAACCATCCAGGTGCCCGCGTTCGAGAGTGCCTTGTAGTCGACGTCGACCGGGTTCTGCGTGGCGAGCACGAGGCCCACACCAAAGGCGCGGGCCTGTTTCAGGATGGTGAGGATCGGCTTCTTGGACGGGGGCATCGCCGACGGAGGCACGTAGCCGAAGACCTCATCCATGTAGATGAGCGCCCGCAACTCCGGAGTGCCGGACTGGGCCCGCATCCACGTCACGATCTTGGACAACACGAGGGTGACCACGAACTGTCGCTCGGTCTCCGAGAGGTGCGAAATGGAGATGATGGATGCCCGGGGACCGTTGCTGAGCATCGCGTCGATATCGAGTGGTTCGCCGTTCGCCCATGATGCGAATGCTGGGGAGGCCAGCAGGCCATTCAGCTTCATGACCAACGCCGTACGGTCCTTGGCCGGAAAGAATGCGTCGAGGTCGAGCACACCCAGCTTTCGCATCGGCGGGTTCTGCACCTGGCCCAGCAGCGTTCCGAGGTCGAGGCTCTTGCCCTCTGACCACGAGCGGTAGACGAGGTTCGACAGGAGGATGTGTTCGCGGCTCGACAAGGGATCAGCATCGATATCCACCAACCCGAGCAGTGAGCTGACGAGGCCTTCCACTTCGTCGTGCAGAGCTTCTTCATTCGCGTCGACCGGCGCTGACAAATCGCCGATGATGTCGAGCGGAACGCCGGAGGACGAGCCTGGTGTGTAGATCGTGAAGTCGGCGGCCTCGCGGAGTTTCGCCAGCCGTTCCGGTGCGATCCCCCAACTGTCGAGACCCTGGCGCCACATGTCGGCGGTGGCCTGAGCGTGGTCGGCCAGGCTCGCGCCATCTCGCTCGGCGTCGGCGGCGTTCACCCAGGGCTCGAAATCGGAGCCGCTTAGTTCCGGAAAGGTGAGCATTAGGTTGCCCATGTCACCCTTGGGGTCGATGATGATCGTCGGGATGCCCTGCAAAAGGGCCTCTTCGAGCATGATCACACTCAGGCCGGTCTTGCCTGATCCGGTCATGCCGACGATTACGCCGTGGGTCGTGAGATCGCTGGCCTCGAGATGAACCGGATCGCCGGTGCGGTCTCCGGTTGCTGGATCAAGAACTCCGCCGAGAAACAGGTGCCCTGCTGGTACGTCAGTCATGGCGTGGATACTACAACGCGCCTCTGAACGCTCCGGGTTCCGTCGGCGCTAGCGTGCCGGGATGACCGCCACGAAGACGGAGCGGCTGGGGCCGAGCTATTTCAAGCTCTTCGGCGCCAGCACGATTTCGAACCTTGGTGATGGCATTGGGGTTGTTGCTTACCCGTGGCTCGCGTCGGCTCTGACGAGGAATCCGTTGCTCATCGCACTGGTGGTTGTTGTGCAGCGGTTGCCGTGGCTCCTGTTCAGCCTGCCGGCGGGTGCGGTCACCGATCGGTACGACCGCCGTCTGCTCATGATCGGCGCGAACGCCGCCCGAACTGTGGTGACGTTGTTCGTCGCGTTCGCGTTGTTGGCGGGAGGTTCGGGTTTGCCTGGACCCGACCAGGTCGATGATGCGGCGGCTGTGGTCGAGACGAACGCCGGGTTGTATCTGGTGCTGCTCGTGGCGACCATGCTGCTCGGCACGGCCGAGGTGCTCTACGACAACACGGCCCAGACCTTCATGCCGGCGATCGTGTCCGAGACGCAGTTGGAGAAGGCGAACGGCCGTCTGTGGGCGACCGAGGAGGTGGCGAACAACTTCGCCGGTCCAGTTCTTGGTGCGCTGTTGTTGACGGTCAGCTTCTCCCTGCCGTTCTTCGTGGACGCCATGACGTTTGCGCTCTCTGCAGTGCTGATCTCGTTGATCCCGCTCGCATCGATCCGCGAGCGGCCGGCCTCGTCCTCCACGAGTGGCTCCTCCCTGCGCGACGAGGTGAAGGAAGGATTTCGATGGTTGTGGGGCCACGACCTGCTTCGTCCCTTGGCGATCATCCTTGGGCTTCTGAACATGTCGGCCACGATTGGTCTGGCCGCGTTTGTCCTCTACGCCCAGGAGGTACTTGAGACGAGTCCGACCGAGTTCGCCCTTCTGAACACCGGCGCGGTGATTGGTGGCATCGTCGGTGGGTGGACATCGAGCTGGGTTTCGGAACGGCTCGGGCCGGGTCCATCGTTGTGGTTCACGCTGATCAGCGGCGGCATTGTGTCGATCATTCTCGGCCTGACCAGCTCGTGGCCGCTTGCCCTCGTGCTATTCGGCATTTTCCGACTTGGTGCCACGTTGTGGAACGTGATCACCGTGAGCCTCCGACAGTCGATCATCCCGGACGAACTGCTCGGGCGCGTGAACAGCGTCTATCGATTCTTCGCCTGGGGATCGATTCCCCTGGGTGCGTTAGTCGGAGGTCTGATCGTGGCAGTCGCTGAGGGTCCGTTCGGACGCAATACCGCCCTTCGGCTGCCGTGGATCGTGGGCGGCGTCGCCCAGCTGTTGTTGGTGCTGTTGGCCGCCTCCCGCCTCACCACCGCCAAAATCGAAGCCGCCCGAAGCCAAGAAGG
>SHLQ01000024.1 GCA_004282895.1 Acidimicrobiales bacterium
GAACCTGGGTGGAGGACGGTCACACCGAAACCGACACGGTCTTCGCCACGTACCGTCCCGAGGGGATCGCGTGTGATGGCACCGAGACCCAGAATCCGAACGAGGAACAGCTCGAGAAGATCGAGAACGGCGAGGACCCCGAGTTCGAACCCGGGACCACGACCACCACGTCAACCACTACGACCGTCGCCCCGTCCTCGACAACCTCGACAACCGCGGTCGCACCCACGACGACGACCACGAGTAGCACGAGTACGACCACCAGCACGTCGACATCGACGTCAACATCCACATCGACGACGAGCAGCACCTCAAGCGTGCCCGACTCCTCATCGAGCTCCAGTTCGAGCACGCCGGAAACAACCGTGCCCGAGTCGAGCACCTCGTCCTCGAGCTCAACGACCCCCTGAAGCGTTGACCTGCCGGATCAGTCGTCGTCTGGCACGAAAACTGACAACACCCAGCTGACGAGACTCACGACGAGTGCACCCAGAACCGCAGGCACGAATCCGTCGACATCAAGGCTGCTGGTGATGGCCGAGGTGAGCCAGAGCATCGCGGCGTTCACGATGAGAGTGAACAGGCCAAGCGTGACCATTGTTATTGGGAATGTGAGGAGTTTGGCGATGGGTTTGATGACCGCATTGATGAGGCCGAAGATCAACGCCACGAACAGCACGGACTGCCACTCTTCGGACAGGTCGACTCCGTCAATGAGCCTCGACGCAACCCACAATGCCACGGCATTTACGCCAAGTCGGAGAGCAAGTCTGATCATGATTGGACGATAGCGTGCTTATGGTGATCGAGGTCGACACCGCAATCATCGGGGCAGGTCCCGCCGGCACCGCCGCCGCCTTCCACCTTGCTTCAGCTGACCACGACGTGCTGCTGATCGACAAGGCCACGTTCCCCCGCGACAAGTTCTGCGGCGACGGCCTGACAACGCTGGCGTTGCGCGAGCTCGACGCGATGGACTTCGACCCTTCTGCGGTCGCATCCTTCACCCCCGTCGATCAGGCGATCATTCGGTCACCTTCCGGTCGAGAGGCGACCATTCCGCTTCCGGACGGCCCTGGCCTGTGGGCGGCAATCGCTCGGCGGCGCGAACTGGACGCTGCCCTCGTCGATCATGCGACTGCTGCCGGAGCCAAGACTGCGCTCGGCAACGGGGTGACGGCCATCGATGTTGGGGTCGATTCGGTGACGCTGACCCTCGCCGATGAGTCAACCGTCACCGCGAAACAGTGCATCGCGGCCGACGGCATGTGGTCACCAACCCGCAAGATGCTCGGGCTTCCGGTCGCGGAGGGATACCGAGGCGAGTGGCATGCGTTCCGTCAGTACTTCCGAAACGTGGGCCCGCAGGCAGCCAAGCTCTGGGTGTGGTTCGAGCCGGACATCCTGCCCGGTTATGTCTGGTCGTTTCCGGTCGGTGATGGCGTTGCCAACGTAGGGTTCGGCATTCTGCGGGGCGGTGAAATCCCCACGCAGAAGATGAAGACGCTTTGGCCCGAGATCCTCCAAAGACCTCATATTCGTGAGGTGCTGGGAGTCGACGCAGAGCCCGAGGACACGCATCGGGCCTGGCCCATTCCGGCGCATATCGACGAGGCGCCATTGGTGGGCCCGAGAACGCTGATCATCGGAGACGCCGCCACCGCGTGTGATCCGCTCACCGGTGAGGGCATCGGTCAGGCAATACTCACCGGGCGCGAAGCCGCAGAGGCACTGCTGGGTTCCACATCCTTCACCGAGGCTGCCGATCGCTACTCGTCGGTGGTTCGCTCCGAATTGGTGGCCGATCACAAAATGGCAACCGCACTCGGCCGGATCCTGCACAACGCCAGCTTCGCGGAGGGGGTCGTGCGAACGATCGATCTCACACCTTGGACCCGACGCAACTTCGGTCGCTGGTTGTTCGAGGACTATCCCCGAGCGCTCATCCTCACGCCCCGCCGGTGGAAGAGGGGCATGTTCACCGGTCCCGGCGCCTACGAAAACGGCCTGTCCAACGCCAAAGGGGTCTGACCCCTTTTTGTTAGGCGCTGGCCTCGGCTTCCGCCTCGCGGGCGTGTTTCAGGCGCTTCGTTTCGCGGGCCCGAGTCGTCGCGTTTAGGTTGACCTTGCGGAGACGAATGTTCGCCGGCGTTACCTCAACACACTCGTCGTCGCCAATGGTCTCCAGTGCGCCTTCGAGCGAGAGGACCTTCGGTGGCGTTAGCCGAACCGTGTCGTCGGACGACTGCGTACGGATGTTGTCGAGCTTCTTCTCTTTGCAGATGTTGACATCCATGTCTTCGTTGCGAGGGTTCTCGCCGATGATCATGCCTTCGTACACATCGACGCTCGGCGGAATGTAGAACGTCGCCCGCTCCTGCAGATTCGTGACGGCGAAGATGGTGCTCTGGCCGGTGCGATCGGCCACGACCGAGCCGTTGTGACGCATGCGAATCTCACCCTGCCACGGGATCCAGCCTTCGAAGACGTGGTTGGCGAGGCCGGTGCCGCGGGTTTCTGTCATGAACTGCGTGCGGAAGCCGATGAGCGAACGAGCGGGCACCACGTAATTGAGACGAACCCAGCCATCGCCGTGGTTCGCCATGTCCTCCATCTTCCCTTTGCGCTCACCCAGAAGCTGCGTGACCGCGCCGACGTATTCCTCGGGGACATCGATCATGAGACGCTCGGTCGGCTCGTGCAGGGTGCCGTCGACGTCCTTCGTCAATACGGCGGGTTTGCCAACCGTGAGTTCAAATCCTTCGCGTCGCATCGTTTCGACGAGGACCGCAAGCTGCAGTTCGCCTCGACCTTGAACTTCCCATGTGTCGGGTCGGTCGGTATCGATGACGCGAATGGAGACGTTGCCCACAAGTTCTTTGTCGAGACGATCCTTGATTTGGCGAGCGGTCAACTTGCTGCCGTCTTTGCCAGCCAGGGGTGACGAGTTCGTGCCAATCGTCATCGACAGAGTGGGCTCATCCACGGTGATGGTGGGCAGCGGACGGGGGTCGGCGGGGTCGCCGAGGGTGTCGCCGATCATGACCTCCTCGATGCCCGAGACCTGCACGATCTCACCTGGGCCGGCATCGGGGACCTCCACGTTGGAGATTCCCTCGGTCTCAGTCAGCGTGACGACCTTCGTGTTCGTCACTGTCCCGTCGCCGCGCATCCACGCGACCTGCTGGCCCTTCTTGATCGTGCCCTGCATCACCCGGCAGATGGCGAGGCGACCCACATAGGGCGAGGCGTCGAGGTTCGTGACCCAGACCTGCGTCGGCATGGTGTCGTCGTATTGGTATGGCGGGATCGTGTTAATGAGCGTCTCGAACAACGGGGCCATGTCGGTTCCGTGATCATCCGGGTCGAGCTGGGCGTAGGCCTCTCTGGCGTTCGTGTAGACGATCGGGAACTCGATCTGATGCTCATCGGCGCCGATGTCGATGAAGAGCTCGTACACCTCGTCCACGACCTCGGACACACGGGCGTCGGGACGATCGATTTTGTTGATGACGAGAACGACGGGCAGACCAAGCTGCATGGCCTTGCCGAGCACAAAACGTGTCTGCGGGAGCGGTCCTTCACTGGAGTCGACGAGCAGGACAACCCCATCGACCATCGTCAACGCTCGTTCGACCTCGCCGCCGAAGTCCGCGTGCCCTGGCGTGTCGACGATGTTGATCTTGGTGTCGCCCCACATCACCGCGGCGTTGTTGGCAAGGATCGTGATGCCCTTTTCCTTCTCGAGGTCGGTGTTGTCCATGACCCGCTCGACCGCTTCACCGTGGTCGCTGAACACACCACCGGCGCGCAGCATGGCGTCAACCAGCGTGGTTTTGCCATGGTCGACGTGGGCAATCATGGCGATATTTCGAAGGTCTTCTCTGCGAGTCACCACACGACGGTAACGCCCCGCCCCTCCCCATCCACGGAACGAGCCAACAATCACACACCAAAGGGGTCTGACCCCTTTTTGGTGAAAGGGGTCAGACCCCTTTGTTGGAAAGTGTTGGAGAGCACGGCGTTTGTTGCGATGTGGTGACGCTGACGGAATGGGGAACCAGGGCGCCGCTACGGTCGTCACACCTCTCATCGGCCGAACGATTTGGCCGATTGCAGGAGGAAGAACGCAGATGAGGAGACCATCGATGGCGGTCCTGGCGAACACTCACCCCACGACGCGACAGCTGCGACAACGGCTGTTGGCGGTGCTGGCGGTGCTTGCGCTGCTCGTCGCCGCCTGCGGTGCCGACGATGAAAGCACATCAATCTCTGACGCGGCCGACTCGGGAGGCTTTGCTGCTGACGTGGCCAGTGACGATTCCGAAGACTTCGATGACGACGCCATGGAAGACGAAGGCCGGTCCTCGGACGTTGTCACCGACGGCGGCTCGGCCGACAGCGGGAACCTCGCCGCCCAAGGTGACGCCGAAGCGCCCGCGACCACATCGGGCGAAGGTTCCGGTTTGGGCGAAGGCCCAGAACCACTCCCCCAGACCGCCGCCGATCTCGGTCGAAAGATCATCTTCGAGGCGACGATCAACGTGGAGGTCGACAACGTGGCTGCCTCGGAAGTCGAAGCCAAGCGAATCATCGCTGATCTTGGCGGTTTCCTGTTCGGTCAGAGCACGACCGGTGGCAGCGCGGCCCAATCGACGCTGGTCTTCAAGGTTCTGCCCGAGGACTTCAACCGGGCACTGGCCGGGCTCGGCGAAATCGGCGAGCTTCGCAGCCAGAGCGTCACCACCGACGACGTCACCGAACGAATCGTCGACATCAGCGCTCGAATCGAAGTTATGGAGCTCGGCGTGGAACGCCTGAGCACCGCTCTGGAGAACACCTCCGACTTTGAAGAATTCGCGCGAGTCGAAAACCTGCTCCTCAATCGTGAAGCTGAGCTCGCCGTGCTCAAGGGCCAGCTCCGAACCCTGGAAGATCGCGTCGACCTCTCCACGATCACCCTCGTCCTCGGACAGGACCTGCTGCAGAACTCGGTCACTCTCGAGACGACCTTCTACGAGGGTCATGACGACGGTGTCGGGTGCCCGGGCGAAGGCAACAGCAGCGTCGAAACCGGCAGCGCACTAACCGGCTGCTACGAGATCACCAACACCGGCGACCTCACGCTCAGGGACCTGCAGCTCGTGGACACTGTTCTGGAGATCGATGAGAACACGCCGCTGATTCCGATCTTCGGCGAGCTGGCCGAGCTCGCTCCCGGTCAATCCACCGTCGTCGCTTACGAAGTCACCCCCGAACGCCGAGTGCGTCCCCGCACCCGGGTCACCGGTCAGCCGGTCGAGGCGGACACCGCGGAGTCCGTTGGAACCCGCGTCAGCAGCATCAACAACTACGAGATCAACACCTTCGACCCGCCCGAGGAGCCTGGTCTGAACGACGGGTTCGGCAACGGCTTCGACACCGCGGTCGACATTCTCAAGGCGCTGTGGAAGGGCCTCGTGGCCATCGTCGGCTTCCTCATCCCGATGCTCGTGCTCCTGCCCATCGTCTGGGTGCTCTGGAAGACATGGGGCGCCTATCGCAAGCGATTCCCGGCGCAACCGAAGCAGATCCGGGGCCAGCCGGCGCCGTACTATCAGTCGTCCGCTCCACCACCCGCAGATCCGCCAGGCAACACGGTCTTCCAGCCGCCAGCGCCGGGCCGCAAGACTCCGAAGCCCGACGAGGCTGAACTTCCAGAGAGCGAATAGCTGGGGCGAGGTTCGCCGACCCCTACCCTGTAGCCGGTGAAGCCATTTCTGAAGGTGCCAACGACGTTCCAGCCGGTTGACGACGCGGTCGACGAAGCCTGGGACGCCATCCGGGGCAACGCCGTTGCCGATCGCATCTTCTACACCGCGTCCGAGGCCGCGAACTTCTCCATGATCTGGCATGCGCTCGGCATTGCCCGGGCGGTCGCCGATGGCGATCTTCGGGCCGCACTGAAACCTTCAGCCGCCTTGGCACTCGAATCTGCACTGGTCAACGGACCGATCAAGTCGATGTTCGAACGCGAGCGTCCCGATGTGGTTGCCGAAGATCGCCCGATGCATCTCCGCCAGCCCAAGACGTCGAGCTTTCCCAGCGGTCACGCCAGTGCGGCGGTCGTGGCATCGTCCTACCTCACCGGAGGTTCGCGCTGGCCGTGGAAACTCTTCGTCCGATCCACCGCTGCCATCGTCGCGACCTCGCGCATCCACGTGAAGATCCACCATGCAACCGATGTCGCCGCGGGCGCGGCCACTGGCTGGGCACTCGCTCGGGCAATGCGGCCGCTGCTGCGACGGGTCTTCGACTGAACTAGTTGGCCAGTGCGGCGACGTCCACGGCCTCAGCCAGCGGCGAAGAGGCGGCCAGCTCAAGACGAAGGTCGAGGAGAAGATCGGAAACCTCGGCGGCGCTCATCAATTCGCGGCCTGCCAGCACCAGGAGGTTCTCGTCGATGCGGGCGAGTGCGGCTTCGATGTTGAGTTCCGTTGTCTCGGTCATTGAGCCTTCTCCTTGCGTGGGGGTTGCACTACAAAACCTAGAGGCTCGGCTATTCATTCCCGTGCCTCTACCGCCTCCAAACTACCCCCTCCGGCTGAACAAGGTCGCGCGGGTTCACATATGGTCTTGCGATGAACGTTGACGGCAAGGTGTGTGTTGTTACTGGTGGGGCCAATGGGATTGGCCGCGCCCTCGCGGAACGGTTCGTTGCCGACGGCGCCCGAACAGTCGTCGTGGCCGATATTGCGGAGGACGCGCTGACAGCGACCGCGACCGAAATCGGCGCCCACGCCATCGTCACGGACGTCTCCGATGGTGATTCCATTAAGGCTCTCATCGAGCAAACCGAGACCGACTACGGCGCCATCGACCTGTTTGTTGCCAACGCTGGCATCGGCGGCATGTCCGGTGGCCCGGAGGTTCCCGACGAAGCCTGGCAGTTCACGTGGGAGGTCAACGTCATGCATCACGTGTGGGCGGCCCGTCACATGATTCCCCGCTGGCAGGTCCGAGGTGGTGGGTATCTGATCACGACCGCGTCGGCGGCCGGCTTGTTGTCCAACCTCGGCACCGCACCCTACACAGTCACCAAACACGCTGCTGTCGGTCTGGCCGAATGGCTCTCAATCACCTACGCCGAGGACAACATCAAGGTGTCGGTGCTCTGCCCCCAAGGCGTGCGAACTGCCATGACCGACAGCGATGACCCCGCCGTCGTCAACGTTGTCGCGCAGGGTTTGATCGAACCCGAAGACGTCGCCCAAGCGGTCATCGACGGACTGGCAGAGGAGAAGTTCCACATTCTCCCGCACCCGGAGGTCGCCGGATACGTGGCCCACAAGGGCGCGAACATCGAAAGCTGGCTGGGTGCCATGCGCAAGCTGCAACGCCGCTTCTTCCCTCGGGACTAGGAGACACTCTCGAGCTGCCGCCGGAGGAACGCGGCCTCGGCAACCGCGGGATTGCAGGCGAGCGCCCGTTCGTACGCCGCCTTGGCGTCGTCGGTCAGATCGAGCCGGCGAAGGAGTTCCGCTCGGGCCGAGTGAAAATACAAGTACGAGTCGAGATCGGCTGCCAGCTCATCCATTTCGGCCAACGCGACCGCTGGGCCGTCGACATAACTCAGCGCCGCCGCTCGATTCAGGGCCACCACCGAGCCTCCACCCCGCGCCAGCATCTGGTCGTACATGGCGACGATGCGAAACCAGTCGGTGTCTGCGAACGTGGGGGCGACGGCGTGGAAGGACGCGACGGTCGCCTGGAGACCGTAGGAGCCAAGGCCCTGGCGTGAAGCCCGTTCCAACGCGCGTAGGCCATCAGCGATCTTCTCTCGATCCCAGAGTGAGCGATCCTGGTCTTCGAGCAGAATAGGGATGCCGCTGTCGTCCACCCTCGTGGCCCGCCGGGTGTCGGTCAACAGGATCAACGCCAGCAGTGCGTTGGACTCCCCGTCCTCCGGCATGAGCTGCACCAGCAGCGACGCCAACCACGCGGCCTCGTCACACAGATCACCACGCACGAAGGAGTTATCCGATCCGCTCGCGTGACCCTCAGTGAAGATGAGGTAGATCACGTGCCTCACCGCATCCAATCGTTCGGCGAGCACCGCACGATCCACTGGACGGAACGGAATGTTCGCCTGACGAATCTTCGTCTTGGCGCGAGTGATTCGTTTGCCCATCGTCGCTTCTTCGACCAGGAATCCTCTGGCGATCTGCTCGGTCGTGAGACCAGCGACAATGCGCAACGTCAGCGCGACTTGCGCTTCAAGGTTGAGCGCTGGGTGGCAGCACCCGAGCAGGAGCGCCAGCTGGTCGTCGACGATCTCACCTTCGGACCTGGCCGGGCCTCGCTTCGCTCTCACCTCGAGTTCTTCGAGCTTCGTTTTGTAGGACGCGCTACGCCGAATCTGATCGAGGGCCTTTCGTCTCGCCGTTGTGGTCAGCCATGCTCCCGGCCGATCGGGCAGGCCGTCCACTGGCCAACGGGTACTGGCCTCGACGAACGCGTCCTGCGCGCAGTCTTCGGCCAACTCGAGATCACCGAAGTCCCGCACCAGAACGGCCACGAGCTTGGGCCATTCGGTGCGGAAGATCTCGGCGTCCATCCCGTCAGGCGTCGGGAAGCTCCATGACCGGCCGTACCTCGACCGAGCCATATGGCGCGGATGGAATCTTTGCGGCCCATTCGAGTGCGGCGTCGAGATCCGGCACGTCGATCAGATAGAAACCACCAAGGATCTCTTTAGTCTCGGCGAAAGGACCGTCGGTGGTGACGGATTGCCCATCGCGCACCCGCACCGTTGTTGCCGTATCCGGCATTTGCAGTGCTTCGCCACCCTTCATCGCGCCTGCCTGCGTAATCTCTTCCGTGTAGGCGAACCACTGGGGCATCTCTGCCATCATGTCTTCCTCAGACTGCGGGCCCGCATCAGGAGATGAGTAGAGCAAGAGTGCATATTGCATGTCGGTTTCCTTCTCCCGGGCTAGCCGGGAATTGTTGGTTTTGCCACTACGACGAAGGACCAGTCCGGATTCAGACAACCCTGTCAAAAGAAATCCGCCTATGGGGAGCGAAGCGTGCCGAACCCGAAGGGTTCGCAGTGACCATGTCCGCTGGATGGCGACGTCGACCGGCAGTGTCGACTACATCACTGGAACCTTTGCCATCGCATCAGCGATCGCCTCATGGGAGAGGTCATGGTCAACCATCTCTCCGGACAGGAACGCCTCGTAGCTGGCGAGGTCGAGGTGACCGTGCCCACACAAGGCGGTCAGGATGACCGTTTCCTCGCCTGTCTCTTTGGCTCGGTTGGCTTCGCGAATCGCGGCGGCGATTGCATGGGTCGGCTCGGGCGCCGGGACGATGCCTTCTGTTCGAGCGAACTGAATTGCAGCTGTGAAGCACTCGGTCTGACCGATGGCCTCCGCCTCCGTCATACCGAGCTCATAGATGTGGCTTACGAGCGGGCTCATCCCGTGGTAGCGCAGGCCGCCGGCGTGGATCGGATCCGGCACAAAGCTGTGGCCGAGCGTGTGCATCTTCATCAGCGGCGTCATGCCCGCGGTATCGCCAAAATCGTACCGGTACTCGCCCTTGGTCAAGCTCGGGCAGGCGGCAGGCTCGACGCAACGAATCGTCGGATTCATGTTGCCCTTCATCTTCTCCCGCAGGAATGGGAACGAGAGGCCACCGAAGTTCGACCCACCACCGGTGCAGCCCACAAGAATGTCCGGCGTCTCTCCAGCCATCTCGAGCTGAAGCAACGCTTCCTCACCGATGATCGTCTGGTGCATGAGCACGTGGTTGAGAACACTGCCAAGCGAGTAACGCACATCGTCATATGGAGCGGCTTCACCGACGGCCTCCGAGATGGCGATACCAAGGCTGCCGGTGTGATCGGGGTTCTCGGCCAGAAGGCTTCGGCCGAATTCGGTCACGTCGGACGGGCTGGGGTGCACGGTAGCGCCCCAGATCTCCATCATCGTCTTGCGATGTGGCTTCTGGCGATAGCTGGCGGCCACCTGCCAGACCTCACACTCGAGTCCGAACTGTGCGCACGCAAAGGCAAGCGACGAGCCCCACTGACCGGCACCCGTCTCCGTTGTCAGCTTCCGTACGCCCGCCTTGGCGTTGTAATAGGCCTGTGGCACCGAGGTGTTGGGCTTGTGGGAGCCAGCCGGGCTCACGCCCTCGTACTTGTAGAAGATCTTTGCCGGGGTGTCGAGCATCTTCTCGAGACGATGCGCACGGAACAGCGGCGTCGGCCGCCAGATGCGGTAGATGTCGAGGACCTCGCCGGGGATGTCGACGTAGCTGTCCTGGGTGACCTCCTGCATGATGAGGTCCATCGGGAACAGCGGGGCGAAATCCTCAGGGCCGGCCGGCTCGAGCGTGCCGGGGTGCAATGCCGGCGGGGGCGGCTCTGGGAGGTCAGGGACGATGTTGTACCACTGTGTGGGCATCTGTGATTCGTCCAACAAGTACTTGTGCTGATCCATGTTTCCCCCAGTGGATGTTTTTGAGCCAAGGCCAGTGTTGCCCACAGCTCCATTCTCCGCCAACCGACCCCAAGGGGTCTGACCCCTTTTTGGAAAAAGGGGTCAGACCCCTTGATTAGGACGGGTTGGATATCAATCGGCGGTCGAAGCCTCGCCGTAGGAGCGGCGCCATGGGGTTGTGAAACGATCGCGCAGCGCTTCGATGGCCAAGTAGTAGTACGGGAACGACATGATCACCAGGAACGTGCTGGACAGCAGACCGAAGATGATCGTGAACGCCAGGCCTTCCCAGAACGGGTCGGACAACGCCAGTGGCAGTAGGCCGCCGACGGTCGTGAACGACGTTGCCACCAGCGGACGGAAACGCCGTCGGACCGCGTTCTCGATGGCCTGACGTCGATCGAACCCGAGCGCGCGTTCCTGATTGGCGAAGTCAACAAGGAGGATCGTGTTGTTGACCGCGATACCGATGAGACCGATCAGACCGAGCATCACAAAGAAGCTGACGGGGTTGTCGGTGATCAGCAGCCCGCCGAAGACCCCGAAGAAACTGAATGGAATCGCGAGGAACACGAGCAGCCACTGCGCGGAGCTGCGGAACTGGATGATCAACAAAACCAACATCGCCAACAGCGCAATACCGAACGCCAGCGGCAGCGAGCTGAAGGACTCCTGGTTGTCCGACTCGAGTCCGAAGTCGAAGCCCAGTGCGTCGGCTTCGAGACCGAGAGCCGCAAGGTCTTCGGCGGTGTAGTTGTCTTCGAAGTACTCCTGGGTTGCGGCCGTGGTGCTGGTCACCGAGTCGTCGTCGAAGCGGGCGCGCACTTCGACCAGCCGACGACCGTCTTCCCGAGCGACGACGTCGTCAAGAGCGACGTCGGTCTCGAGCACGGTGAACGCGTCGCCATTCGGTAGTTCGAGTTGGCGCCCATCGAGGTCAGCTCGCATGGTCTCTGCCGCCGCCGCAAGCGTGTCGAGATCCTCGCCAAAGATCTGCATCGTGTACGGGAAGAGCAGCTCAGGTGGTCCGTTCGAGATCGCGGAAAAGATGACGCGGGCGTTCTGCTCGGCGTCACCGATTGGCTGAAGCTGATCCACGAGTTCATGCACAGTGGGTCGCCCGCCAATAGGCGTCAGGTTGAACTGCGCCAGTGCGCTGCCCTGATCACCGATGTACAGGTAGCCGAGCTCCATTTCGGAGCCGAGTTCATCGGACGCCTGTTGATTGACATCCAACGCAATCGCCTTGGCGTCCTCGATCGAGGTACCGGGTGGGTAGGTGATCTCAAGGGCGATGTTGATCGAGTCCTTCGCCGGCGGGAAGATGTTGAAGCCGACTTTCGGGGCGAACACGTTGGTGCCGACGAAGAACATGACCAAGCTCAGGGCGAACCCAAGCACAGCGATGAGAATGCCCTTGCGGCCGCGAGTGCCCGGGAGGGACGAAATCGCTCGGGCGAGCTTTGCCTCGACCCGCACCACTGGTCCGTCTGCCCTGGGCGCTCGAAGCGTGAGGTAACGCGCCGCAACCGGAATGAACACCAGCGAGAGGATCAGCGAAGTGAGCAGCGCCAGAATCACCGTGATCGGCAGGATGCGAATGAAACCTCCCAGGATTCCACCGATCAACAGCATCGGGGCAAATACGAGCACGGTCGTCAGTGTTCCCGACACACTCGCGCTACCGACGCGCGTGATGGCGCGGCGAATGATCGAAAGGTCCTCATCACCGTCTTCGCGGAATGCGTCGATCGATTCGGTGATCACAATCGCGTCATCGACGAACAGACCGAGCGCCAGAATCAACGCAAACAGCGAGATCGTATTCAGCGAGATCCCGGCGATGTACAGACCGCCGACCGACGCCGCGAGAACCGTGAAGATGAAGAGTGCAGTGACGATCGAGGCGCGCCACGAAATCATCAACAACGCCACGATGGCGACCACGAAGATGCCAAGCAGCACGTTGCCCTGGAGCGACGAGATTTGCTGACGGACAAGCGTCGCGAAATCGAGTGCGACGACCGCTTCGAACCCTTCGGGCAGGTCTGCGCGGGCCCGCTCGAGAGCTTCGTCGGTTGCGTCGCGAATTCCGAGGGAATCGACGTCAGGGTTGGCTTTCACTCCGATGGCGATGGAGGGGCGAAATACCTTGTCGTCCTCGCCGCTCAGCTGGTTGAAGCCGACCTCGAGCACGACCTCTTCGCCGGTCGCAGGGTTGATGCCACTGTCGAAGATCTCCTCGACCTGCGCGGATGCGATGTCTGGGTGTGTGATTTGGCCGACAATGGCGTTTGCCGCTGCTTCCAGCTCTTCGCCGCTCGTACCAACACCCCCGTACACCGCGATCAGAATGTCGTAACCCTCGGCAAGAAACCTCGCCGCGTCAATGGATTGCGTGAAGATCTGAGCCTCGGGCGGCAACGTCAACCCGGCGACGACACCATCCATCAGCGCTGCGCCCTCGATGCTCGTCACACCGGATTCGAGGTTGGCGAGCACCGTGAACGACGAATCGCGGCTGAAGCTCTGCACGCTCTCCACCTCGGGAAGTGCGAGCACGGCGTCGGCCAGCGGCTGGGTGACGTCGGCGTCGACCTTGTCCTGATCGTCCACGAAGTACCCTCCGGCGCCGACGGAGATGGGAACGTCCACTGGGGGGAAACCCTCACGTGGCAACAGCACCAGATACGACAGGACCCCGAAGACCAGGATCACCAACCAGAGGATCACGGATTGTTTCGGACGGGACGCGAACGCGTTTACGAATTTCGCCAGCATGGCGACAACGCTAACTCCGCATTCGCAGAGGCCACGGCACCTTCTGAGTTGGTTTTGGTCACACGCGGACAAAGGTTGTGATTCTCGTGGCCGCTTGATCAGATGGGACCATGTCGCAACACAACAACCATGACCTAATCGTTTTCGGCGCCACCAGTTTCGTGGGCAAGATCATGTGCCAGTACCTCGAAGACCGTCATGGCAGCCACGGCCCCCTGTCGTGGGCGATTGCCGGGCGCACCCAGTCGAAGCTCGACGAGGTACTGCGCGCCACCGGCGCGGACGTCGACACGATCGTGGTCGACGCGAAGTCGGAGAGCGACATGTACCGCCTGGCCACCTCGGCAAAGGTGATCGCCTCCACGGTTGGCCCCTACGCGCTCTACGGCAGCGAGCTCGTCAAGGCCTGCGCGGAGGCCGGCACCGACTGTTGCGACCTGAGCGGCGAGCCGCACTGGATCCAACGAATGATCGATGAACACGGTGATGCGGCCGCTGCGAGCGGCGCTCGCATCGTCCATTCCTGCGGTTTCGATTCGATCCCCTCCGATCTGGGCGTGTGGTTCACCCAACGCGAAGCTCGGGCCGAACGGGGCGAGCACTGCAGCCGCATCGCCATGCGAGTGAAAGCGCTCAAGGGCGGTCCGAGCGGAGGCACCCTCGCGTCGATGATCAACGTCGTCGAAGACGTGCGCGCCGATCCCTCGCTCCGCAAGACGTTGGCCAATCCGTACGCCCTCGCACCGGCAGACATGCGCAAGGGGGTGCGCCAGCCCAACGTACAAACACCACAGTCGGACTCCGCGTCGGGACAATGGGTGGCCCCCTTTGTGATGGCCTCGGTGAACACCCGCATCGTCCTTCGAAGCCATGCGTTGCTCGGACAGCCCTGGGGCGAGGACTTCCTCTACGACGAAGCCATGCTCATGGGCGAAGGCCCGGCGGGTGCGGCCAAAGCGGCGGCGTTGACCGGAGGCCTCGCCGGCTTCATGGCAGGCGTGGCGTTCGGCCCCACCCGATCACTGCTCAACAAGTTCGCCCTGCCCCAGCCGGGTGAAGGCCCATCGCCCGAGGAGCAGGAGGCCGGCTTCTTCGACCTGCGCTTCCACGGCGAGACCGCGTCGGGCACCAAGATCGTCACAAAGGTGACGGGCGACCGCGACCCCGGGTACGGATCCACCGCGAAGATGTTGGGTGAAGCTGCTGTGTTGCTCGTCGACACCCGAGGCAACGCCACGCCGGGAGGGTTCTGGACACCAGCGACGGCCTTGGGCGACCAACTCATCGACCGCCTAACGGAACACGCCGGCCTGACGTTCGAGGTAGTGGGCTAGTTACCTCGCCAGCATTTCTATGGCTTCGGCGTCCGTGGTGCCGCTGCCCATGACGACGGCGATGGCGGCGGTGTCGACCCCTTTGTCCATGTACTCCATGATGCGGGCCTTGCATTGTTCGCCACTGCCGTGCACCACGAGCTCGTCGACCACGGAGTCCGGCAGCGCAGCCATCGCCGCCTTGCGATCACCCGCTGCCCATAGATCCCAGTGCTCCTGCATGGCGTCCGTGCGCCCCATCCATTCGTGGAAGGCCCGGTAGACGGGGACGTTGATGTAGGCGCCCATGAGGAAGCGTCCGATCCCTCTGGCCACCTCGGCGTCTTCGGTGGGTACAACGAAGATGCGTGCCGCGAGCTCGGCATCAGGGTTCTGCTCCCGCACGATCGGCGCGATCGTGTCGAGATCGTCGGGCGCCAACCAGTTGAGGATCGCCCCGTCGCTCTCGCGTCCGGCCATCCGGAGCATGCCTTCGCGAAGTGCGGCGACCAGTATCTTCGGCTGCTCTTCGACGCGGGCGTGGAGTCGGAAACCCTTGACCTCGAAGGTGTCGTACGTTTCTGTCACTTTCTCACCGGTGAGGGCCTGACGAAGGAACCGCACCATGTCTCGGGTTCGTTTGTACGGCTCCTCGAAGTCGACGGCGTTCCAGTTCTCAACGATCACGTTGCTGGAGGTGCCGAGACCCAGCACAAATCGTCCGGGAGCGGCCTCGCACATTCCGGCCACGGTTTGGGCCATCAGTGCAGGACCGCGGGTGAAGGCAGGAAGGATCGCCGTGCCGAGACGCATGCTCGGCGCCCACTGCGAGCCGAGCAACAGCGGCGACATCCCATCGACGCCCATCGCCTCGGCGGACCACAGGTCGGTGTAGCCAAGTTCCTCGAGCCGGCGGATGAGCGGCTCTTGGGTGTGCAACGGGCCGTCGTTGAGTGGGACGGTCATTCCCCAGCGTCGGGGATGGACGCGATTGGTCATCAGCTCAGTGCTTTGCCGACGGCGCCGGACACGGTTTTGCCGTCGGCCCGGCCGCCGGCCTTGGCCATGACCTCTTTGATCGCCGATCCCATGTCCTTCTTCGTGGTGTAACCGCCGTCGGCGATGACCTGGGCCACGATCGCCTCGAGCTCCTCCGGTGACAGCGGTTCGGGAAGGTAGGTCTGCAGCACTGCTCGTTCGGCGACCTCGACGGCCTCCCGTTCGGACTCCCCCGCCTCGGCAAAGATCTCCGCTGCCTCGGTGCGCTGTTTCACCTCGGTGGCGATCAACTTCTGCACCGCGTCGTCGGAGATCGTCTCGTCCGCTCCCTCAGCCGTTTGGGCCGTCTTGATCGCGGTCAGGACGGCACGGAGCGTGGTCTTCTTGACGTCATCACCAGCTTTCATGGCGGCTACGAGGTCTTCTTGGATGGTGTCTGCTAATCCCATGCCGTCATGCTCGCACAGGATGACGGCATTTCCACGGAAAACGTTGGGAAATCAACGCTACGTGGTCGTGGGAATGAGACTGTCACACCCCTTGTTCATACTGGTAACCATGACAACGAAGACCAAAACCCCCGTAGAAACAAAGGGCCGCTCAACGCAGCTCTCCCTCGTTGTCGACCACACCAAGCCGTGGCGGATCGACAACGACACCAAGGAGATCGGCCGCAAGGGCCTGGCCCAGGCTCGGGCCGTGCTCGCCGCATCCCGGCCCGTCGCCGAGGCCGCCGCCTAGCGCTGCGATCGTCTCGGCCGCTAGCGTTCCTTCACGCGGCTCACGCCCGGTTCTTGGCCTCCACGGCCCAACACTCGTTGATTGGAATGGGCCATGCGTCTCGTCGCTCTCCTTGCGCTACTTGTTGTTGTTGCCTGCGCACCCGCAGAACCAGCCGATGACCTCCTCACGATCGCGGAGGTGGTGGATGGCGACACGATCATCGTCAGCCACGGCAGCAACCGTGAGATCGTGCGCCTCCTGGGCATCGATACGCCCGAGACCGTGGACCCCAACCGTCCCGTCCAGTGTTTCGGCGCGGAGGCAACTGCGAGGTTGAAGGAGCTGCTTCCCGAACGTACTGCCATCGTCTTATTGCGGGACCGTGAAGCCCGTGACCAGTACGGCCGACTGTTGGGCTACATCTACGTTGGTGACGTTCTGGTCAACGAGGTCATGTTGGCCGAAGGGCTGGCCGACCTGTCCATCTACCCGCCGAACGACACGTTACGGCCGCAGCTCGAAGCAGCGGCAAAGAAGGCTCGGACGGCTTCAGTGGGCTTGTGGTCTGCGTGCGGTGGGCCGGATGTACCGCTGGATCCGTCGTGATCAGGCAGCAGCAGAACGCCAGGCGGCGGCCCAATCATCCGTGGCAAAGAGCGGGACGAGCTCATTCAGCCACCGCTGATACGCACCTTCGATCTTGAGATCGCCGGCCATGAAGGCGACGTCTCTCGAGCGGTCACCCGACCAGAGCTCGAGCAGAGCCGGCTCCTTTGCGGTCACCGTCACATCGGCCTTCTCGCCGCGAGGAAGTTTGCCGGCCGTGCCCACGACACCGTCCGCGAAGTCGACGTGGAAGGCGACCTTTCCTTCCGCGGTGTCGGAGATGATGTAAAGCAGCCGAAGTGGCTCCTCCATGGCAGTCGCCCCTGCGACAAGTGCATCGACCCACTCTTGGCTGTACCGGTCGGTCATGTCGTCACCTCAGCTCGAATACCGTCGAAGAGGTCGTCCTCGAACTCGCCCTCACCGAGGTTGACCTCTACGCCACCGGCGGTCTTGGCCAACTCGTAGTCGTCCCAGGGATACACGTGCGCCGCGATTTCCCGCGGCAGCGGAAACCAGAACTTCTCGTTCGGATCAACTTGGGTTGCATGGGCGAGCAAAGCATCACAGCGTTGATCCCAGTACTCGGCGACATCGACCTTCGACGTGATCAGGTGATCCTCGCCTTCGCGGTCCTTCAGCCACTTCTGATCGAACGGGCTCTCCCCCAGGTGCTCGAGGCAGGCCTGGTGGGTGAGCTCCAACCGTTCCTTCGACCACATTGTGTAATAGAGCTTCAGCGGTTGCCAGGGATCACCGAGCTCCGGATGGAACGCCGGATCCGCGGCCGCGTCGAAGGCTGGGAGGGTGACGTCGTTGACCATCAGATGATCAGGATGCATGTACCCCGTTTGGTGATCGCTGTAGGTGACGATGACGTGGGGCCGTTCCTCCCGGATGAGCTTCACCAGTCGCCCGATCGCTTCCTCGAGTGGTGCGTTCGCGAAATTGTCGGGGTGGGCATTTTCCGGCATGTCGGGCATACCACTGTCGAGATACCCCAACATGGCGACCCGGTGATAACCGATGATGTCCGCCGCTTCTTCGAGCTCCCCCATCCGGACGGCAGCGATGTTCTCGAGGATCTCCGGACGATCCATGGCCGGGTTGATGATGTCGCCGGCCTCACCGCCGGTGCAGCACACCAGCACACAGCGAGCTCCGGCCGCCGAGTATTTTGCGATGGTGCCGGCACCTTTCGAGGCCTCGTCATCGGGGTGAGCGTGCACGGTCATGATCCGCAGTTCCGTGTTCATTCAGCGAACGATACCCGGCTACGATGACCGTTGATGGGCCCTACCGGGCAGAACAATGCCACGACCGAGCGGGAGCGATGGCCCAGCGAGCACCGACGCTACGAGCCGCATACGAACGATTTGCGCTTCCGCCAAGCGCAACGCCCGAGGACGTACAGCTGGCGTTCCGGCGACTCAGCAAGCATGTTCATCCCGACGCGGGCGGGACACCAGACGAGTTCGATGAGCTCCGACGCCAGCGGGAGCAACTGCTACGGGCCGCTGGCGATCGCCGTTACCGCGAAGGCGTGCTTCGTTCGGAACAGCGTCCGCCGAGCTCACCCTGCGACGAGGTCGCGATCCGCGCCACTCGACCGTTCGTACCGGGGATGTACCCAGCATTGGTGATTGCGACAATCACCGGCCTGGCCGGGCTGGCTACCGCCGACCGGGCCCGAATCTACAGCGGCCTCCTCGCGGCGGTTGTTGTCTGGCTGGTCATCACGACGCTGCTCATGCTTCGCCTTTGGCACCGCCGCAACCTGCGATCCGCGAACTACCTGACGGCCGAGCAGGTCGTGGCAATGCGGGACAAGCGGCCAGCTACAACGCCGCCAGCTCGTTCTCGCCCGTCTCCTCGTCGGCCTCGAGCCTCCAGCCGAATATCTCTGCGAAACGTTCACGTCCCTCGTCGGGGCCACTCGCAATGATCTCGTCACCGGCAGCGAACCGAACAGTGCCAGCTGGGCGCAGTTTGTAGATGGTCCCGCGCTTGAGCGCAAGCACGTTGTAGCCGGGAGCCACGTCGAGTTGAAGTTCGGCCAGCGAGGCGCCATCACCCTGACATCCAGACGCCACGGGGACCCGCAGCACGACTTCGTCGGCGTCCGCCAACGCGATTCCGAGGACCGGATGTATTTCGTCGCCGGATTCCACGAGCATGACCATCTGCGAGGCTTGATCACCGATGTCTTCGGAGGCAGCGGCCAGGTGCAGCAGGCCCCGCAATGGAGAGGGATCATCGTTGTTGGACGCAGCGCGCAGCACCCAGGACTCGAGCTGGTCATGCATGTCATCGAGCAGGGCTTCGAGATGGCGGACCTCTGCGGCAAGGCTGCGATCTCCCAGCACGAGCGCGGAGTAGGCAAGCGCAACTGCCGCCTCCGACAGATTCTTCATCTCGATCAAAAGATCGATGGCGCGGTCGAGCTCAGGAATCGGCGCGGCTCCACCATCGGTCGGTGCCTCCCAGTCGGGCATGCCGGCCGCTTCGCGCAGCGAGGGAATCCCCCCGGGCGGTCCCTCGAGAAACAGAACGTCGCCGGGGACAACGATCGTCTCGCCGTCCACCTCCCGGTTCCACCGGTCACGATCGCGTATCGCCATGACCCGCATGCCGCTGTGCACGGGAAGTTCGAGCTCAGCGAGGGACTTGTGGGCCATTGCCGACTCGGCCGCGACCACGACTCGGTGTGAGACCTCCTCGGCATCGGCCAGCTCGACGACGAGGTGACGAGGTATCCCCAAGCGGTGGGACACGGTTCGCGCAATGTTGACGGCGTCGTTCCCGATTCGTTCGATCGCCGACACGACCTGAAGCACCGCCGCCATCGCAGGGGCTTCCCGCGGATGACGCACCGCCAGCACGGCCAACGAACGCATGTCGTTCACAAGGTCCGTGAGATCGGTCTCGAGGTCGCGGACCTCCTCCGCCATCGCCGGGTCGTCGAAGTAGACCGCGGCATAGGCCAGATCCACCATCAACTCCGAGGTGTCTTTGGCGTCCGCGAGGAGCGTCCGCAGGTTTTTGGGCTTGTCATCCATCAGTTGGTACTCGCCATGGTAGGGAATGGGTGATTATTCGGAAAGGACGGGTCAGTTTCATGCGACCCCCAGCAGGAGAATTGCCGCGACCAGCGTGAACGCACCGACAAGGTCGAGAACGGAGTTTGTAAGCGGGATTCCGGCGGTGTCGGGATCGATGCCGCTTCGCACCGCAGCGAGTGTGCCGTAGTAGGCGACGGCGACCACAACGATGATCGCGGCGATGCCGCCGAGCATTGCGACGCCGACCATCGACCACACACCGGGACTCGCCGTTCCAAAGACAACCGCGCCAAGGTGGGAGAAAAGGCCAACCAGCCCGAAGATCGGCAGCGACAACGCGACCACTGACCGGATGTCTTCCCAGGCGACCTTGCTCGGGATGGCGGACGGGGTGATGAGGCCCAGGTGGATTTTCGTACCGAGTCGGCTGGAAAGAATGCCGCCGAGAGCACCGGCCATACCGAAATAGGCAGGGACGAGCACGAGTAGCGCTGGTTCATCGAGGAAGCTCTGAAGCCGTTTCTCGACCACGATGCCGGCGACCAGCGAGATCGAGCTGGCGACCGCGAGAACGGGCAACGATTCGATCACGATGCGATGAAGAATCGGGAGTGATGACCGAAGCACCATGAACAGAATTACGAGCGCGACGGCGATCGACAACAGGCCGATGATCTCGCTGGCGACATTGGCGGCCACGACAGCGGAGCCGATGAGTAGTGCAGGGAGGGTGACGAGGTCGCCGGTTGCAGTCACGAGGGGTGCGGTGACGTTGTCGAGATCCCATCCCCACCGCGATGATCCGGCGGCAAGCGCGACGGTGATCGCCAGCACGAGCAGGGAGGCAATCATGCCTCCGACAACAGACACCGCCACGAAGTCGAGCAAGCTCATCGAGTCCGCGACACCAAACATGATCGCAAGCAGCTTGGCGACGGCGGCGAGCCAAACGGCGGCCACCCAGCTCAGCCCGATCCCAGCAATGACGTTCTGACCGAACAGCGTGTCGGGGCGGGCGGAAATGCGGAAGGTGCCGGTGTGGATCGACGTTCCCAGTCGGCTACCCATGGCCCCGAACACGTTTCCGCGCTGCGCAATGGCGGCCGGAACGAGCAACAGCAGGCCGGGTAGCTCAGACAGGCGTCCCTCGGCCGAGGCGAGCGTCAGGCCAGCGGCCAGTGTCGCTGCAATCGAAATGGCAAGCGCGACCAGAGACTGGCCGACCGCAGCAGGGTCAGGCCCGAGAATGCGGACGAGCCGCGTGGCGACGGGACGGAGCTTGGCAAGCATGGGCAGATGCACTCATCGCAGGCGCGAGAGTCCTCTATCCATCGGCACACCGGAGGCGTTGCGAAGGGTGATCCAATCCATGCGGGCCAGCGTACGCGGCTTCAGCCGAAGGTGTTAATGAACCGACGAGGGCCCACGCCATTCCATGAGCAGGTCGGTGTCGCGTTCCTTGACGATGGTGAACCGGGCTGCGTCGTAGAGCTTGCCCGCCGGGTTGTCGAGCTCAACGCTGAGGCTCAGGCCAGATATGCCCTTCTCGATGGAGCGCGCCTTGAGCGCCTCAATGAGCAACCTCCCGAGCCCTTGACGTCGATACGCGGGTTCGACTCCGAGGCTGAGCTCCCACAGGTCAGGGTCGACGAACCCGTAGGTTCCATCGGCGGGGCCCACGCGCCGGGCGTAGGCGCCACCCACGAACTCCATACCAACAAACACGACGACGCCGAAGTCGTCCGGACGACCCCAGTCCTCATGGTACGCATCGTGTCCTGGCGGCAATTCGTAGCCCGGTTCGTCGTCGCGCCACCCGGTAGCCAGGCAGAGGACGCGGCGGACGAGGTCGGCGTCACCGGCCTCCGCCCGTCGCAGCTCGAAGCCGGTCGGCTCAAACCCTTCCAGAAATGTCATGTCCGCTGTCTTTCGACCCTTAGTCCGACGGGAGGCCCTGCCACTGGGGCATCGGTTCGAGATCCGCCCGCTCGATGAGGCGGTCCACCACAACATCACCTTCGAGGCCAAGCCGTTCACGTTCGGTCCGCATGGCCCGTCGGGACTCGTCGAGCTTCACGCGAGCCCGGCCGAGGCGCTCAATGCGTTGTGGATCGCGAGGATCCTCCTCATAGGCGATCCGTGAGGACGCGAGCTCCTTCAGCGCGTCATCAAAGGCAACGTCGAGCGAGCTCAAGTTCACATTCCCACCCTATTTCGATCGTGCCTAGTACCACGCATCATCCATGGACGCCTTCCGCTCCGCCATGAACGCGAGCAGAGCAGCATCAACCGACGGGTCGATTGGTGGTGGTTCATAGTCGGCCAACATCTGCTTCCACTGTCGGTTGGCGCGTTGTTGCATGTCGAGTGCGCCGTTGTCGGACCATTGCTCGAACGAGTCGGTATCGGCCAACGCCGAGTCGTAGTTGGCAGTCTCGAAATTTCGAAGCGTGTGCTGGGTTCCCAGATGGGCAGTCCCCGGATCGACCTCGCTGTAGGCGTCAACCGCCAACTCATTGTCGTCGATCGTCAGCCCCGCCAGCATGCGGTGGATCATGCCGCAGTGATCGAGATCCATCGCGAACTTTTCATAGCCCATGACGAGGCCGCCCTCGAGCCAGCCCGCGGCATGGATGACGAAGTTGGTGCCGGCCAGGATTCCCGCTTCCATCGCATCCGCCGACTCCTGCATCGCCTGGCCGTCGGCGGTCTTCGACGCCGTGTAGTGGGCGCCGCAACGCAACGGGAGGCCAAGACGGCGGCTGAGCTGACCGATCGCATACGTGGCAAGCACCGACTCGGGCGTGCCAAAGGTGGGCGCACCCGACCTCAGGTTCATGGTCGTGAGGAAGTTGCCGTAAACCATCGGTGAGCCGGGTCGCACCAGCTGGCTGAGCGCGATGCCGGTCATCGCCTCCGCATGGGCCTGCGCAATGAGCGCGGGCTGCGTCACCGGGCCCATCGCACCGCCGATGATGAACGGACTGATCACACATCCCTGATTGGCGCGGGCGTAGGTCTTGAGCGCGCCGGTCATGGTCTCGTCCCAAACGAGAGGCGAGTTGACGTTGATGTTCCCCTGGATCACGCAGTGGTCCTCGAGATACTCCGCACCGAAGACGATGCGTGCCATCTCGATCGAGTCCTCGGCCCGCTCCGGGGCGGTCACTCCCCCCATGAAGGGTTTCGTCGAGTACTTCAGGTGGGCGTAGACCATGTCGAGGTGCCGCTTGTTCACCGGAACATCAACCGGCTCGCAGACAGTCCCGCCGCTGTGATGGAGCCACGGCGACATCCACGTGAGCTTGACGAAGTTCTCGAAGTCCTCGAGCTTCGCATACCGTCGACCGTTGTCGAGATCGCTCACGAATGGCGGGCCATAGGCGGGAAGAAGCACGACGTTGTCCCCGCCGATCGGCACGACCCTGCCATCACGGCCGTACATGTCGAACTGCTTCGGCGCAGTCGAGCACAGGTGTTCGGCGAGGCCTGGGTCGAATCGGACGGTCACGCCCTCGACTCGAGCACCTGCCGCTCGAAAGAGCTCCAGCGCTTCCTCATCCCCGTGAAACTCGACACCTTTCGTGTCGAGAATCCAATCTGCGTGCCCATGCAGTCGATCGAGCTCAGTCTCGGACAGCAGCTCGTAGGTTGGAATGCGGCGCTGCGGAACACTCGCTACTCGCGTCGACCTGGCCTCCGCGCGTTGCGCGGCCCGAGCTCGACGGCCTCGACGGCCGGGGCCAGCTTCCGGCATCGGAATAGTCTGACCACGATCTGACTGCAATGCCCAGACGACTGTCCCAGTAGCGTGGCCCGATTCCCATGACGACGTCCTCTGACAACATCCGTAGCGCGGGGCTTATGACCTTTGCGATGTTCGGCTATGTGGTCAACGACGCCTTCATCAAGTTGGCGGCGGAGGATCTGCCCCTCTTCCAGTCGATCTTTCTGCGAGGGGTCGCAATCTGCGCGCTCTTGTTCGTACTGAATCGGGCCCGGGGTACGTTGCGCGGGTATCGAGCTCACCTGACCAGGCCGGTCGGGATCCGGCTCGCAACCGAGACCATCGGCACGATCCTCTATCTGAGCGCACTGACGCGGGTGCCGCTGGCGGAAATGACCGCAGTCATACAGATCGTTCCGGTGGCGGTCACCTTCGTTGCCGCCCGCATGCTGCGCGAAGCCGTGAGTGTTCGCCGCGTAATTGCGGTGATCGTCGGATTCCTTGGCGTGCTTCTGGTGGTCAAGCCCGGCACCGACTCGTTCAGTCCCTGGTTCCTCGTGGGGTTGGTCGTTGTGGCACTGATCGTTGTGCGCGAGCTCGCCACCAGGCAGATCTCGCAGTCAGCGCCATCTCTGCTTGTGGCACTGTTCACCGGAGTGACCATCTGCACGATGGGGCTGGTGTTGTCACTGTTCGAGGGCTGGGAAGCGGTCGATGCCCGAGGGATCGCCCTGCTTGTCGCCGCCGCGGGTTTCCTGGCGATCGGCTATGTCGCCAGCGTCGCCACAGTGCGGATCGGTGACCTCAGTTTCAGCGCGCCGTTTCGGTACACGGTGATCATCTTCTCCATCCTCTTGCAGATCATCGTGTTCGGTGATGTACCCGACGTCTGGACGTTCCTCGGCAGCGGCATCGTTGCAGCTGCAGGGTTGTTCGCCTTCTGGAGCGACCGCCGGCCCGGCCCGATGGCGGTACGCCTGCGCTCGTGACGCCAGGGATCAGCGGAAATTTCGTGATTGCAGCGGCGTCTTCAATGCGAACTCGACAAGTTTGTCGGCCACCACATTGGTGACCCCCTCGACGTTCTCCACCCGGCCTCGCACGATGACAGCCGGCGCGGTGAGCGCCACCTGCTTGTGACGGGCCCAGCATCCCTTGGAGATCACGACGTTGATCAGGCCGTCTTCATCCTCGAGGTTGAGGAAGGTCGTTCCCCCCGCAGTGGCAGGACGTTGGCGATGGGTGATAACCCCGGCCACCATCACCCGACTGTCCGTCGGCTGCTTAGGCAGAAGCGACGATGGCAAAACCCCCAGCGCATCAAGTTCGGTTCGGTGAAACACCGTGGGATGCCCATCGGGAGCGACGCCGGTGGCCCACAGATTGGCGAGAGCCAACTCCCGGTCGGTCATACCGGGCAGCTGCGGCGCTTGTTCGCCGGTGATGATGCCCTCGAGTCGCCCCTCCCCCGCC
>SHLQ01000001.1 GCA_004282895.1 Acidimicrobiales bacterium
GGCCCCGGGCGCATGCGTCCGGGGCCCTCCTCGTTTTTGTCGATTCGGTTCAGCAGTTCAGGAAGATGTTTGTGCCGGAGGTGTCGCGGCAACGATCCGTGCCGATCCCTCCGTCGTGTTTGTCTGAGCCCAGCCCGCCCTTCAACACGTCCGAGCCGCCACCACCCGTCAGTTCGTCGTTGCCGGCCTGGCCGTAAATGAAATCGTTGCCGGAGTTGCCGCGCAATCGGTCGGCCCCGGTGCCACCTCGAAGGTCATCCGATCCGACGTTCCCATCGATCACGTCGCGACCCTGACCTCCACGAAGGAGGTCGTTGCCAGGACCACCGGTAATCCGGTCATTGCCATGGCCACCACACACCAGATCGTTTCCGTCGGCGCCATGTATGACGTCGTTTCCATCGAGTGCATGAATGACGTCACGCCCTGATGTTCCGAGGATCGTGTCATCTCCGTTCGTGCCGACAATCGTCGCCAGGACTCCGTTGCAATACACAGCGACGGGAGCGGGCGGCGGTGCAGGTGCGGGGGGTGCAGGAGCCGGAACCGGTTCAGGTATCGGCGCGGTTGGCGTTGGCGCGGGTGGCGGTGGCGTCTGACCGGGTGCGCTGACCGGCACGCGGTAGAACGAGTCGTTGATCAGTCGTTTCGCCGCGGACAACGTCTCGGGGCTTGAGTTCAGCCACCATGTACACGAAGGCCAGCCTTCTCCGGCGGCGCTGTCGTGGAAGTACAGGACGGCCGCGAAGCGATCCTTGTATTCACCCGACTTGAACAGGGCTCGAACGTCGTCGAGCCAGCGGGCCTTCTGTCCAATGGAACCCTCGTCGGAACCCCATTCGCCGAGAATCAGCTTCTTGGAGGGATGCTGGCGGGCGAACCGCATGAACGGCTCGATGTTCGACTGAAGCGACTCCCACGGCTCGTTTCCACCGCCTCGACAGTTGTTCCAGTTGTAGGTCTGGGCGCTGATGAAGTCGATGACGTCATCACCGGGGTACCACAGGTGAGCTCGACGCCGATCGGTTGGATTGTTGTCACCGACCTCGAAGCTCCACGACGTCATGATCCAGGCGAACGATACATTCGTGACACCCTGGGCGTCGAAGATCTGGGTGATTCGGCGAAACGCCGCGCGATAGTCGGAGCTCGTGCCGAAGCTGAGGTTCTTCTTGTGTTCCGGTTCGTGGTGGAAGCCAATGATCATCGGTTCCCCGAACCGCTTGGCACCGCGGGCCAGGTCGACGATCTCGTTGTACACCCGCGAGCCCGCTGATGCGCTGGCGATGGATGGCCAACGCACCTGCGAACCGTCGTTTCGAACCGGCTTCACGGAGACCATAAGCTGGCGGCCGCCGTCGCGAACCCACCGATGGAACTTCTTGTCCTCACCCATCTTGTCGTCCCAGTCGCTGAATCCACGGACCATCGGAAGCGTGCGCCCGAGTGTGTTCTCAAGCTTGATGATGGCGTCGGTGTTGTTCTCCCCACCGACCGGCTGCGCGTAGGCGCCAAAGGTGACGCCGCCGGGCAGAGCCTCTGCTGGCGACGGCGGAAGGGCGAACAACAACGTGGCGATCAGCGCCATCGTGGCCATGACCGCCACCCGGTGAGGGATAAATATGGGCACGATACTACTCCTTGTGCCCAACACCTGCCGGAGACTGTATTGCACTCACGGAGGAATGCAACTGCTTTCGAAACAAATCCGAAGCGTGGTATTTCAGGGTGTGAACCAGGGATCGTTGCTCATCTCCACCCACGCGGCGTAGCTGTCCGGCGAGGTGTCAACTCGCCAGTCCCGGTGGCCGCGATCGCTGAAGTCCTTGTCGAAGTAGACGAGTGCGTCGATCTCGGGAAACTCGGCCCGGAGGGTCTCGGGCAGCGAACGAATCCACTCGGCCTTTTCGCCCGTGGAACCCTCACCAACGCCGGTCTCGCCGATCATGATCGGCAGCCCCTTCGGTTCGGCCCAGTCGTAGAAGTCGCCGAAGATCTCCCCGAAACCGAGCCAGTCGTCCGCATCGGCGGTGGCGCCCCAGTTGTATCCATCGGCGCAAAGCCAGTCGACGCGGTCGTCGCCTGGGTACCAGGGCTCTGGATCGCCACCATCCCAGAACAAGAACTCGTTGGGGCACCAGACGAATGCGGCGTTGTTCGCGCCGACATCGGTAAAGATGTCGCGGATGTGGTTCCACGCCGCAACGTAGTCAGGACCGGAATGGACCCAGTCCCTCCGGCGGTTGCCGTCCATCTCCCACAACCAGCGGAGCAGAATGTCGGTCTCGAGGTCGCGAACCGCCTCTGCCTGGCGTTGAATCCATTCGTCGTGCACACCGGCGGCAATTTCCTTGGTGTCCGTGCCGTTCCACGAGACCAGCAGCGTCCGACCGTCTTCGAGATGCATGAGGTCATCGGTCGTGGGGATTGCGGTGTCCCAACTGTGAAACACATGGCCGATGTCGTAGTCGCGGCCGGCATCGGATTCGATCTGTCGCCAACGGGGTTCGCGTTCGGCTCGACTCAGCGCGGTCGAGAAGCCCAACAACGCACCTTCTCTCGGCATCACCGAGGTTGTCGGCGCGGAGTCGGTGGTCGGGGTGACCTCGGAGGTCGTCGTTGGTGCGGGCACGACGCTCGAAGACGACGTGGTGTCGGCCGATCCCGCACAACCGGCAGCGACGAGGCACAGTGCCAGCAGCGCGGGCCGTAGTGAAGCTGCAGGTCGGGGAAAAGGTGAGGTCATGGTGCCGAACGCGGTCTCGGCCGCCCAACTGAGGGTAGACGCATAGGTCGCTCACAACCCGTCGGTCAGGGGCACAGGCCGATGAGGTTTGTCACTGATATGGTCACTTTGCGTCCATGTCGCGACAAAATGACCGCGCGGTGCGTCTATCTGGTGGAAGGTGTGTGTGTTGCAGATTTGTCGTGGAGGGCAGCCGTGCGCGTGGAGGTTAAGTGCAGGGGTGTTTGGACCGATTGGAATGCACCGGACACGCCCAGGGCAGGTAGGGATTTATGGATAGCGAAGAACTCGAACTGGGCCACTACGGCCGCATACTTCGCCGGAGCTGGTGGCTTGTCGCGTTGTCGATTGTCGCCTGCATGTTGTTGGCGACGTTCTTCCTCCCGCAGCCACGTGACTTCTACGAATCGACGGTCTCGGTCATTCTCCGGCCCGGTCGAGCGGACTTCGGCAGCGATCGCGACCCGGTCAACGAGGATCGCGAAGCAGGTATCGCGGTTTCGCCAACGATCGGTCAGGTCGTCGTCGACGCAGCGTCGTCCCCGCTCACCCTCGTCGACTGGAATGACAACCTCACCGTCAGCCCCTGCCTCGACTCATCGAGCCTCGTCGTCAATGACAGCTGTGACAGCGGCATCTTGAGTTTCACCTATCGCGCCGAAACACCGGAAGAGGCTGGGACGCTCGTCTTTGCGTCGGCCGACGCCTACCTCCAGGATCGCATCGCGCGGGAGCGGACGCTGGTCGACAACCAGATATCGCAGCTTCGAACCCAGATCGCCGATCTTGAACTCAGCCTCGACAACGAACGAGCGGTCTACAACGCCACCGAGGAAGACAGCCTCGATCGGGTGCTGTCCCAGACGCGACTCACACGCCTGGAGAACCAGCGGGTTGAAGCCCAGCGCACGGTGACGAACCTCGACGTACCAACCGAAGTTGGCAGCATGTTGGGTGACCCCACGGAACCCACCGCCGAGAGCGAAGGTATCCCTCGGGTCATCGCACTCGCGGCCGGATTCCTGATGGGGCTTCTGTTCGGCGGAATGGCCGCAGTGCTCTCCGACCGACTCGACCGTCGCCTCTCGGACGCACCAGAGATCGAAGCCGATCTGGGAGTGCCCGTACTCGGCAATATTCCGAGAATCACCGAAGACAGCCCAGCGCTGGTCACCGCGGTTGGCGCCCATACCCCGGGAGCGGAAGCGTTCCGCCGACTTGCCGCAGCCGCATTGGTGCCTCGCGATGGGTACATCGTGGAATCCATCACCGTGACAGGTGCCAGCGAAAACGAAGGTCGCACGACCACGGCCGTCAACATGGCGATCGCGCTTGGTCAAGCAGGGCGCCAGGTGCTTCTCGTGGCTGGCGATCGGCGCGACAACTCTCTTGACCGTCTCTTCGGTTTGGCGAACAAGCCGGGTCTGAACGACTTCCTTCGGGGATCGGGAGACATCGAGGCCGCGCGAACCATGGTCGGCACGGCCGAGGAACGTCTCGGTATTCGTGTGATTCCCAGCGGCACCCCCTCGCCGCCACCCCTGTCCACCAGCTCCATGGCTGCGCTCCTCGCCGCAGCCAATGAACGCGGCATGATGGTCGTCTTCGACTCACCGCCAGCGCTCACACACAGCGATGGTCTGCAGCTCGCGGCGATCGCCGATGCGGTGTACGTCGTTGCTGCCGTGGGCAAGACCCGTCGCAGTGAGTTGAACGAGTTGCGCATTCAGTTGCTGAACGTCCGCGCCGACCTCGCCGGAGCGATCATCAACCGCAACAGCCGCGTCTCGCTGCTCCCCGCAGGATCGGCCGAATTCGTCGCTGGGCCCATCACGGTCCCGAACGGCATACCGGGCAACGCGCGCCGACAGTCAAACCTGGAACGGTTGGCCGAACTGCACGCCAATGAGGAAGGCGATCTTGGTATGCCGGAAGCCGCCGCCGGCCTCGAAGAGCTCGAGACCGATCGCGATCCGGCGGAGGAAACGTCTTGATCCCCATCGATAGTGACAAGCGTTTGAACGTCGGTTTGGTCGGTTCGTCCGGCGGCCACCTCGCGCACCTGCTCATCCTGAGGCAGTGGTGGCAGGAGCACGATCGGTTCTGGGTGACGTTCGACATGCCGGACAGCCACGACCTGCTCGATTCCGAACGCGTCGATTGGGCGCACTACCCAACGACCAGAAACCTCAAGAACCTCGTCTTCAACTTCGGCCTGGCGTGGAAGGTCCTTCGTCGTGAACGACCGGACGTCCTGATCTCGACCGGCGCCGCAGTGGCTTTCCCGTTCTTTCTGCTCGGACGCATGATGGGCGTCAAGACGGTCTTCATCGAGGTCTACGACCGGATCGACCATGCGTCCCTTACGGCGCGGCTGTGTGCCCCGTTGTCGAGCAGCTTCCTTGTCCAATGGGAGGACCAACTGGTCTTCCACCCCAGAGCGGAACTCATCGGGAGATTGATGTGACCCCAGCCCCTCGACGATTGCCCGAACCAGGTGTGGGCATCGAGAGACTGTTCGTGTCCGTGGGCACGGACTTCCACCGATTCGACCGCCTCATGCGCTGGCTGGACGAGTGGATGGCCGCCGATGCCGACGTCCACCACGTTGTTGTTCAGCGGGGGACCTCGGTCGAACCGACGACAGTTACCAGTGTGGATTACCTGCAACGAGGTCGCCTGATCTCCGAGTTTCAGGACGCCACCGTTGTGGTGTGCCACGGCGGACCCGCGACGATTCTCGAGTGCCGGGCCAACGGCCTTGTTCCCATCGTCGTGCCACGCGAACAACGATTCAGCGAGCACGTCAACGACCACCAGGTGGATTTCTGCGAGCGGCTCGCCGCCCATGGCGAGATTCAGCTCGCTCGAACGAAGTCGGAGTTCTTCCGTTTGCTCGACCTGGCGGTGGAACGGGGTGCACCCGAGGTTGCCGTTGACGACGGGCACGCCGCGATCGCGTTGGGAAATTTTGAAGACGCCATGATCGACCTTCTCGGTACACGAGCCGCAAGTACGCCGGCTGCGCTGGCCGAAGTGGTCGAGCTCAACGCCGACGACGAGAAGATCCCGGTTTTGTTCATTGGCTCGGTCCCGCGTTCGGGCAGCTCGCTCATTTCGGAACTGCTCGACGAACACCCGCACATGGTGAACATCGGCGAGATGGTGCACATGTGGCAACGGGGTGTCATCGACAACGACCGGTGTGGCTGCGGTGAGCCGTTCTCCGACTGCGACTTCTGGACGAAGGTCGGCGAAGTCGCCTTCGGCGGTTGGAAGAACATCTCCGGTCAACGGATGCGCACGCTTCAACAGCGGGCCGACCGCACCCGTTTCGTCCCCGCCCTGCTCACGCCCAGGATCTCCCGCCAGATGTTGATCAGCGTCCACCAGTACGGGGCCGTCGTGGCTCGCGTGCTCGCGGCAGTGCGTGAAGTCTCGGGAGCTCCGATCATCGTCGACACCTCGAAACACGTGTCGACCGCCCTCCTGCTCCGCCAGATCCCGCAGATCGATCTGCGGGTCGTACATCTCATTCGTGACCCCCGAGGGGTCGCACATTCCTGGTCCAAACAGGTGGAACGTCCTGAAGTCACGGGCGCTTCGGTCGAGATGGACCGCTTGCATCCAGGTCGAATTGGCCTGCGTTGGCTTTGGTTCAATTGGGCGTTCAGCAACATGGATCGACTCGGCGTGCCGAGTATGACGATCCGGTACGAGGACTTCGTTGCCGCTCCGCAGGACTCGCTGAATCAGATGTTCGACTTCGGTGGCGTTGATCCGATCGCGGAATCACTTGTGGCGAACGCCGAACCACGGGTGTTGGACGGCGGCCATTCGGTCTCGGGCAACCCGGCCCGACTCAGCCGCAAGCCGGTGGAGATCCGCGCCGATGAGGGCTGGAAGACCGGGCTCAACCCCCGCATGCGGAACCTGGTCACACTGATCACCAAACCGATGAGGCGTCGATACCACTATCCCGAAGGCGGGTGATCATGGCGGTGATCAGCACCATCGTTGCCACCCGAGATCGGCCCGAGCTGTTGCGGCAGACCCTCGCATCGATCGCCAACCAGACGTACGACGGGGTGATCGAGACGTGTGTCGTGTTCGATCAAACCGAGCCAGACATGTCCCTCGAGGTTGCGGACGGCAACCGGCCCGTGCGAGTGCTGCGCAACGAACGGCAACCGGGCTTGCAGGGCGCACGGAACACCGGCCTTCTGAACACGAACGGCGAGCTTGTCGCCTTCTGCGATGACGACGACGTCTGGGCGCCGAGCAAGATTCGTCGACAGGTTGAACTGCTGTCGGGCAATCCGGACGTGCACTTCGTGGGGTCGGGTGTCATCGTCGAATACGTAGGTGAATCGGTCACCCGGGTCCGTGACGAGTCTCGAATCACCTTTCGTGACCTGCTCCGCTCCCGAGTCTTCGAAGCCCACCCATCCACGTTTCTCATGCGACGCCGCGAACTCATCGATGTCATCGGCCTGATTGATGAGGCCGTGCCCGGAGGGTACGGCGAAGATTACGAATGGTTGCTGCGGGCCACGCGGGAGACCGATCTGCTTCTTGTGCCCGCGCCGCTGGTCACCGTTCGCTGGCACACCGCATCGTTCTACGCCGAGCGTTGGCAGATGCGCATCGACGGGCTGCAGTACATCCTCGACCGCTTCCCGGAATTCGAAACCGAGCCGGTTGGACTGGCACGGATCAAGGGACAGATGGCGTTCGCGAAGGCATCACTCGGCGATCGTAAGGCGGCCTTCTCGCTTGCGAAGGAGACACTGAAGCTCAATCCCAAGGAAGCCCGCGCTGGGCTGGCCTTGGCGGTTGCCGCCGGGGTGCCCTCGGCCACCGTCGTGTCCCAGCTGCAGAAACGTGGAAACTCGGTCTGATGGCCGTCACCAGCATTCCGATCGAGGCGTCTCCCGCAGCCCGCCGCTACGAAACGCCACTGCGTGGTCTGCTCCACCCGGGTCTGCCGTTCTTCGTCATGGCGATGTTGCCGCTGTTCTGGGCGCTTGGCCTGGGGTACTTCACCTTCGTCATCGCCGCGGTGCCCATGCTGTTTGGGCTGCTGCTCATACATCCGATTCGAATTCCCAAGGGCTACGGCTGGTGGATCGGTTTCATGGTCTGGACGCTGCTGTCGGCGATCATGCTGGAACCAAGCCTCAACCGCTACCTCTCGTACAGCTCGCGGGCGCTGGCCCATATTGCCGCCGGCATCATCTTCCTCTACATCTACAACCTGCCCACGAAGTACCTCCCGACCGGTCGGATCCTCGCGGTCTGTGGCGGCCTGTTCCTGTTCACCGCGGTCGTCGGCGGCTACCTCGGACTGATCCTCGGTGAGACCCGACTCTCGACGCCGTTCTCCCAACTCCTTCCGCAGAGCATGCTCAGCAACTCGTTTGTCGAGAACATCGTCCGGCCGCCGTATGCCCAACGGCAAGACTTCCTGGGCTTCCCCTTGAACCGACCGGCCATGCCGTTCTCCTTCACGAACGACTGGGGCGCCACGCTGGTGCCCGGGACGTTCCTGGCGATTGCCGCAGCCGGACGCGCCGGCCGAGCTCGACGTTTCATGCCAGTGCTGGCGCTTCTCGCGGTTGTGCCGATGATCGTGTCGGTCAACCGAGGGTTGTGGCTCTCGTTGATGCTCGGGGTGGCCTATGTCGTTGTTCGACAAGCGTCGGCCGGACAGCTGCTTCTGGCGATCCGCCTCTCCGTTGTGGTGTTGTTCGTCGGCGTGGTAATTGCGGTTTCTCCGCTGGCGGGACTCATCGAAGATCGCGCAACAACATCGCACTCCGTGGGGACGAGAGGTGAGCTCTACACCGACGTGCTCGAACGTCTCCCCGAATCGCCGATCCTCGGGTTCGGCGCGCCTCTGGCCAATCCCGATCCCACCGCACCGGCCATTGGTACTCACGGCATGTTCTGGACCGCGTTGTTCTCCCAGGGTGTGCCCGGACTGATCTTCTATGTCGGCTTCTGGGTGAGTATGGCCGTCCGTACCGGACGAAACATCCGTAGTCAGGAACACCTCTGGCTGCACTTGGCGGTGGCGTCGGCGATACCCACGATGTTCTTCTACGACCATCTGCCGGCCGCGCTGCCGCTGATGATGATTGCCGCCGCGGTGATCCTTCGGGACCGCCGAGCCGGTGACATCGAACGGGCCCACCTCGCGGAGCAATCGCTCGCGGTGGCGCCATGAGTGTCACCGTCGACTGGTGGAGTGCCGTGCTCGCCGGTCCAGGTGGTTCCATCTCGGAGTCAGGCGAAGGCGAGCGGTACCTTGCCCTTCCCACTCGACGCGCCGCCCGGGTTGTGGTCGACGCCAGCAACCCCGTCGCAATCAACGACGCGCTCAGCCGTATGGCCGAGGCCCGGTCTCTTCCCGGCGCTGACGTTATTGCCCGCGTCGCCAGTCGCGTTGCCCCTCAAGCCGCCCCGTCGTGGACGATCCACGGCGGCGACGACGGCAGTCTGCGGACACACTTGAAACAGATCATCGGCGCGGACGTCACGCTGTCCATCGCCATCGGTCCGCCGAGGCCCAATCAGAAGCCAGTGGTCAGAATCTATGACGGTCCCGACATGGTCGCGATTGCCAAGATGGGCCCGGACCTCCACACCGCGAGCATGGTCGCGAACGAAGCGCGCTGGTTGGCGGAGCTCACGGCCGCCCCCATTGCCGACGTACAGACCGCGGAGGTTCTCCACCACGGCGAGTTCGGTCCGAGTGACCTGCTGGTGATGTCACCTCTTCCCCTCGCAAGCGACCTCGGGCTTTCCTTCGATCAGATGCCGACGGAGCTGCTGACCTCGATCGCCAACCGGGCGCCCTCGGTGGGACTGGCGGATAGTCCGTATTGGATGGCCCTGCTGGGTCGAGCCCAACCGTGGGGGGACGCGGACCTCGAGCGCCTGCTCGACAACATCACCTCGCACCCTCGCTTCGAGTCGGTGGCAACCGGCCTGGCCCACGGCGATTGGTCTCCGTGGAACATCGGGCGAGGAATCGACGGCCAGTGGTGTGTGTGGGACTGGGAACGAGCGGCCGTCGGCGTGCCCTTGGCATTCGATCTCCTGCATCTGCACTTGCAGTACGGACCGGAGGGGTTTGACGGTGGTCTGCGCGGCGCCGCCGAGGCGTCCCGCCTGGCTGGCCATGCCGACGAAGACTTCGATCTGGCCACGACCATGTACCTGGCAGAGCTGCTCGTTCGTCATCACGAAGCCAACCAGACCGGATCGCTTCGCGACGAAGCGGTTCGTCAACTCATTGGTTCGGGCGCCGATACGGTCTAGGACGATACGAATGCGGAGTGGACGAACATGATCGGTCGGAAGGCGCTGGGGAGGAGCCGAGTCCCCCAACCGGTGCGCGACGTCTACCAATGGGCCAATCGTTCGCAAGGCCGCCTTGACGCGTCCCGTCGAGTGTTGCCGAACTTCTACGTGGCCGGAACACAACGTGGTGGCACGACATCGTTGTTCATCTACCTTCTGCGGCACGAGCTGGTATTCGGTCCGCGACGCGCCAAAGCCGTCCACTATTTCGACACCTCCTATCACCGCAGCGTCGACTGGTATCGAGCCCAGTTCCCCCGGCAGAGCACCATGGATCGGCTTCGTCAGGAACATGGCGCAAACGCCGCCGTTGGTGAGGGCGCGCCGTACTACATGTACAACCCGACGATTGCGCCCCGGATCGCGGCCCTGACCCCGGAGGCGCGGGTCATCATGGTTCTGCGCGAACCGCTCGAACGGGCCCTGTCCCATCACAACCATGAGTGCACCCGCGGCTTCGAACATCTCGGTGCAGCCGAGGCCTTCGACGCTGAGCCAGAACGCCTCGCCGGAGAACGTGCCCGGCTGGAAGCTGACCAGAAGTACATCTCGCACAATGACATCCACTTCTCCTACATCAGCCGGTCGCGCTACGCCGATCAGGTGGCGCAGTACCTGGACGTGTTCGGCCGCGACCAGGTGTTGGTGCTCGACAGTGCCCGCCTGCACGAGGACCCTGCGGCAACGGTGCGCGAGGCGACTGACTTTCTGGGGCTTCCGCCCCTCGAACAGCAGGAGTATCCGCGCTACAACCAGCGCGCGCACGACCCGGTGTCGCCGGAGATGCGGGAGCGATTCGGTCCGCTGTTCGAGGAATCGAACGCGAAGCTGGCTGCCCTCGTTCCGGGGCGGCTGTCGTGGCTGGAGGCCGGTCGAAACCGGGACGATTTGTCCGAAGTGCGTTAGCCCGCTTCGGAGTGGGTGACGGGCTGTTCGCCCATCCATTCCCTCAGGGTGTTCTTCATCTTCGTCTGCTGGATGAAGATGTCGTGTTCGGGATCATTGGGACCCGCGGACTGGGGAGCCTTGAAGTAGAAGCTGAGCCACTCCTGCACGCCCGACTCGCCGGCCCGTGACGCAAGGTCCATGAACAGCGCAAGGTCGAGAACGATCGGTGCGGCGAGGATGGAGTCGCGAGCCAACAGGTTGATCTTGATCTGCATCGGATAGCCGAGCCAGCCAAAGATGTCGATGTTGTCCCAGCCCTCTTTCTCGTCGCCGCGGGGCGGGTAGTAGTCGATGCGGACCTTGTGATCGATCTCGCCGTACAGCTCCGGATAGAGCTCGGGCTGCAGGATCGTGTCGAGCACACCCAGCTTCGAGGATTCCTTGGTCTGGAAGTTCTCCGGCGCATCGAGCACTTCACCGTCGCGGTTTCCGAGGATGTTGGTGGAGTACCAGCCGCGAATACCGAGCATCCGGGATTTAAGGCCGGGGGCGATGAGCGTCTTCATCAGTGTCTGACCCGTCTTGAAGTCCTTGCCCGCGATTGGAACACCTTCGCGTTCGCTCAGGGCAACGATGCACGGCAGATCCGTGGTCAGGTTGGGGGCACCGTTCGCGAACGGCACACCACTCAGCAGTGCGGCATAGGCATAGATCTGACTGGGCGAGATGTTCTCGTCGTTGTTGCGGAGGCCCTCTTCGAAAGACTCGATCGTGGCGTGCACGTCGGAGGGTTGCTGGAACGCCTCGGTGGATGCACACCAGACCATCACGAGCCGGTCACAGTCGTTCTCGACCCGGAACTTCTCGATGTCGGCGATGAGCGCTTCGGCCTGCTCCATCATGTTTGTCTCGCTCTTGACGCGGACGCCGGTTATACGCGACACCCACCTCTGGTCAAACACGGCATCCATAGCGACGATGCCCTCGAGTTCGCCCGAGAGCGGCGCAAGATCGGATTCCTTCATGACACCTGCCGTGCGGGCCGCTTCCAGCACGTTCGGCGAGAGTGGGTCCCACCCTCCGAATACCAGATCGTCAAGATCGGCCAGCGGCACGAACTCGTTGATGCGGGGGTTGCGTCCTGCCTCGCGGGTGCCGAGGCGGATGTGTGCCATCTGGCTGACCGATCCCAACGGTGGTTCGCCGGTATGGCGGCTGTGTATAACACCAGCGATGAGCGTGGAGGCCACGGCACCGAGGCCGGGCATGAGGACACCGAGCTTGCCGGTGGCAGGGCTGATCGTACGGGCGGAATGGTCAAGAGAAGTCATGCCGTCAAACTAAAGACATACTTCAGTATTGGGAAGTTTGATTCAGTAATGCTTCATCTAGGATCATGGGGGTGGAACTGGCCGACGTCACCATTGCGCAGCTGCGGTATTTGCTGGCCAGCCGCGACGAGGAGTCCTGGAAGGTGGCAGCCGCGTCCTGTGGCGTAAGCCCGTCGGCATTCTCCCAGGGGATCGCCCAACTCGAGCGCAAACTCGACCTGGACCTCATCGACCGGAGCGGCCGGCAACGTTCGTTGACCGCTGCGGGATACGCGGCCGCGACCCATGCGGAGCTCGTCCTGGCGCAGATGCGTGAGCTTTCGCGCTGGGCCAGCGAGGTTCGGGAAGGGGAAGCGGGGCTGCTGGTCGTGGGGATGATCGACACCGCGGCCGTCCATCATTTTGGCGACGCACTCGTAGCGTTCCGCCGCCGCTACCCGGAGATCGAGCTTCGCCTCATCGTGCAACCATCCGCGTCCTTGACCGAGCTGCTTCTCCGCAGTGAGGTCGACCTGATCGTCGCGGTCGAAGTCGCGCCGATGCAAAACGTGCAGTCCGTTCCGCTCGTTCGTGAGCCGATGTATGTCTATGCGCCTCCAGGCACCGACATTGGGGCGGAGGCGACGTGGGGGCCCTGGGTAACCTTTCCGCAGGCATCGCGGTCGCGGGCACTCGCCGGCGCCGAGCTGCAGCGGCGCGGCGTGGACTTCACGGTGGTGGCCGAAAGTTCTCAGCCCGCTGTCCTACGGGAGATGGTGCAGCTCGGCATGGGGTGGACCGTCCTCTCGTCGGTTGATGCCGAACGAGAACCGCACGCGCTTCGACGAGCCCATCCGAACGCGGTGACCGAACGGGTGCTCTCCATGAGCCACCGCAGCGACCGAACACCGAGCCCCGCGTTGTCGCGTTTGATCGACGCGTTGCGAGTCGAGGCCTCATGAGTGATCAGGAGGTCATGATCCTCGTCGGCGTGGCGGCTGCGGCCTCGCTTGTCAAGAGCACGTTGGGTGTGGGGTATCCGATCTTCCTTCTGCCCGTTCTTGCGTTGTTCATGGATCTTGCCGACGCAATCGTCGTCGTCGCTCCCTCCAATCTGGCCATGAACGCGGTTCTGCTGTGGAACGTTCGCAGCGAGGCCGGGAAGTCGCACACCCTGCGCCGATTTCTCGGCTGGTCCATCGGGTTTGCCATCATCGGCTCGCTCGCCGTGCCGATCTTGCCGGAGGTCGTACTGCGGCTGCTACTCGTCGGGATCGTCCTGGTCTTCCTGATCAACCGCCGGCGGTCACCACAGTTTGTGCTGTCCCCCCAACGCGCCCACACGTTTACCCCGGCGGCGGGGGCGCTTGCGGGACTGTTTCAGGGGGCGACCGGCGTCTCTGGGCCAGTGATTACACCGTGGTTTCTCAGTCAGGGGCTGGGACGAAACGCGTTCGTCTACTCGATCAGTTCGGCATTCGCACTCGCCGGGCTGGCCCAGATTGTCGGACTCGCCGGTCAGGGATTGTTCACCGACGATCTGTTGTTCCCGAGTCTGCTCATCATTCCCGTGGCCCTCGCCATCGTCCCGATCGGTTTGTGGGTGCGCCGACGGGTGTCGGCCGAGACGTTCGAAGGCCTGGTCGTGTTGTTGCTCATCGGATCGGCAATTGCGATCCTCGTGCGGATGTTCTGACTAGTCGCGGCTCATGAAGAGGCGGAGCACGTACCAGAACATGGTCATGAGTGAGCTGAACAGGGCAATCGCCGCGGCGATGTGTCCGTTGATCGGGTAGCGGCGAACGACACTCTGCGTCTGGAAGAGAATCGCGGCGCCGGAGAGACCGATCATCGCCACCGAGAACCAGGTGCCGAGGCCCCAGCCGAACATGACGGCGGCCACGATCAGGAGCAGGGCCAGACCGAAGCCCCACATGACGATCGGTCGGAGGAACGACAGATCCTTGCGGGTGAAGAGGCCAATGGCGGTGAGCATGGCGAAACCGAGGCCGGTCACAACTGCGGCCTGGAGAACTGTCGCTCCGCCGTCGGACTGCTGGAAGACGTAGGACAGGAACGGCGCAAAGATGAGCGCTTGTCCCAATGCCGACCCGAAGAGGCCGACGTACTGGCGCGGCGGGTTGCCTAGATCGGTCACCGCATTGCTGGCGAACCACTGAATGACCATGACGCCACCCATGAGCAGCAGCCAGCGACCGCCGCCTCCGACGAGGAAGTACTCCCGCATGCTGCCGGCGACACCCGTGGTGAACAGCAGGGCTTCGATGGCAACAAACGCAACGACAGCGGCCGCGACGTGTTGATAGACCCGAGCGACAAACGTCGCGCGATCAATCTCGGGAAGTTCGATAACCGGGACGTCAAGGCGTGTCGGCTGGGATTCAAATGCGCTCATCATGTTCCTTTCGGGCGCTTGGGTACAGGGTATCGCACGCCAAATTGGACGAGAGATCGAACCTGTTGTGTTAATGAACGCCCCAGAGGCCTGATTTCATCCAGACTTAGGGGAATGACCACATCCACCACACCCATGCGTGTTGTTCTCACACGCGACGTCTTCGAGAGCGAACACCTCATCGATGTCGTGGTTTCATCAATCGATGGCGTGACGAGTCTGTGGGGCCGCGAGGATGCACCGATCATCCCGCGATCCGCCATCAAGTCGATCCAGGTGATTCCGCTTTTGCGCACCGGTGCCGCCGACGCCTTTGCGGTTACCGACACCGAGGTTGCACTCGGGGCGGCTTCACACAGCGCCGAACCCGATCACGTCGCGGCCGTTGCGGCGTGGCTTGCACGAATCGGACGGTCCGAGGCCGATCTCGAATGTGGGCCCGACCGCCCGATACACGAGGAATCGGCCGATGCCATGCTGGCCGCCGGCGGTTCCGACCATCCTCGCTACAACTGCTGCACGGGTAAACACACCGGGTTTCTCACGATCGCCGCCCACCTTGGGCTCGACCATCACGGGTACATCGACCGCGGTCATCCCGTCCAACAACTCATCACCGAAGCGGTGGAGGAGTTCACCGGCGTCGACCTTGCGGGGGTGAGCAACGGTCGAGACGGCTGTGGCATACCCACGTTTTCGTTTCCGGCCGAGCGACTCAGCCATGCCATGGCCCGGCTCGTCACCCCGGAACTCCACGAAGACGTCACCGCGGCCGCAACGACAAGGATCGTTGCCACACTGACAGCCAATCCGTGGTGGGTTTCGGGCACCGGCCGCCCCGAGGTGACTCTCACAGAGGCTGCATCAGAACCGCTCATCATCAAGGGTGGTGCCGAGGGTGTGGTTATGGGCGCACTACCTGATCGAGGGCTCGGGTTTGTCGTGAAGTCGCGCGACGGTTCCCGTCGGGGTGCCGACGCGGCCGCGGCTTGCCTGCTCGAACAACTTGACGTCGTTGCGCATGGCCACAGCCGGACCGTCGTCACGAACAAGGCGGGCACCGCGGTGGGCGAACAATACGTGGAGCTCACGTGACCGCCGTCGATCCCGGCGACCCGGATCTCGCGGTCTTCTCCTCCGACGCCGGTCGCCAGACCGTGTTTGCTTCGGCTCGCGAAGCATGGAAATACCGCTCGTTCATCAGCTACATGACCAAACGGGATCTGCGGATCACCTACCTCCGAAGCTACCTCGGCTGGTTGTGGTCACTCATCAACCCCATCGCCGAGGTCATCATCTACAGCCTCGTGTTCGGGGTGATCCTCAAGGGAAACCGGTCGTTGCCCGACGCCCCCAACGACTTCAGTTCGTTCCCGCACTATCTCATCGTTGGCCTGGTGGTCTTCAACTTCTATCGAGCGACCTCATCGAAGGTCTTGAACAGCTTTGCGCAGACCGTGAAACTTCGACGCAAGCTGTATTTCCCCCCGGTCGCCCCTGCGTTGTCGCAGACGTTCACGACGTTGATTCAGAATTCACTCGAAATTGTTGTGCTCGTTCTCTTCTTCGCGATAGCCGGTCATCTTTCGATCACCGCGATCGTGGTGATTCCGGTGGCACTCCTCGGCTGTGTTTTCGGCCTCGGGGTTGGTTTGTTGTTGTCGGTGGCGAACGCTCGGTACCGCGACGTCGGGTATCTCTACAGCATCTTCCTACGACTGTTCTTCTACCTGATCCCCATCATCTGGCCGCTCGAGTTCGTCGATGAGCGCATCGGCAACAAGACGCTGCAGACCCTCGTCAAGTGGAATCCACTGGCCAAACTGATCGAGGTCGCCCGCGATGGAACCTATCTGCACCAGTGGCCACCGTTGAACGACTGGATCTACCTCGCTGGCACGTCATCGGTGGTTCTGCTTATCGGCTGGATGGTGTTCGCTCGATCATCTGCAGATGTGGCGGAGGGACTGACATGACCCAAACCGCGCACGAAGCTCCCCCCGATCCGGTGGACGACCACCGGTACGCCATCGAAGCCAGCCACGTCTCGAAACGATTCATGCTCGGTTCGCGGAGTACGAGCATCAAGGATCGCCTCACCGGCTTCTCGGATCGGTCACGGACCGAGTTCTGGGCGGTGCGCGACGTCTCCGTGGCGGTGGAGAAGGGCAGCATGTTGGGCGTCATTGGACGCAACGGCTCCGGAAAGTCAACCTTTCTCCGAACGCTCGGGGGGATCTATCGCCCCACCGAAGGTGAGGTGCGCATTCGTGGTCGTGTCACCGCACTGCTCGAGCTCGGCGCCGGTTTCCACCCCGAACTGACCGGCCGGGAGAACGCGTACATGAACGGCGCCGTCGTCGGATTGAGTCGGGACTACATGGATGACGTGATGGGGGCCATCGTCGAGATGGCCGACATCGGCACGTTCATCGATGCGCCGGTGGAGACCTACTCGAGCGGAATGAAGGCCCGTCTCGGGTTCGCCGTCTCGGTGCAGCTGCAACCGGAGGTGCTCCTCGCCGACGAGATCACCGCCGTTGGAGACATCACGTTCCGCGAACACGGCACTCGGCGGATGCAGGCGCTGCGGGAGAGCGGCGTCACGATCGTCCAGGTCTCCCACAGCCTCTCGATGTTGCAGGACACCTGCGATCAGGTCCTGTGGCTGCATCAGGGTGAAATGATGGGCCTTGGTGATCCCGCAGAGGTCATCGCCGACTACATGGCCCACGCGGCCAGCGACACCCTGACGCAGGCCCGTTCCGCCGCAGCCGCGGAGGCGGTTCGGCCGGAGTTGATCTCCCGCATCGACGTTTCACCGGCGGACGGTCGGGCAGAGCCAACGGTCGGACACGGCCTGAGGCTGATGATCGGCCTCGACGTTCCCGAGGAGCTCGTACGACCAAGCCTTCGGCTGCGGTTCATTCGGGGGAACGGTGCACCGACGCCCTATGGCATCACGTTCGCCGAGATGGGTGACACCTTTGTCGGAACGGCGGCGATCTCCGGCGAGGTACCGGAGCTGCCCCTGCTGAACGGCCGCTACCGCCTGGTGATCGAGTTGCTGTCCGACGGCGAGATCGTGTCGGTCAGAAAAGTCCCGCTCGACGTGAAGTCCCCACTACTGGACGGCGACCCGAACACCGGTTTCATCGAGCTTGAGTCCTCGTGGCTCCTATCCTGAACGAATCGTGAAACTCGAGTCCTCCGAAAGAGCTGAACATGGCTGATGTCGTTGTTGTAGGTGCCGGCATGGCCGGACTGGCCGCAGCGCTGACCGCGTACGAAAAGGGCCACGACGTTCTTGTCGTGGAGGCGTCGGATGCGGTCGGTGGCCGCGTGCGTACCGACGAGGTGGATGGCTACCTGCTGGATCGGGGGTTTCAGATCTTCCTGACCGCCTACCCGGTCGCCAAGCGCGTACTGGACTTCGATGCACTCGACCTACGGCGCTTCCAACCGGGCGCACTCGTGCAGACCAACGGAGCCGCGGCGAAGCTGGGCGATCCGTTGCGCCGCTACGAGGACCTCGTGGAGACGGTGAAAGCACCGGTGGGTACACCGCTGGACAAGATCCGGCTTCTTGCGTGGATGCGCAAAGTGCGATCCGGCACGGTGGACGATGTCTGGCGGGCGGGGGAGTGCACGACGGCTGTTCGGTTCGCCGACCTGAAGTTCTCCGCCGACTTCATCGACACCTTCCTTCGGCCGCTGTTTGCGGGCATCACCCTCGATCCGGAGTTGGCCGTGACGAGCCGCTTCACCGAGTTCGTTTTCCGCATGTTGTCCGAGGGATACGGCGCCGTGCCCGCACGGGGCATGGGCCAGCTCGGGGCGCAGCTCGGCGCTCGTCTCCCGGAGGGGTCGATCTGGCTGAACAGCCCGGCCGAGTCCGTGGAGGAACACGCGGTGACACTCGCTGGGGGAGAGACCATTGACGCTCGGGCGGTGATTGTCGCCACGGACATGGATCACGCCGCGGAGTTGGCCGGTACGGCCCAGCTGGGGTGGAACGGCGTGACCACGTGGTGGTTCTCCGCGGACGAGGCGCCCTATGACGAGCCGCTGTTGTTTCTCAATGGCACGGGCGCGGGAGTGGTCAACAACGTAGCCGTGCTCTCGAACGTCTCGCCGTTCTATGCGCCTGCCGGTAAGGCGCTCATCGCCGTGTCCTCTCCGGTGAACGTGGAGGGTGTCTCCGAATCGGACATCCGCGAAGAGTTGGCTGCCTGGTTTGGTGGTGGCGTCTCTTCGTGGGAGCTGCTTCGGGTTGATGACATCGGCCACGCCCAACCCCGCCACCTGCCCGGAGAGGCGCTGCCAGCGCCGGTGAAACTCGATTCCGGCCTCTGGGTTGCGGGGGACCATCGGATGAACCCGTCGATCAACGGGGCGCTGCAGTCGGGACGGGCGGCAGCACGCTCCGTGTTGTCATCACTTTCGTAACGTTGCGCCGGGTGCCAACAGGCGCCGCCCACAGCCGAACCTCACATCGTGTTGTTCCTGTTGCCAATGTGGCAAATGTTGCCCCAGTTGACCGCTGTGGGTAGTGACGAGTGTGGCTCGGGCCACATCGCGAACCTGTCGGCCATGACCATGTCGCCGTAACACAATTGTAACAATCACCCAGCGTGAGCAAACCACCGCCATCACTACCAACGCCTCAACGCGCGCATGCTCAGGCCGGGATCATGACAGCAATGTAACAACCGCGTAGCGCGGTCGCCAGAAACGTGTCGAAAGCAAAGCTTGACGTAGGTGTAATTACACCGCTGTAATAGCTAGTCCACCCGGAAGCGAACCTTCAACGATGCCTACCTACAGCGGTGAGTAGGGCAGCACCAGGCTCTCGATTCAGGGACGGACACCTTGGACCCCCCACCTACGTTGAGAGCGCACACATGACACTGACAGAAGACCGCGGAGCAACGCTGGTAGCAGCCAACGAAACATCGGCTGGTGCAACGAGCGTCGGCACCGGAATGCAGGTTCGCAAGCGCAACGGCAACCTCGAACCGGTGGATCTGAACAAGATCGTGAATGCGGTGGCCCGGTGCGCCGAAGGCCTGCTGAACGTCGATGCCATGCGTGTCGCCACTCGGACGATCTCCGCTCTGGCCGATGGTGCCACGACCCGCGAACTCGACGAGCTGTCGATTCGCACGGCCGCCGGATTCACCGTGGAGGAGCCGAACTACTCCAAGCTCGCCGCCCGCCTGCTCGCGACCTACATCGACAAAGAAGTCCGCAACCAGAACATCCCCTGGTTCTCCGAGTCGATACGCCACGGCCACGAAGTTGGTCTCGTCGGCGACGAGGTGCTCGCCTTCGTCGAGGCAAACGCTCCGGCACTCAACGCCGCCATCGACAGTGATCGCGACCGCAAGTTCGAGTTCTTCGGTCTGCGCACGGTCTATGACCGGTACCTCCTTCGTCACCCCGAAACCCGCCAAGTCACCGAAACGCCGCAGTACTTCTTCCTGCGCGTCGCCTGTGGCCTCTCGAAGGACGCCGAGGAAGCCATCCGTTTCTACGAGCTCATGTCGTCGCTCGCCTATCTGCCGTCCAGCCCGACGTTGTTCAACTCTGGTACCCGCCACGCACAGATGTCGTCGTGTTACCTGCTCGACTCGCCCGAGGACAGCCTCGAAGGTATCTACAAGCGGTACATGGACATCGCCCGCCTGTCGAAGTTTGCCGGGGGCATTGGCGTGGCCTGGCACCGTATTCGCGCCAAGGGTTCGCTCATCCAAGGCACGAACGGCCTGTCCAACGGCATCGTTCCGTGGCTCAAGACGCTCGACTCCTCGGTGGCCGCCGTCAATCAGGGCGGTCGGCGCAAGGGTGCAGCGTGTATCTACCTCGAGTCGTGGCATGCCGACATCGAAGATTTCCTCGACCTCAAGGAGAACACCGGCGACCACCAGCGCCGCACCCACAATCTGAACATCGCCAACTGGGTTCCCGACCTGTTCATGGAGCGGGTCGACAAGGACTGGCAATGGTCGCTGTTCGACCCCAAGAAGGTGCCGCACCTCACCGATCTGTACGGCGACGAGTTCCGCACTGCCTACGAAGAGGCAGAGTCGCAGGGCTTGTACGAGCGTCAGATCAACGCCCGTGACCTCTACAGCCGCATGATGCGCAGCCTCGCGCAGACCGGCAATGGCTGGATGACTTTCAAGGACGCCAGCAACAACAAGTGCAACCAGACCGGACAGGCCAGCGACGACGGCACCGCCAACGTGGTGCACCTCTCGAACCTGTGCACCGAGATCATCGAGGTCACCAACGAGGACGAGACCGCAGTCTGCAACCTCGGCTCACTGAACCTGGGTGACTTCGTCGATGCCGAAACGAACGAGTTCAACTTCGATAGCCTCGCCGAGGTGGTTCGGCTCGTCGTGCCATTCCTCGATCGGGTGGTCGACATCAACTTCTACCCGACCGAAGAAGCCGGCTACTCGAACAACAAGTGGCGGCCCGTCGGCCTCGGCCTCATGGGTCTGCAGGATGTCTTCTTCAAGAAGAACCTGGCCTTCGACTCCGATGAAGCTCGGGCCCTGTCAGCTCGGATCTCCGAGGAGATCTACTTCAACGCTCTCATGGCGTCCACAGAGCTCGCCGAGGAGTTCGGTCCGCACGAGACCTTCGATCGCACCCGCGCCGCCTCCGGCGACCTGCAGTTCGATCTCTGGAACGTGGAACCATCCGACGTCGAGCGCTGGCAGACCGTGCGCGATCGTGTAGCGAAACATGGCCTGCGCAACTCGTTGATGATTGCGATCGCTCCCACGGCGACGATCGCGTCGATCGCGGGCTGTTATGAGTGCATCGAGCCGCAGGTGTCCAACCTGTTCAAGCGCGAGACGTTGTCCGGCGAGTTCCTCCAGATCAACCGCTACCTCGTCAAGGAACTCCAGTCCCGCGACCTGTGGGACGAGTCAATGATCAATGCCCTCAAGAAGTCCGAGGGCTCGATCCAGGACATCGACCGAATCCCCGACGACCTGAAGGTGATTTACCGCACCGCATGGGAACTGCCGATGCGTTCACTCATCGACATGGCTGCCGACCGCGGTGCGTTCATCGATCAGAGTCAGTCACTGAACCTGTTCATGGAATCGCCGAACATCGGCAAGCTCTCCTCCATGTACATGTATGCCTGGAAGGCCGGGCTCAAGACCACGTACTACCTGCGCTCGCGTCCTGCGACCCGCATCAACAAGACCACCACCACCAACACCACACCCACCGACGGCGGGCCGGGGCCCGACGGTGGCGAGACGAAGACATTCACCGACGCCGAGGCGCTTGCATGCTCACTGGAAAATCCTGAGCACTGCGAAGCCTGCGACTGACCTGAAACCGCCACCCCTAACCCCAAACCACACAGAAAGCACCACTCATGGCTCTAGTTGACGACGCGCTGCACGGCTTCGAAGAGGAACCGGCTCCGACCGGTGCCCCCAAGTCGAACAGTCGCCAGCACAACATCCTTGACCCGGGGTTCGACCTCACGCTGCGCCCGATGCGATACCCGGTGTTCTACGGGATGTACCAGGACGCCATCAAGAACACCTGGACGGTCGACGAGATCGACTTCTCCGACGACTTGGTCGACCTCGAGCGCAAGCTCATGCCGGCCGAGCGTCATCTCGTGCAGCGCCTGGTCGCGTTCTTCGCGACCGGTGACTCGATCGTTGCCAACAACCTGGTGCTCAACCTGTACCAGCACATCAACGCCCCAGAAGCGCGTATGTACCTCTCGCGACAGCTCTACGAAGAGGCGCTGCACGTGCAGTTCTACCTGACACTTCTCGACAACTACATCCCGGATCACGATCAGCGGGCCGAAGCGTTCACCGCGGTCGAGACGATCCCGTCGATCAAACAAAAGGCCGAGTTCTGCTTCAAGTGGATGAACTCGATCGATCACATCGATCAGCTCGAGACCAAGGAACAACGCAAAGAATTCCTGCTCAACCTGATCTGCTTCGCCACCTGCATCGAAGGACTCTTCTTCTTCGCCGCCTTCGCCTATGTGTACTTCCTGCGGTCGAAGGGCCTGCTCAACGGGCTGGCCGCTGGCACCAACTGGGTGTTCCGCGACGAAAGCGCCCACATGAACTTCGCGCTCGAGGTCGTCAACACGGTCCGTGCCGAAGAGCCGGACCTCTTCGACGCCGATCTCGGGGAACGAATAACCGAGATGATCGATGAGGCAATCGAGTGCGAATACCAGTTCGCCGCCGACGTCCTCTCCGAAGGTGTCCAGGGCATGAGCCTTGCCGACACGAAGATCTACCTGCAGTTCGTGGCCGACCAGCGACTCCGCCAGCTCGGCCTCCCCGCGCAGTACCACGTCAAGAACCCGTTTGACTTCATGGAACTGCAGGACGTGCAGGAACTCACCAACTTCTTCGAGCGCACTGTGTCGGCCTACCAGGTCGGCGTCGAAGGCGACGTCAGCTTCGACGAAGAGTTCTGAGTTTTCGCCGCGGGGCCGGAGCCGTCGCCTTTGGCTCCTTGACCGGCCTGCGGAACGCAAGCGCCTTTCCGTTCGACCGGCGAAGCCGGATCGAACTACCGACGGCTCCTCGATGCTCGGCGGTTGCCTGGCGGCCTTTTCGTTCGAACCGGCTGCGCAGCTTCGAACTACCTGCCGTTCGCTGTCGTACACTTTTTGTATCAGTGACCGAGATACTCCGACCGTTATCGTTGCCCGCACGGCGCGCCGTGGGCGTGAGCGCGACTTCGAACGCTGGCTACGTCAGATAACCGACATCGCAGCTCGCCAGCCTGGACACATCGGCAGCGACATTCAGTCGCCGGGCCCCCAACACCCCGACGAGTGGACGATCATCTATCAATTCGCCGACCAGCGTCTCCTCGACAAGTGGATCGACTCGCCCGTACGGGCGCAGCTCCTCGCCGAGGGTGTCCTCCTGACGGAGGGCGAAGCGAGGGTTCAACACCTGGCGATGGGTAGCGGTGATGACCCGGTCACCGCAGTTGCATCATTCCGGATCCTGCCAGGACACGAAGACGCGTTCGAGAAGGGGTATGAAAGCCTCATCGATGTACTCGAGACGTATGAGGGGTTCCTGCGGGCTCAACTGTTCCCCCCGGTTGAGGGAGTACAGGACGAGACGGTCATTGTCTTCTCGTTCCAGTCACGCGAAGAACTCGACGTCTGGCTTCGATCCGACGAGCGAAGGATCAGCCTCAACAAGCTGGATGAGCACATGGATGGAGAGCGGCAGGTCAACGTCGTGGGTGGATTCGGTGGCTGGTTCAGTGTGGGTCAACGTCAGGTCAAGACATGGAAACAAGCCGCGGTCGTCTTGGTGGCGCTGTACCCCGTTGTGCTTCTGCTCAACGAGGCGCTTGCGCTGATTCTCCCCGATGACGTGCCATACGCGCTGGAAGTCCTGATCGGGTTGGTCGCGAGCGTCTCCCTGCTCAGCTGGCTGCTCATGCCACGTCTGACGAAGCTCCTGGATGGTTGGCTTCGCCGCTGAGTATCTGGAGAATGGGGAGTATGGGTGAGTACGTGGTTCGGGCGGAGGTCGGAGCGTTTCCCGTGTGGACGGTTGGCGGCGACAACGTTGTTCCTGACTCGTTGCCGTTGAGTCAGCGGGTACTCACGGCGATGCAGGACTGGACCTCGTTCTTTGACGACGTCGGAGGAGCGATCAGCGACCCGGAGGTGCTGGACGAGTTCGTCTCCCAGGGCTTCAAGATCGCCCATGCGATGCGCAGAGAACTCAAAGGTGCCACGGTGCATCTGGATCATCCCGTGACCGCAGAACGCACCGAGATCGTCCTGAGAGCTCCGAAGTAGGCCAAACGACTCATACACAGCCCCATCCGGCCGATGGGTGCCCATGTTCTCCCAGATGGCGGCGCAATCACTCAAATCGGCCTGTCGACGACACGCGCGGCGTGCGGCCCTGTGGGTCGTGAATCTCACCGAGGACGACGAATCTGTCGGCCTGGACGAGACCATCGATCTCACCGCATCCATCGACGCGGCCCATGAGGTCGATCTCGATCGCCGCTTTGACAGCTATCTGAATCTCGATCTCGAAGACGACGTCAGCCGGTCCTGGTTCACCGCCTAGGCCGGTTCACATCAAAAAGGGGTCTGACCCCTTTTTGGCGAAAGGGGTCAGACCCCCTTGCGGATTTCGTTGGAAAACCAAGGGTTTGCTGCGAAAGGGGTCAGACCCCTTTGGGAGTTGCGGAGACGAGCACGTCCTCGGAGGCAAGCGGGGGAGGAGGCGTGGCGAACGCCCAGAAGATGTTCCCCGAGAACGCCATGCCCGCGATGATCGTGAACCCCACGCGATAGTCGCCGGTCGCATCGGCAAAGACACCGGCCAGGACCGGCCCAATCATCATGCCGGTCGTGACGATGAGCGAGGACCACCCCATGATCTTCGCAAAGTCGCTGGAACCGAAGTAGTCCGCTCGAATCGCCTGCATCAGCGGCCCGCGTGCTCCCCACGCGACACCATGCAGCACCACGAAGGCGCCGATGGTGATCGACGACTCGATCCACGTCATCAGGATCAGTCCGAGCGCATGGGCGCACATCGCCACCGACACGATCGCTCGCTTGTTGACACGATCGCCCAGGTAGCCGCCCAAGCCCGTTCCTACGAATTGGAATACGGGGATGAGTCCAGCAATCAGCGCGGCCCGCTGTGCGGTGAAGCCGCGGTCCTCGGTGAGATACAGCGCGATGTGGGCAATGGTCGCGCTCACGACGAGCAGTGCCGACGCGTGGCCGAGTGAGATCATCCAGAACGCCCGGGTCCGGAAGGCTTGTTGCACCGTGAAGTGGTTGTCACTCACGCCCTCGGCTCGGCGGTCGGCCTCCGAGGCCGGTTCGGCCAGTCCATCCACCGGCTCGCCGGTGTCTTTCCGTTCGAGTCCGATAACCCGTGACGCAAGCCATGTGCCGATCGCCAACACGAAACCGGCGCCGACGATCGTTGGACGCCAGCCAAACTGATTGAAGCCAACCACCAACAAGGGGCCGGCGAATCCGCCGATGGCCATTCCCATCGTTTGGAGCGACAGAGCTCGGGCGCGTTTTCGTTCGAACCATTGCACAAGCGCGGCGGTGATGGCGATGAACCCGGCGAGCCCCATGCCCAAGGCGGCGATCGCCATGGCAATGACGAAGTGCACCTGGGTCTGCACGCTGGCGAGCGCAAGGTACCCCACGAGCGTCAGGGCACCGCCGACGCGCATGACCCGCTTTGTGCCCCATTTGGCGAGCGCAGACCCCACCGCGGGGTTGAAGATCGCCGTGCTGGCCCGGGTACCGACGAAGACGAACGAGAAGAACGTCTTCGACCAGCCAAAGACCTTGCGCAACTCGACAGCGAGGTTGCCGAATCCCTGCATCCACAACATGGATTGCAGGCCCCACAAAGAGGCGCTGGCGGCGACGACCTTCCAGCCGGTGAAGATACGACGATCACTCACCGGTTGCGTCTGATTTCGTAGGCGACCAGCGAGGCCGCGACGGCGGCGTTGAGCGACTCAACCCCGTTGTCGACAGGGATCGATAGCGTCTGGTCACAGGCCGCGAGGGCAGCGACGCTCAGCCCGTCGCTCTCGTTGCCGATCACAAATGCCGCTCGCTCTGGCAGCGTTGCTTCGACAATCGATTCGCCGCCGGCATCGAGGCCGACAATCGCGAATCGGTGGTCGACGAGCAGCGCCATGGCCTCGGCCATATCTTCGCAGCGCAGAATCGGCGCCTTGAAGGCCACTCCGGCCGAGGCCTTGATCGCCACGGGCCCGATGTCCGCAGTGCCTTTGTGCGGTACGACCACCCCGTCCACGCCGGCCGCAGTAGCCGAGCGGAGGATCATGCCCACGTTGGCTGGATTGTGCACGTGATCGAGCACGAGAACCGAACACGCCCAGTCCTTGCCCCGGCGCCGTTGTTCGCAGAAGTCGCTGAGGTGCTGCATTTCCGGCGCGACGACGTCGGCGACAACCCCCTGATGATGGCGGCTTGAGCGAGCGACCGCCGTGACTTTCTGTTCGGAGACCCGTTCCATCGCGATCTTGCGGCTCATTGCCATGCCCGCGATTGTGTTGATCTCCGCGCCCTGTGCCTTGCTGCTGATCAGGACCTTGTCGATCTCCAGACTCTCGTCATGGAGTGCTTCGATCACCGGCTTGCGCCCCATGACCGTGAGGAAGCGGTCGCGGGGCGACTGCATCAGTTGGCGACGACGAACGAGAGTGTCCCGACCGACGCCGCATCGTGGGCCCCGTCGGCGGTGCCTCCGTAGCTGACACTGGCGGAGAGCGTCTGCTCGGCGACGTATGCCTCGTGGGTTCGCACCGCCTGCGCAGCATCATCGGAGAGATCGAGTGTGAGCGCGATACGGTCTGTGACGACCAGATCCTCGGTCTTGCGAGCCTCCTGCACGGCCCGGACGATGTCCCGTGCGAGACCTTCGGCCTCGAGGTCGGGGGTGAGCTCGATATCGAGTGCCACCACCGCATCGTTGCTGGGCAGCGCTGCGGCCGTCACACCCTCGGCCGGCTTCACGTTGAGGTCGAACTCCTCCGCGGCGAGGGTGTGGCCCGCGATCTTGATCGACCCGTCGTCGTTCTGTGACCAGGCCCCAGACTTCGCCGCGCCGAACACCTTCTGCACATCACCGCCCAGGCGCGGTCCGAGAACCCTGCCATTTGGCTGCAGCGCGAACTCCGCGAACGCGGAGAGGTCATCGCTGAACGTCACGGACTTTACGTTGACCTCGTCGGAGATCAGGTGTGAGAGAGCGGCGACGCCGTCGTTGTGCGGCCCGGCGAGCGTGAGGGACTGCAACGGCAATCTCACCCGGAGGCCCTCGTCTTCGCGAAGCCGAAGCGCCGCCGAGACCACCTGACGGACCGTGTCCATGCTCGCAACGAGGTCATGGTCTGCTGCGAACTGATTCGCATCGGGCCAGTCGGTGAGATGGACTGAATCCTCACCGGTGAGGTTCGTGTAGATCTCCTCGGTGATCATCGGCAGGAACGGGGCGGCAAGCTTCAAGAACGTGGTCAGAACCGTGTACAGGGTGTCGTACGATGCGCGCTTGTCGGCGGTCATGTCAGGACCCCAGAAGCGTTCGCGGCTGCGGCGGATGTACCAGTTGTTGAGGGCGTCGATGAACGAGGCGATCTGTTCGCTGGCACCGGCGAGGTCGTAGGCCTCCATTCGTTCGGTGGTGGTCTCGATGACCTCGCGGAGCTTGGCGAGGATGTACCGGTCGAGTTCATCGGTCGAGTCCGTCCGGAACTCCGCCTGATAGCCATCGATGTTCGCGTAGAGCGTGAAGAACGAATAGGCGTTCCACATCGGCAGGAGCACCTGGCGGGTCACCTCGGCGATGCCGTGGTCGCTGATGCGGGCGTCGCCGCCCCGAACGATGTTCGAGTTCATGAAGTACCAGCGGAGCGCGTCCGCACCCTGCTTGTCGAAGATCTCGCTGGGCTCGGTGTAGTTGCGCAGCTTCTTCGAAAGCTTCTGGCCGTCTTCGGCCAGAAGGATGCCATGACAGATCACGTTCTGGAACGACGGCTTGTCGAATAGGGCGCCAGCCAGCACATGCAGCGTGTAGAACCAGCCTCGGGTCTGGTTGATGTACTCGACGATGAAGTCGGCGGGGTAGTGCTCTTCGAACCACTCCTTGTTCTCGAATGGATAGTGCACCTGCGCGAACGGCATCGAGCCGCTCTCGAACCAGCAATCGAGAACCTCGGGGACACGTCGCATCATCGACTGTCCGGTCGGATCGTCCGGGTTGGGCCGGACGAGCTCGTCGATGAACGGACGATGCAGGTTCGTCGGGCGTACGCCAAAGTCAGCCTCGATCTCGTCGAGGCTGCCGTACACGTCGATCCGCGGGTACTCGGGGTTATCGCTGCGCCACACCGGGATCGGTGAACCCCAGAAGCGGTTGCGACTGATCGACCAGTCGCGTGCGCCTTCGAGCCATCGGCCGAAACGTCCGTCGCGGACGTTCTCGGGGATCCAGTTGATGTCCTGGTTGAGCTCGACCAGTCGGTCGCGGAAGTCGGTGACCTTCACGTACCACGACGGCAACGCCCGATAGATGATCGGCGTATCGGTGCGCCAGCAGTGCGGGTAGTTGTGTTCGTAGCTGTCGTGACGGATCAGCTGTCCGGCTTCACGCAGATGGCGGATGATCTCGGTGTTGGCCTCGAGGACGTTTTGCCCGGCGAAGTCTGGCACCTCGTCGGTGAACCGACCCTGATCGTTGACGGGCACGACCATACCCATGCCGTTCTCCTCGGCAATACGTTGATCGTCTTCGCCAAAGCCCGGCGCGGTGTGCACGACGCCGGTGCCCTCGTCCGTCTCGACGAAATCGCCGGCCATAACCCGGAACGCGTTGAGATCATCGCGATCGGCGAAGTAGTCGAAGACTGGCGTGTAAGTGCGGTCGAGTAGTTCACTGCCTTGGATGACGGAGTGTTGCGTCGCCCCAACGAGTTGCTTCTCATACGTCGCCACCGTGGCCTCGCCGAGGATGTAGAACACCCCGGCCATTTCCATGATCGCGTAATCGATGTCGGGACCGACGATGAGGCCGAGGTTCGATGGCAGGGTCCACGGGGTGGTGGTCCAGGCGAGCATCTTCATCGGCCCCGGATCGTCCGGGTTGGGGGTGAGATCGAATGCGACTGTAACGGCTGGGTCCTGGCGGGGGCGTGTGGCGTCATCGAGGCGCAACTCGAAGTTGGACAGTGGCGTCTCGGCGCCCCACGAATAGGGCATCACGCGGTTGGCTTCGTAGATCAGGCCCTTGTCCCACAACCGCTTGAACGCCCAGATGACCGACTCCATGTAGTCGAGGTCCATGGTCTTGTAGTCGTTCTCGAAGTCGACCCAGCGCGCCTGACGGGTGACGGTCTGTTCCCACTCCTTGGTGTACCGAAGGACGGAGGTGCGGCACTGTTCGTTGAATTCGGCGATGCCGTATTCGTGGATGGCGGCCCGGCCCGACACCCCAAGTTGCTTCTCGGTCTCCATCTCCGCCGGGAGCCCATGGCAATCCCACCCGAAACGTCGGTCGACCTTCTTGCCGCGCATGGTCTGGTAGCGCGGCACCACGTCCTTGACATACCCCGTGAGGAGATGCCCGTGGTGGGGGAGTCCATTGGCGAACGGCGGCCCGTCGTAGAACACAAATTCGTTGTCTTCGGGGCGCATCTCGATGCTGGCCTCGAACGTGTCGGCAGCCTTCCAGCGGTCCAGAATCCGCGCCTCGATGGCCGGAAAATCCGGCTTGTCGGCGGTCGGATAGGGGTTGCCAGTCGCTTCTGCCATAACGACACAGGCTATCGACCCCGAATTCGATCGGGTCCGATCGGCCCTCTCATCCTGAGCCGTTTCACCCATCCAGTTGGGCCCCACTTTTGTCGTTGTATCAAGGGAGGCGACAAGAAGGCTGTGGTAATGAAGAGAAATCGAACAGAGGCCGAGCGGGGAGCGCTTCTTGTCCTGACCGCGCTCGCGATGTTGATCATCCTGATGATCGCCGCCTTCGCCACCGATCTCGGCGCGTGGTACCGCCAGGGTCAGGAGCAACAGCGAGCGGCCGACATCGCTTCGCTCAACGGTGTCCAGACCTACGAGGCGAGCCGCAAGGCCAACATGCCTACGGGCGCCGGTTGGTGGGATGATGCCCCGTTGCTTACCTCGGCGACCATGCGACAAACCGTGGAGACGGCCGCATTCAAGGACGCGGTAGACGCGATCCGCGGTGTGCTCGCGTCCGGTGGTGTCATCATTTCGACCGAACCGATCTGGAACATCAACGCCCCCAATCCCCCGATTTACACCAACCGCTCCATCGCCACGATGACCGCCGACGATGGCACGATCGTCGTCGTTGAACGAACGACCGACAACCAGATCGTGGTCACGGTGTCTCAACAGGGGGATCAGTACTTCTCCGCGATGTTGGGCGCCACGCCCACGATCGTTCGGACCTCCACTGGCACGCTCTCCAACTGCGGCGCCACGTGTGACGTGCAGATCGTGCTCGACCCACCATTCGCGGGGTTTTCTGCGGCCGGTAACGGCGATGGGTACAAACCGCAGGTGTACTACGACGGCTTTGGTCATCCGAAGGAAGCCTGGGCCGTCAACCACCATGTGACGACGCCGGGTTCGGGGCAGATCATTTGCATGGACATTGCCGCCGGCAACTTCTGTGCGAACCCCCCTGGAGCAGCCGCAGGCCCCGCAAATGGCAAATACGACTTCAACTCCTCGCCGTCCGGGGACGTGTTCGAAACCCACAACCGCGGCTCCGACTACCTGCATCAGGCCAACGGCAAGCTGTACTTCACCGTTCGCAATGACGATAAGAACGACAGCGGCCTGGCGTGTTTCGATGTCAACACCAAGAACTGGTGCTCGACCCCCTTCAAGAACCTGTACAACGACGACGCAAACGGCGGCGCCGCGCGCGTCAACGCGACCGGCCCCTGGCTGTACGCGGGTGAGCTCTATGTGATCGACATCACGGGCGACATCAAGTGTGTCGAGCTCGATATGAGCGGTTGTGGTTCGTGGAATTCCGACGCCCACAACTACATCACCAGCGACGAGAACGACCCGGCACACCTTGTGCACGCCGAGTTCGACGACAGCACCAACAAGCTCTACTTCGCCCACCATCGCAGCGGCGACAGTGTTATCCATTGCTTCGACCTCGTGGCGAAGGATGGCTGTGCCGGCTGGGGTGGCACGCCGAGAGTCCTGAGTGTTGTTGGCGGTGGCAACACCGACAACCGGTTCACGCACTTCCGCTATGACTCCATCTCGCACAACCCCACCGGCATCTGTGTCAGCACTCCCAAGGGCAACGGTGCCGCGGGCACGCCCGCCAGCGGCTGCTTCGGTTTGGCCAGCCCGGGTACGGCTTCTTCGGTCGGCGGCATGGCGACGGCAATGGGGTACATGTCCTCTGCCACCTGGGCCGGAGACGCCTTGACCTGGGAAGGAAAGCGAACCTTCTTCGGCGGCGGAAACTCCAACCGGACCGCCTGCTACAACTGGGAAACCGCGTCCGCGTGCAGTTACATCGCCCACCCGGCTGAGAACACCCTAACGAGTGCGAAAGAGGCGGTTCGGCCGTATTCGTTCACGATGGTCACGCCGGAGTGTGTGATGGGCCTGGGCCACGACGCCAACTTCTTCTCCTTCAACCCCGACGGCATGACCAAGTGCGTGGACACGGAGCTAACAACCAACATCATCCCGTGCGACTGCGCCGGTGGTGGCGAACGATACGGCATTGTGAACTTCCCGCAGTCTCTGTTGAACAAGGTTGATGTCATGCATGCCGACGTCTACGAAAGTGACGGCACCACGCCGATCCCGGGTGCGACGAACATCGATATCCTCGCCACGGGCGGGGAGCTCGATCTGAGCGCAGCGCCGGTCTCGGAGCCGTTTCTCGTGCTCAATCTGGTGGTAAACGCTCGAATCGATCCGGCCACCGGCGACCCGATGTGGACCAACCAGGAGTTTGTCGATCTCGAGCTGCTCGTCCAGGCCACACTCTCCGGCTAGTCCGGGTCGTACGGCTCACGAAAATATCCTGCAAAATGGCCTACCCTTGACACTCAGGGTCAACTAGAACAAGGGAATGGTCACTGTGAGGGCGATTCGGCATATGAGAACCACAAGAAATGCGATTGGGCGACTCGTCGTCGTGCTCGCGATGTGTGGTGTCGCCGCCATCATTGCCTCCGACGCAGCTCCCGCTGACGCTGCCAATCACGGCACGCTCGTCGGTGAGGTACCGCGCCTCGACCTTCCTGTTGTTCTGGACGGAAACGTGCGGGCTCACGCCCAAGTCGGCTCCCGGATCTTCGTCGGGGGCGACTTCCAACAGATCGAACTGCCGGACGGCACCGTCGTCACCCAGCCTTACATCTTCGCCTACCACATCGATACCGGTGCGTTCGACACGTCGTTCCGGCCGGTTCTCGACAAGGTCGTTCGTTCGCTCGACGCCTCGCCCGACGAATCCGCTCTCTACGTCGGCGGACGTTTCACCCAATGGGACGGAAACTTCCGAGGACGAATCGCCAAGCTCGACCCGCTTGGCAACCTCGACCCGACGTTCAAACCGTCGGTGTCCGCTCGGGTGCAGTCGATTGCCGCTCGCAACGACAAGGTGTTCCTCGGCGGAAGTTTCACCACCGTCGACGGCCTGCCCCGGCTGGGCCTGGCTGCCGTCGACGCGACCACCGGAGCCGTTGACACCGGGTTCGTGATGGACATCACGGGCTCCACCGCTGGATCTGATCTTGCCCGCGCCGTAGTGCTCACGAGCGACGGCTCGACGCTCTTCGCTCTCCATCACGGCGGATGGGTCAACCAGACCCCACGCCAAGCACTCTTGAAGGTCGACGTCTCGGGACCAACCTCGGTCATGAGCGGCTGGCAGGTTAACTGGGATGACCAAGGCAACAGGGATTGTCGAAACAAGCTTCGCGACATGGCGATCTCCCCTGATGACACCTTCATCGTTGTCGGCGGCCAGGGCGCCGACAATCCGCCGAACTGTGACTCCGTCCTGCGCTACCCGGTCGCCGGCGACACCGTCGTGACCTACGACTGGTCAGCCCGCATGTACTCGAGCGTGCTCTCGTTGGCCGTGTCCGATGTGGCCGTCTACGTCGGTGGACACTTCTGCGCCGCGCCGAAGCTGCCGACGCCTCCCGGCGGTGTCAGCTCCACCTGGCCCGGCACAGCCAATGCCTGCGATATCAACGACCCATCGTGGCCGTGGAACCCTTCCAACCTCGATCCGGAGCACGCGGTCTTCCGTAAGCAGCTCGCCGCACTCAATCCCGCTGACGCGCAGGCGTTGAATTGGGATCCGGGCGCGAACGCGTTCACGGGCATTCTCGACCTGACGGTTATCGACCGTGGCCTCCTTCTCGGTTCGGACCGGGACCGCATCAACTCGTTCAACGTGGGTCGCTCCGGCTTCATCGATCTCGGTGGCGGCACGGACACCACCCCACCAACGGTCTCTGTGACTTCACCCGCAGACGGGTCGTTCCCAACCGCCGTCACCTCGCTGGTCGGCAGCATCCTCGACAACGCCGCGCCCGCATCGGTCGACGTCCAGCTTCAGGACACGACCTCCGGACAGTGGCTGCAGACCGATGGCACCTTTGGTGCAACCCCGGCAAATCTTCCGAATACGACCGTTCCGAACGGCCTCGGCTCACTCGAGTGGACCGTGACCACGCCAACCTTGCCGGGTGCGTCCTATCTCGTGCAGGTCACGGGCACCGATGTCGCCGGCAACCAGTCGGCTGTCGAAACATCGACATTCACCATACCCTCCGACCTCGGCTGCACCGTAGCGCTCAACGCCAGCAATCAGCCGGTCGTGACCTACACCGGCTTCGAAGACGGTGCGGTGTCTACGATCTTCGTTCGCCGAGACGGCAAATGGCTGGCGACAGTCGCCGCCGGCGACGGAACCTACACCGATGGCTCGGCCGCGGTCGGTGACCACAGCTATCTCGTCCGCTGGCGTCCTGGTGGCGTGACCACCAACGTGCCCTGCACCCCCGATCCGGTCACGGTCCCGGGTGTGACCATCGCCTGCACGGCAGTCCTGAACGGCGACGGTCAGCCGGTACTTACTTGGGATGCCGTTGCTGGCGTCGACAACTACAACGTCCGAGACAATGGTGGTTGGGTGGCCACGACGACCGCCACCACGTACACCGACGCATCGGCCGTACCAGGGCTCAACACGTACACGATTCGCTACAACATGGGTGGCCAGCAGAACATCACCTGTCAGCCTGCTCCCATCGATGTGCCTCAGCCCGATCCGGGCGGGTGCACTGCCACGACCCTGCCGGACGGCTCACTCGAGCTGAACTGGACGATGGTCGGATCGATCACCCGCTACCAGATCCGCGACGACGGTTGGATCGCAACGGTTGAGGACACACTGACCTACAACATCGCCGCCCCCGAACCCGGCGTTACCTACAACGTGCGCCACAAGCTCGGTGGCGTCAAGATCGATCGCCCCTGCGATCCGGCATAACGCTTCTGATCTAGATCTGATCCAGAGCGTCGGAGAGATCAGCGACGAGGTCGTCGCCGGTCTCGATCCCAACCGATAGGCGAACGAGATCGTCGGGAACCTCCAGTGGGGAGCCGGCGGCGCTCGCGTGGGTCATGACCCCGGGGTGTTCAATCAGGGATTCGATGCCGCCGAGTGATTCGGCGAGTGTGAACAGTCGGGTGTTGGTTGTCAGCGCCTTGGCGGCCTCGAACCCGGCCGTCACGCGAAACGACACCATGCCGCCGGGTGCCTTCATTTGTCGCTCGGCAATGTCGTACCCGGGATGGCCTTCGAGGCCCGGATAGAGCACGTGGGACACTTCTGGGTGTCCGGTCAGCAGCTCGACGATCTGCTGGGCGTTCGCTGTGTGGCGGTCCATACGAACGCCGAGAGTCTTGAGTCCACGCAGTGTAAGGAAGCAGTCCATCGGGCCAGGAACGGCGCCCACCGCATTCTGCAGGAACGTGATGTCGGAGACCCAGTCATCATCGTTTGTAGCGACAAAACCGCCCACGACGTCGCTGTGACCGCCGATGTACTTCGTCGTCGAATGGATCACCAGGTCGGCGCCGAGTGAGAGGGGCTGTTGCAGGTAGGGGGAGGCGAACGTGTTGTCCACCACGAGTTTTGCGCCGTGTTTGTGTGCGACCTCGGCGAGGGCTTCGATATCGAACACGGTGAGCAGTGGATTCGTCGGGGTTTCCATCCACACCACCCGCGTCGCCGGATTCCACGTAGCGTCCAGCAGCTCGGGGTCCGTGAGATCGGCCGCCGACCATTTGACGCCACCTCGGGTGATCACCTGGCTGATAAGGCGGAAGGTGCCACCGTAGGCGTCATTGCCGAGCACGATGTGATCCCCGGCGCCAAGAGACCGCAGCACGGTGTCCTCCGCCGCGAGCCCCGACGCGAACGCCACGCCATGACGGGCGCCTTCGAGCGCGGCGAGCGCGATCTGCAGGGCGGTGCGCGTCGGGTTGCCAGTCCGCGAATACTCATACCCGGTGTGTTCGCCCGGTGCCGGTTGGGCATAGGTCGAGGTCTGGAAGATCGGCGTGATTACCGATCCGGTGACCGATTCGGGGTCTTGTCCGGCATGGATGGCCCGGGTCTCAAAGCCATCCGTTTCGCGATCGGTTGTCATCTAGGTGTTCTCCTCCGACGGTGACAGGAACTCAAGGACGTCCGTGTGGCTGATCACCGTTCGCGGGCGACCGCCATCGATCACCAGCAACGCGTTTGCGCCCTCGAACAGTTCCACTGCGGTCTGCACAGATTGGCCGATGCCGATCGTGGGCAGCGACTGCGCCATGATCATCTCCACCGGCTTGTCGAGCACACTCTCGTCGGCGAAGGTCGCGTTCATCAGTTGGAGCTCAGATACGGCGCCGGAGATCTCCGCCAGCGCAAACGGTGGCTCGTTCTTTGCGACCGGCACTTGGCTCACCCCGGCATCGCGCATCAACTCGACGGCTTCGCGAACGGGCGTCTCCGGGTTCACGTAGATGAGGTCACGATCGTTGGGTCCCTTGGCCGCGACAACCTCCGAGACACACGGTCCACTGGGGCTGGTGATGAAGCCGAGGGTGGCGAGATAATCGTCGTTGAACACCTTCGATAGATAGCCGCGGCCCGAATCCGGCGTGAGTACGACCATGAGGTCGTCGGGCCCAAGTGATTCGCCAACCTGAAGGGCGGCGGCGATTGCGGTGCCACACGAGCCGCCGAGCAGGATGCCTTCCTCCCGGGCGACGTTGCGGGCCATGATGAAGCTGTCGCGGTCTGAAACCGCGATGACCTCGTCGACGAGATCGGGCTCGTAGGTGGTCGGCCAGAAGTCCTCGCCGACACCCTCGACCAGATACGGGCGACCGGATCCGCCCGAATACACCGATCCCTCGGGATCAGCGGCGATGATCTTGATATCCGGGTTGTGTTCCTTGAGGTACTTGGCGACTCCCGTGAGAGTGCCGCCCGTGCCCGCGCCGGCGACGAAGTGGGTGACCTTGCCGTCGGTCTGCTGCCAGATCTCCGGACCGGTCGTGTCGTAGTGCGACTGGGGGTTCACCGGGTTGGAGTACTGGTCGGGGCGGAACGCGCCGGGAATTTCGGAGACGAGGCGTTCGGCCGTGGAGTAGTAGGACTCCGGGTCCTCCGGCGGCACGGCGACCGGACACACCACAACCTCTGCGCCGTAGGCCCGGAGGAGGTCGACCTTCTCGGGTGCGACCTTGTCGGTCATGACAAAAACACACTTGTAGCCCCGCTGGTTGGCCACGATGGCCAGCCCCACTCCGGTGTTTCCACTCGTCGGTTCGACGATGGTGCCTCCCGGCTGCAGGAGGCCTTCCCGTTCGGCGGCTTCGATCATCGCCAGCGCGGGGCGATCCTTCGAGCTGCCACCGGGGTTCGTGAGTTCGAGTTTCAACACGAAGTCGCAGTCCAGATGGCCGGCAATCTTGGGAGCCCGAACCAACGGCGTGTTGCCAATCAGGTCAAGAATTGAATCGGCAATCTCCATCGTGGGCCTCTCCGTCCGCGAGTCTCCAGTCTCGCAAGTGCCGCGTCGAATTCCTCCGATGGTCGGTTCGTCAGACAAACTGGACGACAGCTCGACAGGGAGGCTCATCGTGGCGTTGCCGGAATTCGAAACCATCCGACTGGACGAGATGGACAACCGGGTCTTCGAACTCGTGTTGGCGCGTCCACCAGCCAATGCGTTGTCGAAGCAGATGGCGTTTGAGTTGCGCCAGGCAGCATCCTGGCTCGCCGGGACCGGTGCCGCCCGAGCGGTGGTATTGCGGGGCGAAGGCAAGGTGTTCTTCGGCGGCGGCGACCTTGCGGAACTGTCGTCCGGCGGCGATATGACACCGTCGAATCTCAACGAGATGACGATCGACTTCCACGGCGCTATTCATCGTCTGGCGACCATGGATGCGCCGGTCGTGACCGGTGTGACGGGAACGGCCGGAGGCGCCGGAGTCAGTACGGTCGCGGCCAGTGACCTTGTGGTCGCCGGCGAGTCTGCTCGTTTCGTCATGGCGTACACGGCGGCTGGTCTCACCCCCGACGGAACGTCGACGTTCTTCCTCAGCCGGGTGGTCGGATTGCGGCGCGCGACCGAGATGGTATTGACCAACCGCATGCTCTCCGCCACGGAGGCTCTCGGCTGGGGTCTCATCAACCGTGTGGTTCCTGACGATGTCGTCGTGGCCGAAGCCCGAGCGCTGGCGGCGAAACTTGCCGAGGGCCCGACCCACGCCTACGGCGGCGCGAAGCGGTTGCTCATCGCCGGCGCCTCATCCGCGTTGGCCGAAGCGATGGAACGCGAGTCCTATGCGATCGCCCAACAGTCGGTGCACCCGGAGGCGGTCGAGGGTATGGATGCGTTCCTGAACAAACGCAAGCCGAGCTTCTAGGGCGCGAGCCTTTCTAGGACGCGAGGCTGCGCATTCGCCACGTCGTCAGCGCGTCAATTGCGCCATGCATGGTTTCGGGCGAGCCACAGAAGCTGAATCGCATGTATTTGTGGCCTCGCTTCGGATCGAAGTCGACACCAGGGGTTGCGGCGACACCGAAATCCCGTAACCACTCCGCCGCCAGGGTTTTGCTGTCGGCGGCGAGATGGTCTGTGCGCGCCCAGATGTAGAACGCGCCGTCGGCCGGTGCAAGATCGGGCATCCCCGCCCGAGGAAGCCCATCCAGGAGGATCTGCCGGTTTGTGGTGTAGCGCGAGACGTGGCCGTCAAGTTCGTCCCGACAGTTGAGCGCGGCCAGAGCCATGTGTTGGGAGAGTGCGGGTGGGCAGATCACGAGGTTCTGCGCGAGCCGGTCGAACGGTTCCGCCAGTGGCTCCGGAAGGACCGCCCAACCGATGCGCCAACCGGTCATGGAGAAGTACTTGCTGAAGCTGTTGATGACTATCGCGGAGTCGGAGTAGCTCGCCGCAGTGGTGGCTTCGGCGTCGCCGTAGATCAGACCGTGGTAGATCTCATCGGAGATCAGCCGCACGTCATGGCTGTCGCACCAGGCGGCGATTGTTTGCAACTCCCCGGGAGACAAGACCGTGCCGGTCGGATTCGATGGGCTCGCGACGATCACCCCGTCGAGTGGTCCCGCCGCTTCGAGGTGTGAGGTGGTCGGTTGGAAGCGGGTCGTCTCATCGACATCGAGCAATACCGGTTCCATGTGCAAGGCCACCAACATGTTGCGATAACACGGATACCCGGGGTTGGTGACACCAACCCGAGCGCCGGGTTCAAAGGCGGCAAGAATCGCGAGCACGATCGCGCCAGTCGCCCCTTGGGTCAGCGCGATTCGACCCGGGTCCAGGTCGATGCCGTAGGTGCGCGCAGCGTGGGCGGCGATGGCAGGCGCGAGCTCAGGGATGCCGCTGCTGATCGTGTATCCGAGCACGTCGTGGTCGAGGAGTTCATGCCCGGCGGCGATTGCGCCGGCGGGGGCACCGGTTGCTGGCTGGCCAACCTCGAGGTGGAAGACCGCATGACCCTCTCGTTCGCGCCGCTGCGCATTCGCAACGACCTCCATGACGTAGAACGGGTCGATCGGTCGGGACGTCATGACCGGAGGTTAGTCAGCCACCTGAGGTGTACGCCGCAGCGGCCGCGCCCGGAGGAGTGGGATCGTCTCGGGTCTCGATCCAGCGGTGGGGTAATGCAACCCGGCGTGGTCCGTGACTGTGGCCGCGGGTGAGTCGAGCGGCTTCGGGGGGAAAGGGTTCATCTGCCAGTGAGCCGAGCACGGCCAGCATCTCGTCGCGGCTCTTCATCTGGTTCAACTGCTGGCGTACCTGGGATCCGACGGGGAATCCCTTCAGGTACCAGCCGGGGTGTTTGCGGAAGTCGCGAGTGCCCCGGTCCTCGCCGAGCCAGTCGATCAACAGGTCGAGATGGGTGGTCATGATCTGCCCGACCTCGGCCAGGCTCGGAGCCGGCGTGATCTCGGTCCCGGTGAATGCCTCGGACAGTTCCTGAAAGAGCCACGGCCGGCCGAGGCAGCCTCGACCGACGACGACGCCGTCACATCCGGTTTCGGCCATCATGCGTTGCGCATCGGAAGCTTCCCAGATGTCGCCGTTTCCGAGCACGGGGATCGAGGTGACGTGCTCTTTGAGTTCGCCGATGGCCTCCCAGCGGGCAGTGCCCGAATACGCCTGCTCCGCCGTGCGGGCGTGGAGGGCGACGGCGGAGGCACCTTCGTCTTCGGCGATGCGGCCGGTGTCGAGGTGGGTGATGTGGTCGTCGTCGATGCCGATGCGGAACTTCAACGTGATGGGTACCCCTTCGGCGTTGTTCACCATTGCCCGCACGATGTTGCGGAGCAGATGGTGATGCCAGGGCAACGCGCTGCCGCCACCATGGCGGGTGACCTTTGGAACCGGACAGCCGAGATTCAGGTCGATGTGGTCGACCTCACCTTCGCCGACGAGCTTGCGAACAGCCTCGCCGATCCAATAGGGGTCGGTGCCGTAGAGCTGGATGCTGCGGGGTGCCTCGCCGTCGGCGAATCGGGCAGTGTGGAGCATCTTCTTGTGCCCCTCCATCAGCGCCCGCGCGGTGATCATCTGGTTGACATAGAGCCCGCCGCTCGCTGTGGAGGCGTCGCCGGGTGGCAACGTCGCATCATCGAACGGCTGGCGATTGCCGAAGCGTCGACACAAGGTCCGGTAGGGCGCGGTGGTGACTCCGGCCATGGGAGCAAGAACCACCGGCGGAGAAACGCTCAGGCGGCCGATCTGCAACACATCGGGGAGGACGGAGGTGGACACGACTCCAGTGTGGCGGGATCAGGCACCGAACTGGCTGAAATCCAGCAACCGAAGCCCAAGATCGTCGAACAAGCGAGCGGTGAGGGCTCGGGGGAGGCCGATGATGTTGTCGGTCGATCCGTCGATGGACGACACGAACAGTCCACCCGCGCCCTGCACTCCGTAGGCCCCCGCTTTGTCGGCTGGTTCGCCCGTCAAGACGTACCACTCAATGTCCTGATCGGACAGCGGGCTGAACGTCACGGTCGATTCTTCGACGTCCGTGACGGTGTGATCCATGGTGCGGATGGTCACGGCGGTGAGGACGACGTGGCGACGTCCGGATAGCCGGTGAAGCATGGCACGGGTGTCAGGTTCGTCGACGGGTTTGCCAAGGATGAGCCCGTCGATGATCACGGTCGTGTCCGCAGCCAGCACGACGTGGTCGGGTTCTGCGAGCACGGTGTTGGCTTTCCCCAGCGCGATGCGACGCACATAGTCGTCGGGGGCTTCACCATCGTGAACGGACTCGTCGATATCGGCGGGGCGAACCACCGGTTCGATGCCAAGTTGGCGAAGCAGTTCGAGCCGGCGAGGCGAACCGGATGCAAGGATGAGGGCCATGCGATCAACCTAGCGATCCTTGCCCCGCGTGCTCAGGCCCGCTTCGGGCGAACCGATAGATTTGTCAACGACGAAGCAGCGGAAGCCCGAAGGGAACACTGTGAGTGAAACTGTGCTGGTAACCGGGGGCGCGGGCTACATCGGCAGCCATACGGCCTTGGCGTTGCTGAACGCGGGCCATCAGGTGGTGTCGCTCGACAACTACGTGAACTGCACTCGTGGCGCGCTCGCTGTTGTTTCTGATCTCACGGGGCGAGAGGTTGTGGAGATCGAGGGCGACGCGACTGACGCGACCCTGGTCCAGTCGGTCATCACGGAACACAACGTCTCGGCCGTCATTCACATGGCGGCGCTCAAGGCGGTAGGGGAGTCGGTCGAGCAGCCGCTCGACTACTACCGAAACAACCTGGGCAGCGCCATCGCCGTACTCGACGCGATGAAGGCTGCGGGCATCTGGAACTTCGTGTTCTCGTCATCGGCAACGGTGTACGGCGACCCGGAGTCCAACCCGATCCCCGAGACCGCCGCGATTGGTGCCGCGAATCCCTACGGCATGACGAAAGAGATGATCGAGGTGATCATGCGCGACGTTGCCGCATCTGATGATCGCTGGCGTATGACCTCCCTGCGGTACTTCAACCCGGTCGGTGCCCACGAGAGCGGGCGGATCGCCGAGGCTCCGGTGGGAAAGCCCAACAACCTGATGCCGATGGTGATGGACGTGGCCACGGGCAAACGGGACGAGGTGATGGTGTTCGGTGACGACTACCCGACGCCGGACGGCACAGGGGTGCGCGACTATATCCACGTCATGGATTTGGTCGAGGGGCACGTGGCAGCGCTCGAACACATGGACAACCACAGCGGGTACGAGGTCTACAACCTCGGCCAGGGCTCGGGCGTCAGTGTCATCGAGATGATTCGGGCGGTGGAGAAGATCACGGGGCTCACCATCCCGTTCCGGATCGTCGACCGCCGGCCGGGAGACATCGCCGAGTGCGTCGCCGACCCGGCGCGCGCGAACGCCGAACTTGGTTGGGCCACGACACGTTCGATCGAGCAAGCCTGCGCGGATGCCTGGAACAGTCAGTCCGCTACTGCTGGCTAGTCGTCGCTGAACCGTTGCTGTAGCCGCGAGTGTCGGCGCTCGAGCCGCTCGATGAGCTGCTCCTGACGGGAGACAGCGGCCTGGAGGCGAGGTCCTTCCCCGTCGCCGTCGACGTTGGACAGGTCCTGTTGAAGCTCCGCCAGCGTGGTGTGTGCCTCGGCGAGTTCGGCCTTCGTTGACTCGATCCGACCGGCAGCCTCAGCCTTGTCGAAGACACGATCTTCGGCGGTCCGGCGATATCCGGTCACCGCGGGAGCGGCCACCTGATGGGGCAAAACCGGGTCGCTATCGACGGCACGCCGAGCAACGTACATGGGCGACATGATTTCGATCCCGGCCTCGCTCAGACAGTCGAGAATTGCCCCACGGAGTTTCGATCGGGTCACCACCAGCGATCGAGGATCCTCGAGAAACCCAGCGATTCGATACGAGACGGAGTAGTCGCCGAGATCGACGACCTGGACGAATGGTTCGAGAAGCCCAGCGGCAAGGCCCGCCTCGACGAACAGCTCCTCCAGTTGATGGCGGGACACGTCGTAGCCGATCGACGCATTCGCCGACACGATCGTTCCGGAGCTGCGAACAACCCGAACCGGTTCATTGACCATGAGGGAGTTCGGGAGGGTGATCAGGTCGCGGTCGGTCGATTGAATCTCCGTGTGGAAGAGATCGAGCTCGCTCACACGGCCGAGGTGGCCGGCGACCTCGATGAAGTCGCCCGGTTTGAAGGAGCCAACGCTGCGCAACATCAGCCCGGCCATGGCGTTGGCGATGATCGATTGGGAGGAAATGGCGAGGGCGCCGGTGACCACAAGGCCAACCACACTCAGCGCCAGATCGGAATCCGAGCCGTCGGGGAGCGCAAAGATCAGTGCGACGATGCCAACCAGCACTGCGCCGGCGGTGGCGACCTGCACCCGAAACGTGCTGTCCGACGGGTCCTTGGCCTGCGTGCGCTTGACCAGCCATCGCACAACCCAGACGAGCAGGATCGTGACGACGACGGTGATGGCGAGGGGGATCCACGGGCTGATCCGATCCCAGACGTCGCCGACGGCGAGGAGCGGCCTCACTACAGGATTCTCCGGTCGGCGGCCCACCGAGTGAGTTCGTTTCGATTTGAGAGTTGCAGCTTGCGCAACACTGCGCTCGCATGGGACTCGACCGTCTTGATCGAGATCGTGAGCCGGCGTGCGATCTCCTTGTAGGCGTAGCCGCGGGCCAGCAAACGCATGACTTCCTGCTCCCGAGCGGTCAGTTGGTCGAGTTCGGGATCAATCGCCGGCGACTCGAGTTCGGTCGAGAACGCATCGAGCACAAATCCGGCAAGGCGAGGGGAGAAGACGGCGTCTCCGTCGGCGACGCGGCGGACGGCATCGGTGAGTCCGGCGCCATCGGTGGCCTTGGTGATGTAGCCACGAGCGCCAGCTCGGATGACCTTGATGACATCCTCCGCCGCATCCGAAACGGACAACGCGAGGAACACGGTCGTGACCCCTCGTTCGACAGCGCCAGCGATGACCAGGTCGGCGGTCCCGCTGGGCAGGTGTACATCACACACCACCACGTCGGGCTTCTCCCGGACGATGACATCGATGGCTTCGGGAACATCGCCGGCCTCACCCACGATGGTGAATGACGTCTCGAGTTCGGCTCGGACCCCCGCGCGCACGAGCGCATGGTCGTCGACAAGAACGAGGCGGGTCATGGCGAGGCCTGCAAGGAGCGAAGGGGGAGTTCGAGCTCAACCTCTGTGCCTTCGCCGACAACACTGTGGATCACCGCTTTGCCTCCTGCTCGTTCCATTCGCGCCACGATTGATTCTCGCACGCCCTGACGGGACTCCTCGATGATGGCGGGATCGAACCCGATGCCTGTGTCGCGCACGAACACGGACAACGTCGTCGCGCTGCGTTCGGCGAACACATCGATGGTGGGGGACTCGGCGTGGGCGGCCGCGTTGCGAATGGCCTCCCGGGTGGCTGCGATGAGTTCGTCGAGTACCCGGCTGGGGGCCAGATCCTCGGTGTCGCCCGCGGTCACAACTTCGATGCGGGTATCGAACGCCTCCTCGATCTCCGTGGCGATTCGCTCGATTTCGGTACCGAGACGCGTGAGACCAGCGCCCGACGGGGCGGCGCCGTAGAGCCAGTTGCGGAGCTCTCGCTCCTGTTGGCGCGCCAGGTGAGCGGTGCGTTGTGGGTCGTCGCTGTGGCGTTGGATCAACGAGAGCGTTTGCAACACGCTGTCGTGCAGATGCGCAGAGATACGGGCGCGTTCGTCGGAGCGGATGCGGTTGAGGCGCTCGTCATCAAGGTCGTGAGCCATACGCACGACCGATGGAGCCGCGACGAGGGTGATTCCCGAGAGGATTGCCAGGCCGAAGATCACGCCGATCACGGTATTGACGAGGTTGTACTGCAGGGCGGTGAAGGCGAGGATGCCGCCGACGGCGACCACGAGTCCGGCGACGACACGCACCACCGCGTTCAGCCCTCCGGCTTCCCTCGTTGTGCGCGACCACGCGATAAGCGCCCCGGTGAGCACGAACCCGACCGGCCACACGATGTTGTCGAAGACGTTGGAGGTGAACGGTCGAAACAGCAGCAGTAGTCCGAGCGTGACCAATCCAACGCCGAGGTGACGGTGTACCGACGTTGCTCCCTTGGGTGTGGGGCGATACGGACTGATCTGTTCAGGGCTCACCACCGCCAGCAGCGCCCATGCCAGGGCGTACAGCACGAGGCCCCATCCGCCGACGAGGATCAGCACGACAAATGCGACTCGTAGGACCATCGGCTGTACCCCAACCTCGCGGGCGATGGCGGCCGCGACCCCGCCAACCCACCGATCGGTGCGGTTGATGCGCGGTACTTGCCACAGCGGCGCGGTCGTGACCTGTGTCATCCGTCCATCATCGCAGCTTCTCCGGGCCTTCCACATCAGGGTGGGGCCCTGAGCCGACCCCGAGATGCAGGGGAAGATCAGGGTCCAATGGGGGCATCACCCAATAGTCTTCGGGGGCTGCGGTCGTGAAGATGACAGCATGGAAAACAACACGAACGAAAATGACATCACTACCGAACCAGATGATGCAGAGACGGACACGGATCTGATGGTTGACACCAATCGATGGGAAGAAGAGGCGGACCCGCCGCTCGAGGACGAACCACCCCCACCGATTGCCGCTCCAGTGTACAACGCCACGCGCCAGCTCGTGCGGGATCCGTACGCACGCTTGGGTGGCGTGGCGTCCGGCATCGCCCACCGACTCGGATGGGACACCTCGCTCATACGCCTCGCATTCGTCGTACTGACCTTCATGAGCGCCGGGTTCTTCATCCTGATCTATCTGCTTGCGTGGATGATCATTCCCCGCGCCGAGTACTGGCCGCCATCAACGACGGGTGAGCCGCGGGAACGGATCAGCCAACGTGATCTCGGGATCGGTCTCGCTGCAATCGGCATCCTGCTCGCGATTGCCTGGGGCGCCGGAAGCTTCGGCGCCGTCTTGTTGCCACTGCTCATGATCGGTGGCGGCGTCCTGCTGCTCACGCAGAACCCACGTCCTGTCGAGTCCTTCTCCGCGCCCGTGTCCGAACCGGAAACACAGCCGGCCGACGTGGACGGAGGGGACGGCGGAACCCCGCCTCCACTCGACAACCGGTCACCGTTGGGCCAGCCGGTTCCGCCACGCCCCAAGAGCCGGCGGCGCGGGTTGAAGATCTTCGGCGCCCTCTTCGCAGTATTCCTGCTCCTTCTTGTCATCGTGCCCCTCGTGGTCGTCCTTTCCGTCACTGGCGGAGACCTCGACTTCGACAACTCGGGCACGATCGAAAGGACCCCGCTGGACGTCGATTCGATTCCGGCCACTCTTTCGGCCGACGGTGCCGAGATCATCCTCGACCTGCGGGAGCTCGAACCCGAGATGTTCGACGACCTCGAGACACCGGTGGACGTTGCCATCGACGTCGATTTCGGGCGTATCGAAGTGATTGTGCCCTCCGATGTCGCGGTGATGGGTGAGGCCGACGCCGACTTTGGTGCCATCAAGGTCTTCGGCGAAGAGCAAGACGGGCTTTCGACCGACCTCGACTTTGGGACGGACGACGCGTTGATCGATCTCGAGCTCGACATGAACTTCGGTGAGATCGTGGTTCGCCGCGGCTGAGGCCTCCCGGGCAACCACCTGGCCAACGCATAGGGTTCTGTCATGATGAAACGCACCGCGCTTCTCATGGCAGGACTCTTGTTCGTTTTCGGGTGTGCGTCGGATGATGGCGACTCGATCGGAGCGCCGACCTCGACGACGGCAGCCACGAGCACCACGGTGGTCGAGGCAGACCCGGTGGACGCGACGTTGGCTGAAACGGTCGAGGAACCGACCACAACCACGACGACCAGCGCTCCGCCAGCGGCGTTTCCCACCGATGCCTGCGATTCGCAGCCGTCAGTGCGCATCGGTATCACGTCGGAGACGATCGTTTCCGGCGGTCTCGAATACATGACGCAGTGGAGCGTGCCCAGTTCCTACGACGGTTCCCCGCTTCCCGTGGTGCTCGACTTCCACGGGATTGGCAGCAATGGATCGCAACAATCGCTCTTCAGCGGTATCGGGCCACTGGCCGAACGCGAAGGATTCGTGGCCGTGCATCCCACCGGGCTTTCGACCCCCACTGATGACCGGGCGTCATGGGAGCTTCCACAGTTCGACAGTGATGATCGCGATGACGTGCAGTTCGTCCGTGACCTGCTCGACACCTTGACCTCGAATGTGTGCATTGACCAGGAACGGGTCTACGCGGCCGGAATGTCCAACGGCGGATTCTTCACGTCGGTGATGGTGTGTGAGCTGAGCGAACGGATCGCCGCCGCGGTCTCCGTCGCGGGGGTGACCCACGATGATTCGTGTGAACCGGCAGAACCCGTGCCGTATCTCGCCTTCCACGGTGTCGACGATTCGGTCGTCCCCTTCGACGGCAGCGGCGTCTCCACGCTGCCCGGGGCCGAGGTGGCCGGTGCGTTCTTCGAGCAGGTCCCCAAGGAGGAGTTCGCCGAGTTCGCCGCCGACTTCGGCTGTGGGACGAGTGCGGATACCGCCGTGTCGGATCTGGTGACGCGCACCACCTTCGGCGGTTGCGCCGATGATGTCGAGGTGGCATTTTATACGATCACCGATGGCGGGCATACCTGGCCGGGGTCGGTCGTGTCCCAGTCGATCGCGGCCCTGGGTGTCACCAACACGGACATCGACGCCACCCAACTCGCCTGGGATTTCTTCGTTCGTTCCACGTCCGCAGCGGACTAGGCCACACGACACACCCAGAAGTGGTGGTTCACAGACCAGAATGGGGTTATGGGCGTATTCGCTGATCTTCTCGACACCAAAAAGACGCTGCTGGTTGACGGCGCGATGGGCACCGAGCTCTTTGCCCGAGGGCTCACCGCGGGTGATCCGCCCGAGATGTGGAACATCGATATGCCCGACAAGGTCACGTCGGTCCACACGGGATACATCGACGCCGGCTCGGACATCATTCTGACGAATTCGTTCGGTGGAACCTCGTTTCGCCTCAAGCTCCACAACCTGGCGGAACGCGCCGTCGAGCTGAACGCGGCCGCCGCCCGGGTTGCTCGCGCGGCCGCCGACAAAGCCGACCGCACGGTCGTCGTCGCCGGTTCCATGGGGCCTTCGGGCGAGTTGATGGCTCCGCTGGGCGAGATGACCCCCGGAACCGCACGCACCGCATTCGCGGAGCAGGCGAAGGGTTTGGCCGAGGGCGGCGCCGATGTGCTGTGGATTGAAACGATGTCGAGCCTCGATGAGGTCGCAGCTGCGGTTGAAGGCGCACGAATCGTCACCGATCTTCCCATCGCCGCGACAATGAGTTTCGACACCGCCGGTCGCACCATGATGGGTGTCACCGGCGCTGAAGCCGCTACCCGCATGATCGACCTCGGATTGGTTGCCATCGGTGCCAACTGTGGCAACAACATCGCCGAGACCGAGTCCGCCGTGGCCGAGATCCGCTCGGGTGCAGGTGACGTTCCGGTGATCGTGAAAGCGAACGCCGGTGTTCCCGAGTTCAAGGGTGAGTCGCTGACCTACACGGGGACTCCTGAGGTCATGGGCGCCCACGTCAAGCGGATGATGGACCTCGGGGTAACGATCATCGGTGGCTGTTGTGGTACGTCGACCGAACATCTCGCCTACATGCGTGGTGTGGTCGATGGCGACATCGCTGCGCCCGACGTTGACGCACCCGGCCCGAAAGTGGTCGCCGCAGGCGCAGGTCGCGATCGCACCCGGCGCCGTTCCCGCCGTCGGGGTTAGTTCACGTTCGACAATCGCTCGATGGCGGCGTCCAGCACGTCGTCCTTTTTGCAGAACGCGAACCGAATGAGCGAACGGCCCGCTTCCTTCGTCTGGTAGAACACCTCGCTCGGCACCGCGACCACACCCGCGGCCTCGGGCAGAGCCAGGCAGAACTCGATGCTGGTGGCGGGCAGGTTATGGGCAGCGGCGAACGACGTGATGTTGGCGGAGAGGAAGTACGTGCCTTGCGTCGGGACGACGTCGAACCCGGCCGCGAGCAGACCAGCCGACAACCGATCGCGCTTCGCCAGGAGCTCGTTCCGGAGCCCCGCGAAGTAGGCATCGGGAAGACGAAGGCCCATGGCGACGGCGGGCTGTAGCGGCGCTGCGTTCACGAAGGTCAGGAACTGTTTTGCGGTCATGGCCGCGGCTCGCAGTTCGGACGGGGCGGTGATCCACCCGACCTTCCATCCCGTGAACGAGAACGTCTTTCCGGCGGACCCGATCGTGATGGTTCGTTCCCTCATCTCCGGCAGCGACGCGATCGGGAGATGTGGGCCAGTGAACGTCATGTGTTCGTAGACCTCGTCGGAAACGACGACGAGATCGTATTCGATCGCGACCGCGGCGATGGCACGCAACTCCTCTTCGCTGAAGACCTTGCCGGTGGGATTGTGCGGCGTGTTCAGAAGCAGGAGCCGGGAGTTGGGAGTGACCGCTCCCCGGAGCGCGTCGACATCGAGTTCGTACGCCGGCGCCTCGAGAATCACCGGTACCAGCGTGGCGCCAGCCATGGCGATCGTGGCGGCGTAGGAGTCGTAGGTGGGCTCGAACACGATGACTTCATCGCCGTGATCGCAGAGTGCAATGATCGACGCGGCGATTGCCTCGGTGGCACCCGCGGTGACGAGCACCTCGGTGTCCGGGTCGTAGGACAGCCCGTAGAAGCGTTGCTGGTGTTCGGCAACCGCCGCCCGCAGGTCGGGTTGACCCGGCAGCGGCGGATATTGATTGGGACCGTTGCGCACACATTCGGCGGCAATGTCCGCAATTTCCACCGGGCCGTCGGTGTCGGGGAAACCCTGACCCAGGTTGATACTTTCCGTGCGAAGCGCCAACGCGCTCATCTCGGCGAAGATCGTGGTGCCGAACCCCTGGAGCCGCGGATTCCGCAATGCTTCGACCATACGAGCCAAGTCTGCCACTCTGGTGGCCTGTGACTCGAACCAACTCCTTGATTGTCGGTGTGGACACGGGCGGCACCTATACCGACGCGGTTCTCCTCGACGCCATGTCTATGGAGGTTCTTTCGTCGGCGAAGGCGCTCACCACCAGGGGTGACCTCTCCGTGGGTGTGTCGAACGCGTTGGATCTGATCAGCGAAGGTCTGGATCCGGCTGCGGTCGCGTTGGTGTCGGTTTCGACGACACTCGCCACGAATGCGGTGGTGGAAGGGCACGGCAGCCCCGTGCTGGTCGTTCTGGTCGGGTTCGACGCCGCCATGCTGGAGCGAAGCGGTATTCAGTCGGCGTTCAACGACGTGATCATCGAGCAGGTCGATGGAGGCCACGACCATCATGGCAACGAGCAGGTGCCCCTTGACCTCGACGCGCTGCGCCACATCCTGTTGGCCCGGGAGTCGAAGGTGCGGGCCGTCGCGGTGGCGGCGCCTTTTGCGGTCCGGAACCCCACCCATGAGCTGCAGGTCCGCGATCTCGTCACGGAGACGACGAAGTTGCCGGTGACCATCTCGAGCGAGCTCTCAGAATCACTCGATGCACCAAGGCGGGCGCTTACCGCAGTGTTGAATGCGCGTCTGCTTTCGAAGATCGCCGACCTGGTCTCGGCGGTCGGTCGGTCGGTCGAGGCGCTGGGAATCACTGCGCCGGTCACGATCGCGAAAGGTGATGGGTCGCTGGCCGTGGCCGATGCGGTCGCCCGACGTCCGATCGAAACGATCCTGTCCGGTCCGGCCGCCTCGATGATCGGGGCGGGTGTACTTTCGAATCGAACCGATTTCCTCCTGAGTGATATCGGCGGCACTACAACCGACGTCGGCCAGTCGATCGACGGCCGGCCCTTGCTCGCCCCGCAGGGGGCGATGGTTGGCGGGTGGCGCACCATGGTGCGGGCGATCGACGTGCGTACGACCGGCCTTGGTGGCGACAGCAGTGTCACGACCGATGGAGATCGGGTTGCGGTTGGGCCGCGACGGTCGGTTCCGATCTCACTGCTGGGGGTCGATCACCCGTCGGTCACCACCCGGCTGCGGGCGGAGTTGGCCGACCCCGAGTCCCGTGAGCTCGCGGCCCTGTTCGTGCTTCGTCCCATAGGCGCGACCGATACACGACTGGAGTTCACCAGCGTCGAACAGCGGGTGTTCGATCGCATCGGTACGGAACCGATCTCGATCGCGCAGGCCACCTCAGGCACCGTCGAACGCCGGGTGCTGGACGGATTGGCCGAACGCGGCATGGTGCAGCTGGCCGGGTTCACGCCCTCCGATGCGGCGCATGTGCTCGGGATACAGGAGAACTGGTCGATGGAGGCCGCTACGGCCGCCGCAGAGGTGATGGCGTGGTACACCGGGTTGGCGGTGGAGGACTTCTGTCAGCGGGTCTGGTCCGAGACGGTGCGCCGAAGTGCGCTGGCAGTACTCGAGGTGGCGGTTGGGGACGGGTTGGCCGCACCCACATCTGATCCCGTGATCTCCGCCGCCGTCGACGGGCGGGGGACACTCGGCCGCACGAGGATCTCGATCGCGCCGACGGATCCCGTCGTTGCGGTCGGTGGACCGGCCGGCGTCTACTACCCCGAGGTGGCGGCGCGGCTTTCGGCCGAGCTCATCCTCCCGGAGCAGTTCGCCGTGGCCAACGCCGTCGGGGCAGCGGCGGGGTATCTGGCGGCCCACAGCACCACGGAGGTGCACACCGACGGCCCGGGATTGTTCCGTGTGGTCACCCACCACGGAGTGGAGACCGCAACCGATGCCAGCGACGCCCTTGCGACCGCCCATCAGCGGGCGGAGGAGATCGCGCGGGCCGAACTCGCTGCGCTGGCAACGGGGCTTCCTGCGATTGGTGACACCCACATTCGCACAGAGGTCGAACGCCACGACGCGCCGGATTCGGTGGCCGACGAAGGTCTGTACTTCGCGCGGGTATTCACCGAGGTACGTGCTCGTCCATTCGCTGTGGACGCTACGATGTCCACATGAAGGTCGGAGACAAGGTAGGGGACTTCACCGCTGTCGATCAGAACGGTGACGAGGTTCGGTTGAGTGAGCTGCTCGCCTTCGGACCCGTCGTTCTGTTCTTCTATCCCAAGGCGAAGACCCCGCTTTGAACGAAGGAAAGCTGTCATTTCCGTGACCTGGCCGCCGATTTCAACGAAGTGAACGGCCAGCGAGTGGGAATCAGCGCAGATCCGGTGGGTCTGCAGAAGGAATTCTCCGACGAGAACAACCTCGATTTTCCGTTGTTGTCGGATCCGGACGGGTCGATCCACAAACAGTTCGGTACCAAACGTTTCGGTCCGCTTCCCGGCAAACGAGCCACGTTTGTTATTGCGACCGATGGGGAGTTGATGGCGGAGATCCGCTCGGAGACCAGCGGAACGGTTCACGCCGACGACGCCCTGCGCGTCCTACGCGGCGACGCCTGAGGTTCTCAGCGTTCGAGTTCGACCTCGAGTGTGTCGCCACCCCAGCCGTTGATCAGATCGCGACCTTCGATCGTCACCATCGCCACGTCCGCCGGAATCTCTATGCCGGACTTCGATCGCGTGAATGGTTGCTCGTTGGCATGGTCGTGCGTCAGTATCCGCACAGCCAGTTCTGTGCCATCGGGCGCAAGCACACGCCAGGCGTCCGCGTACCGTTCGGGGCTGTCGTAAGGCGAGGAAATGGTGACGTCGATCTTCCAGCCGTCGTCCTGCCTCGACGCCGTTGCGGCAACGACGCTCGGAAATGACGCGTCAGCCGAGCCGCTGTTCGACTGCGGGGTTGCGCCACAGCCTGCCAGCAGCGAACCACACGCAATGATGGTGAGCAGCCTGCGCATCTCAACCGGTCAGAACCGATGATTCTGGTTCTGCGGGGCTCTGTCGTCGGGCGAACGGTTGTGCTTCGAGAATCGCCGCCGCGATGATCAGTGACAGCGACGCCACCAGCATTGCGCCGATCACGTCGGATGGCCAGATCTGACCGCGGATGATCAGACGCACACTGCTCAGCAGCGTGGCAAAGATCGCGATCTCGAGAAGGATGTGCCAGACGAGCTTGGGTGCACCGAACCACCAGGCGAACAACACGACCAGGCCGAAGAAGATGGTGCTCTGCACGAGTTCGATGTGGGGAAACCCGGACTCGGCGCCGACCGGTGCCGCTCGTTCCACGACGTTTTGGGTGATGGTCGCGATGATGCGACCGAGAATGAGCACCGCGATGGCCGTGGCGCCGACCCACCGATTGAAGTACGCCCCAACGACGGCGAGCAGGATCGTGCCGCCCCACACAAGAGTTGAGGACAACAGACCCTCGGCGCGGTCCCAGCCACTGGTGTCGGCATCGTCGAGGAGCCACTCCATGACGGGCTCCTCCACCTCAAGCAGCATGTCGTGCTGGGCGGCCGCGATGGCCCCCGCGGCCACCAGAAGAACAAGTGCTGCCAGCCAGGCACGGGTCCACGAGGTCGTCACGGTGATGACTCTAGCCGGGTCGATTCATCCCACTAAGGTCGCAGCCCAGGAGGTCGGAGTGGAGCATTCAGGAGCGAGAGGAGTCGGCGTCACGGCTCATCGCGGGATTATCGCGGTGCTCCTCGCCCTCGCGGTCGCCACCCTCGCTGTTGGCTGTTCCTCGGGCGAAACGCCCGGCGGTGAGGCCTTCGATCGACACCAGGCGATCGTTCGAATCACGGCGTTGGGTTGCGGCGCGCCGGCACTCGGATCCGGCTTTGCAGTCGATGAGAACCTGATCGTGACGAGCGGTCACCTCATAACGGGACGCACGCCCGAGTCACTCGCCGTGATTCGGCCCGACGGCACGGAAGCGGCAGCGGTGTTGGTCGCGTTTGATCAGGATTTCGATTTGGCCGCGCTGCGAGTGGACGATGCGACGTTTCAGCCCGTCACCCTGCTGGAAACGGAGGAGGGCAGCGGCGTAGCGATCGCGGTGCGCAACCCGGACGATGTCGAAGAGATCCCGTTCGTGATCGACGACCCCGTCTATGTCAACTGGGACGGGGTTTTCCGCGACACGGAGTCGCGATTCCATGGCCTGCGTTTGGACGCCACGATCAAACGTGGCGATTCGGGCAGTGGGCTCTTCGTCTCGTCGCAGGACGTCGTTGGGTTGGTGCACTCGACCAACCGGGCAGGACTACCGCGGGCGTATGCCGTGAGCGCGAAGCAGATCCGGGAGTGGCTGGAGACGGTGGATGACTCGACCGAGGTGGACGCGCCTCGTTGTGCCTAGCGGTGGGTTGGGTACGTCAGCGGCCTTTTTGAGAGGATGACACCATGTCTGCTGCCAGTTTGATTACCGCCATGTTCGACGCGCTCGGTGCGCCCGGTTCGCCATTTGAGTTGGCGGAGACCGAGGTCCGAGGTCACACGATAAAAACCTACGTGGCGGCGCCGGCGGAGACTCGCCACATCTGGCTGGGGGTGGCGGCGGCCGATGACGACGTCTACATCGTGTACGAGGACGAGCGCATGACGTATGGCGCGGCTCGCAAGCGGGTGCTCGAGATCGCGAACGCGCTGATCACGGACTACGGCGTGCAGCCGGGCGACAGCGTCGGTATCTCGATGCGCAACTACCCGGAGTGGGTCCTGTCCTGGTGGGCGGCACAGATGATCGGTGCCTGCGCGGTCGAGATGAACGCGTTCTGGGCGGGTGAGGAGCTGCAGTACGGCGTGGAAGACTCCGGATCGCGAGTGCTGATCTGCGACATCGAGCGCCACAACTCCCTGCTTCCCCACCTCGCCGACATCAAGGCCAATGGTCTCGATCTGGCCATGATCGTCGTGCGCCCTCTGGGCGAGCTGCACGACTCTGCCACTCCCTGGGACGAGCTCGATGGAGGCACCGACATCCCGGCGGTCGAGATCGACCCTGACGGACGATCGGCGATTGTGTACACCTCGGGCACGACCGCATTCCCGAAGGGTGTCGTTCACAGCCAGCGCAACGTGGTCTCGAACCTGATGAACATGGGGCTGGTTACGGTGGCGCTGCGTATGGCCGAAGCCGCGGCGCAGGGTGAGGATCCGAGCGGGGCCACTGGTGAAGAAGGCCGCACGATCATGTTGGTGGCCGTACCGCTCTTCCATGTGACGGGGTCCCACTGTGTCATGTTGCCGATCACCGCCACCGGTGGGCAGCTCGTGCTCATGTACAAGTGGGATGCCTCGAAGGCGCTCGAGCTGATCGAACGCGAACGAGTCACCCACTTCACGGGTGTTCCCACCATGACGATGGACATGTTGGCCTCACCTGACTTTGAGGGTCGGGATACCTCGTCGATCACGTCGATGGGATCGGGCGGTGCGCCGAACCCGCCGCACATGGTGAGCGAAGTGAACTCGAAGATCGAGAATGCGTCGGCCGGCATCGGGTACGGCCTGAGCGAGGTCAGTGGAATCGCCACGTTGAACGGCGGCATCTTCTACGCCGAGAAGCCCGGCACGGTTGGGGTACAGCCCTCGTGCAGCGAAATGAAGGTCGTCGACGACGACGGCAACGAACAGGCGCCAGGCGAACGGGGGGAGCTGTGTATTCGTGGCCCGCACGTGTTCGTGGAGTACCACAACAAACCGGAGGAGACGGCCCAGTCGTTGGACGGCGACGGGTGGTTCCACACCGGCGACATCGCCACGATCGACGAGGACGGCTTCGTCGCGATCGTTGACCGGGCCAAGGACGTGATCATCCGCGGTGGCGAGAACGTCGGCTCCGCGGAGATCGAGGCGGTCATCGCTCACCATGAGGACGTGCACGAAGTTGCTGCGTTCGGAGTGCCGCACGAGCGCTTGGGGGAAGAGGTCGCGATTGCCGTTCACCCTCTTTCTGGACGCTCGGTCAACCCCGCAGTCCTCCAGCAGCATGCTGCCGAACATCTGGCGGCGTACAAGGTGCCGACGCATGTGTTCGTGTACGCCGACCCGCTGCCGAAGAACCCGAACGGCAAGGTACTGAAGCGCCAGCTGCGAGACGAGGCGACGGCCAAGCTGTCCTGAACGACTGCGGAACAATCGGTTCCACCAGCCAGCCACCTCGGGGTCGTCATACACTCGGGTCATGCTCTTCCAACGACCCACACCCGTGATGATCACCCCCGACGAGGCATTGCCCGGCCGCGCCGAACCCGTGGCTGTCGCCGCGTCGCATCTCATACTCGGCACCTCGATGGAGCCGCCTTTTCCTGAGGGGTCCGAGCAACTGATCGTGGGTATGGGGTGTTTCTGGGGTGCCGAACGGTTCTTCTGGCAGGCCGAAGGAGTACACACGACCGCGGTTGGGTATGCCGGTGGCTACACCCCGAACCCGACGTATGAGGAGGTGTGTTCGGGCAGGACCGGGCACACCGAGGCCGTTCTCGTTGTCTATGACCCTGCGGTCGCTGCGATCGACGATCTGCTCGCGTTGTTCTGGGAGAACCACGATCCAACGACGATGCACCGTCAGGGTAATGACGTTGGCACGCAATATCGCAGCGCCATCTACACGACTTCGGCAGAGCAGGCGGCCGCCGTCGCCGCCTCGGCCGACACGTACGCGGAGCGTCTCACGGGTGCGGGATTTGGGGAGATCAGCACGGAAATCGCCCCCGCTGGCACGTTCTATTACGCCGAGGATTATCACCAGCAGTACCTGGAGAAGAACCCCAACGGCTACTGCAACCACGGGTTCTGCCAGATCTCCTACGCCGACAACTAGGTCGGCTTCTCCTGCCTTCCCGCCGCCGCTAGGCTCTCGGCGTTCATGGGTCTCGCGACCCGGCGGTTTGATTGTGCAAGGAGATTGTCGTGTTCGATGACGAAGAAGAGGACCAAGGCTTCTTTCTGGTGGTGCTTGGGGTGCTCGCCGCCATCTTGTTGATTGTGACCGTGGTTGCTCGTCGCGACGACGCGTCGACGGCGACCGTGAGGGGCGACACCGCCGAGGAAGCCGTCGAGGACGATGAGGATCACAGCGACGACGCCGCTGCGGCAGAAACAACCACGACCGCGGCTCCGACGACAACCACGGAGGCCCCGACCACTACGACGGAGGCCCCGACAACAACCACCGAGGCTCCAACCACAACCGCCACCCCCGAACTCACGACCATGTGGGATGCACTCGATGACTCCGGCCAGGCCACGCAGTTCGCCACCATCGGCAGTGCCCTTGGCCTGCAGGAGTCTCTCGAGGAAACGGAAGCCGGCGGAGCACCGCTGATCCGCACGCTGCTGGCGCCATCGGATGCCGCCATCGCTGCGCTTCCGCAAGACGTTCTGGGCGGTCTTGTCGCCGATCCTGCGGGTGCTGCAGCCCTGGTGGAGTACCACATCCTGCCGGGTCGCGTGACCCTCGATGATCTACGGGCGCTGGACGGTCAAACCGCGACGAGCCTGAGCGGACTGCCGCTGTCGATAACCGTCGACGGTGACGATGTGATCGTCAACGGCGCCAGCCGTCTGAGCGACGGCGACTTTGACAGCGACAATGGCATGGTCCATATCATCGACCAGATCCTGACCCCACCGACCGTGAACGAGGTTCTCGGGCTCGAGAACATCGAGTTCGAGTCCGGTTCAGCTGTCATCACGGCTGCGGGTCAGACGGAGCTCCAGAAGGCGATCACCTTCTTCTCCGAGAACGAGGCCTTGTCGGCGCAGATTCAGGGTCACACCGACACGAGCGGCGATGCCGAGTTCAACCTTGGTCTGTCCCAGGCCCGGGCGGACTCGGTTCAGCAGTTCCTGACCGACAACGGCATCGCGGCGGACCGACTGGAGGCCGTTGGCTTCGGCGAGACCCAACCGATCCTTGTTGATGGCGTGGAGGATCAGGCGGCGAGCCGTCGGATCGAGTTCGTCGTCCGATAGTGAAGCCCTGCGAAGGATTTGAGTAAGTCCTTGTGAAGAAGAGGTCGGTGTCGCCCCGGGCGGCCCCGGCCTCTTCTACGTTTGTGCCTATGGTTTCCACCCCGGACGACGCCGCGTCAACCCCTTTGCTGCTGGCCGAAGATGATCAAAGCGTGCGCGAGTCGTTGGAGCGCGCACTGCGGTTCGAGGGCTACGACGTCCACGCCGTCACGGATGGCTCGGAGGCTCTCGAAGCGCTGCT